>NZ_MKKG01000012.1:0-100004 GCF_001942325.1 Gordonia sp. CNJ-863
CCTGCCCGATCCGGGCCGACCCGGCCCTCGCGGGCCCTTGCCGCCCGCGCCCGGTGGTCCGGCAGGCCCGGCATCGTCTCAGCGACCCGGTCCCCCGCCCGGCGGTCCCCGTCCGCCCGGTCCGGCGGCCCCGGTCAGCCCGCCGGCCCCCGTCCGCAGCCTCTCCCGCGCCCGGCCGGCGCCTACACGACCGGCCCACGTCCGCGACCGGTTCCCGGCAGTTCGCCGGGCAACCCCGGACCGATGAATCCCGCCGGTCGCCCCCCGGCCGGACACCGCCCACCGCCGGGTACCAATCCTGTTGCGTCACAAGGGAATCTGCCACAGGGCAATCCGACGCAGAGGACCGGCGTTCCGGGACCCGACGCCCTCGGTGCCCGTCCGGGACCGGCACCGTCGCGGCCGGAACCTCCCCGGTCACGCCCTGCTGCGCTCGACGACGAGACCCGACGTTCCGACGCGGCCGACGCCACCATGTTCGTCAAGCCGCCGGCCGCTTCGGCAGCCCCCGCCAAGCAACACGACGACGAGACGCCCGGCTCCGACGACCACACGGTCTTCACACCCGTGTCCCAGGCCTACTCTGCAGACAACAACTCAGCATTCGAGGACGATCCGGAGGACAACGTGGCTCCCCAGTCCGGCCTACGCCTCAATCGCCTGGCCGTGTGGGCCCTGATCCTCTCGGGGCTCGGCATCACGTTCCCCATCGGACTCGTGCTCGGCTACCGCGCCCGTGGCCAGATCAGACGCACCCGGGGACAGTCCGGTCTGCCGTTCGCCGACGTCGCGATCTGGCTGGGCTGGGCCTACCTCGGCGTGTTGGTGTTCGGCCTGCTGATCTACAGCTGGATTCTCTTCGCCGCCTGACCCGCACCCGGCCGGTGCCGCAACCTTCATGACCCCGGTCACAGTCGGTACGGCACGAATTCGCCGATCGGAGATCGCAGATCGGCACCGAATCGCAATCTGTTTCGGTAGGAAGATCGGATAGCCGAAAAGGGTCTCCACCCAGCACGTTCCCGGTCCAGGTGAGCCGCTGGGTCGCGACGACCCGATGCCGACGCGCGTGAACGTACTCGCGCGTAATGGCTTCGGTCCGCAACTATCGATCTGTTGAACCACCTCGCGTGTGCCGAACACATCCTCGGCACGACGAACCGAAGGAGTCGGTGATGTTCTCCCGAATCGCCATCGTCAACCGTGGCGAGGCCGCAATGCGCCTCATCCATGCCGTCCGTGGCCTGTCCGCCGAGACGGGGCAGCCGATCGAGGTCATTGCCCTGCACACCGATGTCGATGCCGCCGCCACGTTCGTGCGCGAGGCCGACATCGCGTACGACCTCGGTCCGGCGGCGTCGCGCCCGTACCTGAACATGAAGGTGCTCGAGCGCGCCCTCCTCGAGACCGGCGCCGACGCGGCGTGGGTCGGCTGGGGCTTCGTCGCCGAGGACCCGGTCTTCGCCGAACTCTGCGAGCGGATCGGCGTCACCTTCGTCGGCCCGTCGCCCGACGCGATGCGCAAGCTCGGCGACAAGATCGGCGCCAAGCTGATCGCCGAGGAGGTCGGCGTGCCGGTCGCTCCGTGGAGCCGCGGTGCCGTCGACACCATCGACGACGCGCTCGCCGCAGCCGCCGACATCAGCTACCCGCTGATGCTGAAGGCCACCGCCGGTGGTGGCGGACGCGGTATTCGCGTGGTCAACAACGACGAGGAACTGCGCGACGCCTACGAGCGCACCCGTGACGAGGCCGCCCGGGCCTTCGGCAGCGGCGTCGTCTTCCTGGAGCGCCTGGTCACCGGTGCGCGCCACGTCGAGGTGCAGGTCATCGCCGACGGTCAGGGCACCGCATGGGCGCTCGGCGTCCGCGACTGCTCGGTCCAGCGTCGTAACCAGAAGGTCGTCGAGGAGTCGGCGTCGCCCGTTCTCGGTGAGGAGCAGGTCGCCGAGCTGAAGGCTTCCGCCGAGCGCCTCGCCGTCGCCGTCGGTTACCGCGGTGCCGCCACGGTCGAGTTCCTCTACCACCCGGGCGAGAAGCTCTTCGCGTTCCTCGAGGTCAACACCCGCCTCCAGGTCGAGCACCCGATCACCGAGATCACCAACGGCTTCGACCTCGTGCGTGCCCAGCTGCACGTCGCCTCGGGCGGCAAGCTCGAGGGCGAGCCGCCGACCGAGCGCGGCCACGCCATCGAGGCCCGTCTCAACGCCGAGGATCCCGACCGCGACTTCGCTCCGGCGCCGGGACGCATCAACCTCCTCGAACTACCGGCCGGCCCTGGTATCCGCGTCGACACCGGCGTCAGCGAGGGCGACACCATCCCCGCCGACTTCGACTCGATGATCGCCAAGATCATCGCCTACGGCCGCGACCGCGACGAGGCACTCGGACGCCTCCGCCGCGCTGTGCGCGAGACGCGCGTGATCATCGCCGGCGGCTCGACCAACAAGTCCTTCGTGCTCGAGTTGCTCGACCAGCCCGAGGTCATCGACGGCAGCGCCGACACCGGCTGGATCGACCGGGTCCGTGCCGAGGGCGGCCTGGTCGCCAACCAGCATTCGGCGATCGCGCTCACCGCGGCGGCCATCGACGCCTACGAGGAAGAGGAGAAGGTCGAGCAGCAGCGCCTGATGTCGACCGCCTCGGGCGGCCGCCCGCAGGTCCAGCACGAGAGCGGCCGTCCCCTCGACCTGAAGCTGCGCGGCGCCAATTACCGCGTCCGCGTCGCCCGCATCGGCGCACACCGCTTCCGTGTGAGCATCGAGGCCGGCACCGAGACCCGCACCGCCGACGTCGAGCTCGAGCGCTTCGACGAACATGCCGCCCAGCTGGTGGTCAACCGTGAACGGTTCCGTCTCGTCACCGACACCCACGGACCCGTCCACCTCGTTGACGTCGACGGCATCACCCACCGCGTCAGCCGGGACGAGGGCGGCGTCGTCCGCTCGCCGGCACCCGCACTCGTGGTCGCCACTCCGCTGCAGGTCGGCGACGAGGTCGAGGCGGGCGCACCCGTGCTGGTCCTCGAATCGATGAAGATGGAGACCGTGCTGCGCGCACCGGTCCGCTCACGGCTCAAGGAGAGCCTGGTGTCGGTCGGCACCCAGGTCGAGACCGGCGCGACGCTGCTGCGTCTCGAGCCGCTGACCGAGGACGACGGCGACGAGGCCCCGGAGGAGGTCGCGGGCGTCGATCTCGACCTGCCCACCGAACCCGAGGTCGAGGCGCACGAGCGCACCACCCGCACCCAGGAGGACCTGCGTGCGCAGCTCCTCGGCTTCGACGTCGACTCGAACGAGGCCACCCGTCTGCTCGACGACTACCTCGCCGTGCGCCGTGCCGTGATGGCCAGCGGTCGCCGGCCTCTCGCCGACGAGCTCGAACTCATCACCGTGTTCGCCGACCTCGCCGAGCTGAGCCAGAACCGCCCGTCGAGCGACGAGCTCGGCGTCGAGCACGTGCACAGTGCCCGCGAGAACTTCCACACCTACCTGCAGAGCCTCGACGTGGAGCGCGACGGGCTCCCCGCCGCCTTCCACGACCAGCTCAGCCGGGCGCTGCGTCACTACGGCGTCACCGAGCTCGACCGGACCCCGGAGCTGGAAGCCGCGGTCTTCCGCATCTTCCTGGCCCTGCAGAACCCGGCCGGATCGGTCACCGTCATCACCACCCTGCTGCGGGAATGGCTGCAGGAGCCGACGCCGCGCGACGAACTGCGCGACGACGTGGGCCCCGCCCTCGACCGACTGATCGCCGCCACCCAGATGCGCTACCCGGCCATCGCCGACCTCGCCCGCGGTGTCGTCTACGCCTGGTATGGCCAGCCGCTGCTGCTCCGCGACCGTGCCCGCGTCTACAGCAACGTCCGCAAGCAGCTGCGCTACCTCGACGAGAACCCGAACGCCGCGGACCGCGACGAGCGAGTCGACAACATGGTGCGCAGCACCGAGCCACTCGTCCGCCTCCTCGGTCAGCGCATCGAACGCGGCACCACCGACAACCAGGTGATGCTCGAGGTCCTGACCCGTCGCTACTACGGCAACAAGGGTCTCTCCGACATCCGCAACCACGAGGCCGGTGGCACCACCTTCGTCGTCGCCGACCGTGACAGCGGCAGTCTGATGTCCGCGGCCGTCGGTTTCGCGGGCCTGCCGGCAGCGCTGAACGGTCTCGGCGAACTCGCCCGTGGCGCCGCCGCGGTCGACGCCGACATCTACCTCAGCTGGGAGCAGCAGCCGAGCGGCTTCGACGCCCTCGCCGAGACCCTGCACGAGACCATCTCGAACGCCGCACTCCCACCGCAGGTCCACCGGGTCACCATCACGGTGGCCGGCCGCGGCGACGCGCGAATGCATCATCACGTCACCTTCCGTCAGTCCGCGACCGGCATGGCGGAGGAACGCCTCATCCGCGGTCTGCACCCGCACATCGCGCAGCGGATGCGGATGGAGCGGCTGCGGAAGTTCGACCTCACCCGACTCCCGTCGGCCGACGACGAAGAGGTGTACCTCTTCCGTTGTGTCGCACGGGAAAACCCGTCCGACGAGCGACTCATCGCCTTCGCCCAGGTCCGCGACCTCACCGCGGTCCGAGAGCCCGGCGGACGTCTGCTGACGCTTCCCACCGCCGAGGCGACACTCGCCTCGTGTGCCGACTCGATCCGCCGCGCCCAGCGCGGGGCGGCCCGGCCGTCGAGCACCAACCGGATCGTCCTCTACGTCTGGCCGCCGATCGACGACGACGCGTCGATCCTCGACACGATCGCCGATCACATCAGCGGAGTCACACGCGGAATCGGCCTGGAAGAGGTCCAGGTGATCGCCCGTCGCCGCAATCCCGACTCCGGCGAGCTGACCAAGGTCTCGGTGCACTTCTCGCTCACCGCGACCGGCGAGTTCGAGGTGAAGGTCACCGCACCGACCGACGCGCCCATCGAGCCCGTCGACGAGTACCGCCAGAAGGTCAAGCGCGCCGCGGCACGCAACACCGTCTACCCGTACGAGCTGGCCGAGATCCTCGGTGACTTCACCGAATACGACCTCGACGCCGAGCATCGCCTGGTCCCGGTCGACCGGCCCAAGGGTCGTAACACGGCGGCGATGGTCGCCGGTGTCGTGACCACTCCGACCGAGAAGTTCCCGGAGGGCGTCACCCGCGTGGTCCTGCTCGGTGATCCGACGAAATCGCTTGGCGCACTGTCGGAACCGGAGTGCAGCCGCGTCATCGCCGCGCTCGATCTCGCCGAGCAGATGCAGGTGCCGCTCGAGTGGTACGCACTGTCCTCGGGTGCCCGGATCTCGATGGACTCCGGTACCGAGAACATGGACTGGGTCGCCCGCGCACTGAAGCGCGTCGTCGAGTACACCCAGGACGGCGGCGAGATCAACATCGTCGTGGCGGGTATCAACGTCGGTGCGCAGCCGTATTGGAACGCCGAGGCAACGATGCTCATGCACACCAAGGGCATCCTGGTGATGACCCCCGATTCGGCGATGGTCCTCACCGGCAAGCAGTCGCTGGACTTCTCCGGCGGCGTCTCGGCCGAGGACAACTTCGGCATCGGCGGCTTCGACCGCGTCATGGGCCCGAACGGCCAGGCACAGTATTGGGCGCCGAATCTCGGTGCGGCCCGCGACGTCCTGATGTCCCACTACGAGCACACGTACGTGCTGCCGGGCGAGGGCACCCCGCGCCGGGCGGACACGGCCGATCCGTCGGACCGCGACGTCTCGGACTACCCGCACGTCCTCGCGGGCAGCGACTTCACCACGGTGGGTCAGATCTTCTCGCGCGAGCACAACCCGGATCGCAAGAAGCCCTTCGACATCCGCACCGTCATACGCGCCGTCGCCGACCAGGACCACGTCGTCCTGGAACGCTGGGCGGGCATGGCCGACGCCGAGACGGCCGTCGTGTGCGACGTCCACCTGGGCGGCATCCCGGTGTGCATGCTGGGCATCGAGTCGCGTGAGGTCGCGCGTCGTGGCTACAAGCCGACCGACGGTCCGGACACCTACACCGCCGGCACGCTGTTCCCGCAGTCGTCGAAGAAGGCCGCCCGGGCGATCAACGTGGCCAGCGGGAATCGTCCGCTCGTCGTGCTCGCGAACCTGTCCGGCTTCGACGGTTCGCCGGAGTCGATGCGCAAGCTGCAGCTCGAGTACGGCGCCGAGATCGGTCGCGCGATCGTCAACTTCCGCGGCCCGATCGTGTTCTGCGTGATCTCGCGCTACCACGGCGGTGCGTTCGTGGTGTTCTCGAAGGCTCTGAACCCGAACATGACCGTGCTGGCCATCGACGGTTCGTTCGCCTCCGTGCTCGGTGGCGCGCCCGCCGCCGCAGTGGTGTTCGCCGGTGAGGTCGCCAAGCGCGTCGCCGCCGATCCGCGCGTCCGCGAGCTGGAGACGAGCGTCGCCGAGTCCTTCGGCACCGATCGCTCGAGCCTGAACGCCGAGCTCGCCGACATCCGGCAGTCGGTCCGTGCGGAGAAGATCAGCGAGATCGCCGCCGAGTTCGACAAGGTGCACAGCATCCAGCGCGCCGTCGAGGTCGGTTCGGTCGACGCCGTCATCCGCGCCGAGGAGCTGCGCCCGCGGATCATCGGTGCGATCGAGAACTCCCCGGCCTGGGGCAAGAAGGACTCGCACGCCGTGAGTTCTTGACACACAACGCAATTCGCCGCCCCCGGTTCGAATCCGAACCGGGGGCGGCGTTGTGCTGTGTCGGCACCTAGCGTGAGTTGTACGGCAGTAACGCCATCTCCCGGGCGTTGCGGATCGCGGTGGCGACCTGGCGCTGTTGCTGTGGTGTGAGGCCGGTCAGCCGTCGACTCCGGATCCGTCCCTTGTCACTGAGGAACTGTCGGAGAAGTTGAACGTCTTTGTAGTCCACCGGGTTCCGGCCGTCGGTCCGGATGCCGAGCGCGGACAGCTGATTCTTCTTGCGGGCCGGACGTTCGTCGTCGCGGCGTGGTCTGCGTTTCATGAACGCCTCCTGTTCGGGTCTTTCACCAGCTGGATTTGTGGATGCCGGGCAGCTCACCGCGATGCGCGAGTTCGCGGAACCGCACCCGCGACAACCCGGCCTTGCCGATGTAGCCGCGGGGCCGGCCGTCGATGGCGTCCCGGTTGCGCAGGCGCGTCGGGCTGGCGTCGCGTGGCAGGGCGTGCAGGCGACGCTGGGCCTCCGCCCGTTCGGCGCCGGTGGAGTCGGGTGCGACGATGGTCCGCTTGAGTTCCGCGCGGAGGTCGGCGTATCGGGCCACCACCTCGCGACGCTGTTCGTTGCGGACGATCTTGGACTTCTTCGCCATCAGCGGTCCTCCTTGAAGTCGACGTGGGCGCGGATGACCGGGTCGTACTTGCGGAGCACCATGCGATCCGGATCGTTGCGGCGGTTCTTCCGGGTGACGTAGGTGTAACCGGTGCCGGCCGTGGACCGGAGCTTGACGATGGGTCGGATCTCATTGCGCGCCATCAGATCTTCTCCCCTCGTGCACGCATGGTGCGCAGCACGGATTCGATCCCGTACCGGTCGATGGTCGAGATCCCCTTCGCACTGACCCGAAGGGTGATGTACCGCCCCTCGCTGGGTACGAAGTACCGCTTGCGCTGGATGTTCGGGTCCCAGCGACGAGACGTGCGTCGATGGGAATGCGAGACCTGCTTACCGAAGCCCGGTTCGCGCCCGGTGACTTGGCATCGTCGTGACATGCCGTCCTCCTTATTGACAATGATTGGCATTAGCGTCGTCGACACGTTACCGTCGACCAGACCTAAATGGAAATGATTCTCAATAGTCTGGAGTGTGGACGTGGCCGACCTGAATCCCGAGGACGGGCAGATGCGATTCCTCCCTGCCGACAACCGAACGCCCGTCATCCTGGTGACCGGCCTGGACCGACCCACATCTCGCCGGATCGGAGACGCGTTGACGTCCGATCCCGGCACGGTGCAGGTCCACCACGACCTCAGCGGAGTCGGGGACGGGCGCGTGATCCGGACCCTGACCTGGCGGGAATCCGACGGCCGCCGCCGTGAGGTGGTCACGGTGATCGAACTCGCTCACGGTTGTGTGTCGTGCACGCTGCGCGAGGATCTGCTGCCCCTGCTCAGACGGCTTCACCGGCGATCGTCGGTTCGACGCATCGTCCTCACCCTCGACCCGATCCTGGAACCGGAACGGATCGCGTGGTCCATCGAGCATGTGGTCGTCGACGACGAGCCCGACACGCCCGCGGCACCGGCGGCCCTCGACGTGCGGGTTGAATCGACGATTGTCTCTGTCGCAGAGGAACTGTGGCTGCACCATGCGACGGGCGATCTCGGGTTGTGCGAGGTGTTGCCCGTACCGCCCGACGACGAGCGCACCCTCGCACAGGTTGCGGTGGGTCAGGTGGCCTTCGCCGACGCCCTCGTCGTCGTCGGCAGCGATCCCGCCGCCCGGGACGCCTGGGAGTCCGCTCGCCTCATGGCGGTCCTCAAGCGGTTGTCACCGAGGGCGCCGATGATGTTCGAGTTGCCGGAGCGGCCGCTCACTCCCCTGCTCGTCGAGCAGCTGGTCGCCGCGATCCCGCCTTCGTCGCGGCGCGGGCGCATCGACGGGCCGCACGACCCGCTCCTGGTCGACCAGCCTTCCCTCGATCCCGACTGCGGTGTCACCTGGATGGAGTTCCACACCGACCGGCCCCTGCACCCGGGCCGCCTGCACGA
Organism: Gordonia sp. CNJ-863; assembly: GCF_001942325.1. Lineage (NCBI taxonomy): Bacteria > Bacillati > Actinomycetota > Actinomycetes > Mycobacteriales > Gordoniaceae > Gordonia > Gordonia sp. CNJ-863. The sequence goes on from NZ_MKKG01000012.1 coordinate 8,712, forward strand.
TGCGATCGACTCACTGTTGGACGGAGTGGTCTGCGCACGAGGACGCCTGTGGGTCGCGACCCAGCCGGACGAGGCGCTGTGGCTGGAGTCGGCCGGCGGCGGGCTACGCGTCGCGCCGGGTGGTCGGTGGCTCGCCGCGATGGACGACGACGAGCTCGCCCGGGTCTCACCCGAACGGAGAGCACTCGGGGCCTTGCGTTGGGACGACACGTTCGGGGATCGCCACTCTTCTCTGGTGGTGCTCGTCCACCGCGGCGACCCCGACGAGATCGACGAAGCGCTGCGTGCCGCCTGCCTGAACGAGGTGGAACTGGCCGCGGGACAGGATTTCTGGGACACCTTGGACGATCCGTTCGGCCGGTTTCACGCGGACCCGTGCGACGACGTCGACGTCGAGGCGCCGATGGTCGACGCCCCGGCCGCCGACCGCCGATCCGGCAACGGGCGAACCGAGGACCACCACGACGACCGGTGACGTTTCGCCGATCCTCAGGCATGGTGGAGGGATGGCCGACAACGAGCAGCCCGAGTGGACGACGACCGAGGACGACCTGAAGATCGACCCCGACATGCCCGAGCAGCCCGCGGAGCGTGATGGTCCGGACTCGGTGCTGCCCACGTCCGGCGACGCCCCCGTCGGTGAGACCAAGCGCATCGAGGAGGAGAGGGCTGCTTACGACGCGGCGCCGGCCGACACCGATGCTCCGAAGGATCACGCGGTCGGCGGATCGGAGGGCACGGCAGATGGCCAGTGAGAAGCGGACCATCGTCCTCACCGGTGCCAGCGACGGCATCGGTGCCATCGCGGCCCGCGCGCTGTCCGGACCGTCGACGAATCTGATCCTCGTCGGCCGGTCCCCGCAGAAACTCGCGCCCATCGCGGCCGAGACCGGCGCGACGTCGTTCACCGCCGACTTCGCCGACCTCGCCCAGGTGCGTGATCTGGCCGCGCAGATCTCCGGCAGCGTCGAGTCCATCGACGTCCTGATGAACAACGCGGGCGGCACCTTCGATCACAAGGACCGCACGGCGGACGGCCACGAGCCGAACTTCCAGATCAATCATCTCGCTCCGTTCCTGCTGACCCACCTGCTGCGCGACCGGCTGGCCGCGGCCGGCTCGTCACTGGTCCTGAACACGGCGAGCGTCGGCAATCTGGCCGGCAGCGTCGACTTCGACAATCTCGACTTCGAGAAGCGCCGAGCGCTGGCCCTCCGCCCCTACGGCACGGCGAAGTTGATGAACATCCTGTTCACCCGCGGCATCTCACAGCGGTGGTCCGACGACAAGATCTATTCCGCCGCAGTACATCCCGGTCCCGCCGCGACGAGCTTCGGACGCGACTCCCGGTTCGTCGGACTCGCCTATCGCTCACCGATCACCCGATTGGTGACCATCACTCCCGAGCAGGGCGCCGCACCGCTGATCGCCCTCGCCGAACGCGGTGCGGATCCGTCGGTCAACGGCGTGTACTTCAGCCGGCACAAGCCGAACGGGCTCGAGAACCGGCAGGCACACGACCAGAAGCTCATCGACGGACTGTGGGAGAAGTCAGCGGAACTCACCGGGCTCAACTGACCCGCCCCGGGTCACCCCAACCGAAGGAGCGCAAGATGACGCACAACATCCTCTTCGTCATGACCGGCGCCGACGCATGGACGCTGAACGACGGATCGAGTCACAAGACCGGCTTCTGGGCCGAGGAGGCGGTGGCACCACTCGAGGTGTTCCGGGAGGCCGGATACCCGGTCACCGTCGCGACCCCGGGCGGCGTGCGTCCCCCGGTCGACGAGGGCAGCCTCAGCCCGGATGCGGTCGGATCCGTGGAACGGGCCGAAGAGATCCGGAACGTGCTCGACACCGCCCCCGAACTGCAGAAACCGATCGCCCTGACCGACGTGAACGTCGCGGACTACGACGCGGTGTTCGTACCCGGCGGGCACGGGCCGATGGAGGACCTCGCGGTGGACGCTGACGCGGGTGCGCTCCTCATCGCCGCCGACCAGGCCAAGAGAACCATCGGCATCGTGTGCCACGGACCCGCGATCCTGTTGGCCGCCAAGGGCGAGGACGGCGTGAACGTGTTCTCCGGTCGTACGGTCACCTGCTTCGGCAACGCCGAGGAGCAGCAGGCCGGACTCGCCGACAAGGCGCCCTGGCTACTCGAGAACCGGCTCACCCATGAGGGTTTCAAGGTCACGCTCGGCCTGCCGTGGACGGTGCACACCCAGGCCGACGGCAACCTGCTGACCGGACAGAACCCGGCGTCGTCGGAGAAGCTGGCCCGCGAGGTCTTGCACCGCGTGAAGAAGGTCGCGGAGGAATCCGCGTAGCGGCCTCTAGGCCGGGAGCAGTCCGTCGACCAGCGCGTCGACGATGTCGTCGAGCGATTCCTCGGGCATCAGCGGTCCGGTCAGCCGGTCGAGGACCAGGCCGTCGACGGCGTAGTGGAAGAGCGCGATCTCGCGAGCGGACCCGGGCAGGCCCGCCTGCTCGTTGAACGCCACGTCGCCGGCGAAGCCCGTTCGACGCCATTCCCCGATGATCTCGGCGACCTCGGGTCGGCGGATGCCCTCGAGTCGTAATTCGATGAGGGCGATCGTCACCTCCCGGTTGGCGAGGAGTCGTTCGACGATGTTGCGAAGATACTCCGCGAACAGCTTCTGACTGGGCGACTGGCCTGCCCGTGCGGCGATGAACTCGTCGCTGGGCGCCAGTCGCTCACCGATGCGCTCCACGAGCCCCTGGAGCAACGCTGCGCGGTTGCGGAAGTAGTTCGTCGTCGTGCCCTGCGGAACGCCCGCCTCCCGGTCCACGGCGCGATGGGTGAGTCCGCGTGCGCCCGCTGTCGCGAGCACCGTCAGTCCCGCGTCGGCGAGGGCGCGGCGTCGTTCGTCGTTTCGGGCCATAGCGAAAACGATAGCGCCGACCACTGCAGCTGCTGTACATTCCTAACCACTACATCTGAAGTGATTGGAGTGAGCATTGCGAGAACTCGTGTACTACGTGGCGGTGAGCCTCGACGGGTACATCGCGGGGCCGAACGGCGAGTTCGACGCCTTTCTCGTCGAGGGCGACCACATGGTCGGCATCAACGAGCGCTTCGCCGACACGATCCCGACCGATTACGCGACGGCCCTCGGGATCGACCAGAGCGGCGGCGGCTTCGACACCGTCCTCATGGGCGCCGACACCTACGCGGTCGGCCTGCCGGAGGCGCCGAGTCCCTACCGGCATCTCGACCAGTACGTGTTCACCCACCGAAAGCCGGAACCGGTCGACGGCGTGACGTTCACCGACCGCGATCCCGTGGAACTCGTGCGGGAGCTGAAGTCCCGGAGCGGCAAGGACATCTGGCTCTGCGGGGGCGGGTCGCTGGCGACGCAGTTGATCGGCGAGATCGATCGCCTGGTGCTCAAACGGCAACCGCTGCTGTTCGGGGACGGGATCTCGCTGTTCGCGCCCGGAACGTACGCACCGGGACGGTTCGAACGGGTCAGCAACCGGGAGTTCGAGACCGGGGTGTCGTTCACCGAGTATGTCCGCGCCTGAGTGCGGAGAATATGCCCGAGAAGCAAAACGCACCACCGGGGTCCGGTGGTGCGTTGCGGTTCTTGCAGTGGTGGAGCCTAGGAGATTCGAACTCCTGACATCTGCCTTGCAAAGGCAGCGCTCTACCAACTGAGCTAAGGCCCCGTGCCGACCGGAATCGGTCGACGGGATGCGAATTGGGAGTCCGAAAACTTCCGTCGCAGTGGGCCTAGGAGGACTTGAACCTCCGACCTCTTCGTTATCAGCGAAGCGCTCTAACCGCCTGAGCTATAGGCCCTTGAACCGAGAAGTGAGGTTACCCGACGGATCCCCCACCAACCAAAACAGCTGGTCAGAGGCTCGATTCAGTCGAGATCCGCGAGCGTCACCTCGGCACCGCCGACGAGGTCGGCACAGATGTTGTAGATGTAGCTGCCGACCGTCGCGATCGCCGTCAACAGGATGGCGTTCACGGCCCCCAGAAGAGCCGCCACGCCGAAAACGGTACCCGCCCCGATGACATCCCCCGCGGTGCTCGATTCGTCCGCCACGAGCGTTCCGAAGCTGTTGTTCACCTGATCCCAGATGCCCATGCCGTCGAAGATCAGGTACAGCACCGCGACCGCGATCATCCAGATGAAGAATCCGACGAACGACAGCACCGCGGCGATCTTGAACGTCGCCCACGGATCGATCCGACGCAGCTGCACCGCGGCGCGCAGAGCCGAACCCGCCCCGACCTGACGCGGTGCCGACCGGGGCGCGACCTTCGACGGTGCCGCGGCCGGCGGCGCCTCCGGAGGACGCTTCAGATCGGCCGTGTGGTGGATCTGATCGAGATCCGGCAGATCGTGTCCGGGCAGGTTCTCCCGGTCGATGGTGCTCGTCGGCGACTCGACGAAACCGGGCTCCTCGGTCGCGACGGCGGAGCCCGGCCGACGCGGACTGTCGAGCTTGGTGACGGGAGCCTGCTGACCGCTCATGCTGGCCGCGGCCGTGCCGCTGTTGGTCACGATGCCCCGCGGCGGCGGGCCGCCCCGAGATTCCGGCGGCGGGCCGCCCCGAGACTCCGGCGGCAGGCCGCCGGGGTTGTCCTGCGCGTTCGGGCGCGAGTCGTCCTCACGCCCGAACGCCTCGGTCGGCGCGGAACCGGACGATTCCTCGACCGGTCCGCGCTGCCACGGCGGCACCAGCCCACCGGTCGGTGTCCCCGTTCCGGGACCGGACGGGTTCCCGGACGGCGCCCGTTCTGCTCCTGGCTCGGCTCGTTCGGTGTGCTCACAGGCAATCCCTCACTCTGGCGTCACTGCCGATGGACATCGACGCGTCGGGTCACTTTCTACCGCCACCGACTGGTCGGCTGCACGTGTTCTCAACCCTAACGCCTACTCCGAGGCGTCCGTCTCCTCCGGCTCGTCGGCGTTGCGGGCGATCGCGATGACGGTGGTGCCCTCGTCGAGGTTCATCAGACGCACACCCTTGGTCTGGCGTCCCGCCTTGCGGACCTGCTTGGCCGCGGTGCGGATGACACCGCCGCCCGAGGTGATCGCGTACAGCTCCGAGTCGTCGTCGACGATGAGCGCGCCGATGAGTTCACCGCGCCGGCGATCGTGGGCGATGGTGAGCACGCCCTTGCCGCCGCGACCCTGGACCGGGTAGTCGTCCATGCCGGTGCGCTTGGCGTAGCCACCCGACGTCGCGACGAGCAGGTAGGTGTCCTCGCGAACCACGTTGAGCGACAACAGGGTGTCGTCGGCGTTGAACCGCATGCCCTGTACACCCGAGGTCTGCCGGCCCATGGGGCGCAGGGTCTCGTCGTCGGCGTGGAACCGGATCGACTGGCCCTTCTGCGACACCAGCAGCAGATCATCGTCTTTGCTGCACAGCTGGGCGCCGACGAGTTCGTCCTCGCCGCGCAGGTTGATCGCGGCGATACCGCCGGAGCGGTTGGAGTCGAAGTCGACGAGCTTGGACTTCTTCACCAGACCGTTGCGGGTGGCGAGTACCAGGTACGGGGCGTCCTCGTAGGTCTTGAGCTGGATGACCTGGGCGATGCGCTCCTCCGGCTGGAAGGCCAGGAGGTTGGCGACGTGCTGGCCACGCGCGGTGCGATTGGCCTCGGGCAGCTCGTAGGCCTTCGCCCGGTAGACCCGACCCTTGGTGGTGAAGAACAGGATCCAGTCGTGGGTCGAGCAGACGAAGAAGTGCTTGACGATGTCGTCCTGCTTGAGGCCCGCGCCCTGCACGCCCTTGCCGCCACGACGCTGACTGCGGTAGAGGTCGGTCTTGGTGCGCTTGGCGTAGCCGGTCTCGGTGATCGTGACCACGACGTCCTCGCGGGCGATCAGATCCTCGTCGCTGACGTCGCCGTCGGCCGCGATGATCTTGGTACGACGCGCGTCGCCGTACTTCTCCACGACCTCCTTGAGCTCGTCACGCACGATGGCGCGCTGACGCTCCGGCTTGTCGAGGATGTCCTTGTAATCGGCGATCTCGAGCTCGATCTCGGCCAGTTCGTCGACGATCTTCTGGCGTTCCAACGCCGACAGACGACGCAGCTGCATCGCCAGGATGGCGTCGGCCTGGATCTCGTCGATGTCGAGCAGCTCGATGAGGCCCGTGCGCGCGGTGTCGGTGTTGGCCGACCGGCGGATCAACGCGATCACTTCGTCAAGTGCGTCAAGGGCTTTCACCAGACCGCGCAGAATGTGCGCGCGTTCCTCGGCCTTGCGCAACCGGTACCGGGTGCGGCGCACGATGACGTCGATCTGATGCGCCACGTAGTAGCGGATCATCTGATCGAGACGCAGGGTGCGGGGCACGCCGTCGACGATGGACAGCATGTTGGCGCCGAAGCTGGTCTGGAGCTGGCTGTGCTTGTACAGGTTGTTCAGCACGACCTTGGCGACCGCGTCACGACGCAGCGTGACCACGATGCGCATGCCGACGCGGTCCGAGGACTGGTCCTCGATCCGGCTGATGCCCTTGAGCTTTCCTTCGTTGACCTGCTCGGCGATCGACTGGATCAAGTTGTCCGGGTTGACCTGGTAGGGCAACTCGGTGACCACCAGTGTGGTGGTTCCCTTGTTCTCCTCGATGTCGACGACGCTGCGCATGCGGATGCTGCCGCGGCCGGTGGTGTAGGCGTCCTTGATGCCCTGGCTACCGACGATCAGTGCAGCCGTGGGGAAGTCGGGTCCCTTGATGCATTCCATGCAGGCGGCGAGAGTCGTCTCGTCGTCGGCGTCGTGGTGCTCGAGCGCCCAGAACACCGCATCCGCAACCTCGTTGAGATTGTGCGGCGGCATGTTGGTGGCCATACCGACGGCGATACCGCCGGAGCCGTTGATCAGCAGGTTCGGGATCCGGGCCGGCAGTACCGTCGGTTCCTGGGTCTTGCCGTCGTAGTTCGGCGTGAAATCGACTGTCTCCTCGCCGATGTCACGGAGCATCTCCATCGCGAGCGGCGTGAGGCGGGCCTCCGTGTAACGCATGGCGGCCGCGCCGTCGTTACCGCGTGAACCGAAGTTGCCCTGTCCGTCGATGAGCGGGTAGCGCATCGACCACGGCTGTGCGAGGCGCACCAGGGCGTCGTAGATCGCGGTGTCGCCGTGGGGATGGTAGTTACCCATCGTTTCCGCAACGGGTTTCGCCGACTTGACGTAGCTGCGGTCGGGACGGAAACCGGCATCGAAGGATGCGTAGAGCAGGCGGCGGTGCACCGGCTTGAGACCGTCGCGCACCTCGGGGAGGGCGCGGCCCACGATCACGCTCATCGCGTAATCGATGTAGCTCTTCTGCATCTCCTGGCCGAGATCGACAGGTTCGATCCGGTCGCCTTCACCGTCGGCAGGCGGCAGGGTGGTGTCAGTCATTGTGTGTTCTTTCTCCGATCACTGCGAATCCATTCGATCCGTGATCAGACATCAAGGAAGCGAACGTCTTTCGCGTTACGGGCGATGAAGCTTCGACGTGCGGCGACGTCCTCACCCATGAGGATGGAGAACAGTTCGTCGGCGGCCGCGGCGTCGTCGAGCGTCACCTGACGCAGGACGCGCACCGCCGGGTCCATGGTGGTCTCCCACAGTTCCTTGGCGTTCATCTCGCCGAGACCCTTGTAGCGCTGGATACCGTCGTCGGTGTTGATCTTCTTGCCGGCGGCACGTCCCGCCTCGAGGAGACCGTCACGTTCGCGGTCGGAGTAGGCGAACTCCGGAGCCGACTTCTGCCACTTCAGCTTGTACAGCGGCGGCTGCGCCAGGAAGACGTGACCGTGCTCGATGAGCGGTCGCATGAAGCGGAACAGCAGCGTCAACAGCAGCGTCGAGATGTGCTGGCCGTCCACGTCGGCGTCGGCCATCAGCACGATCTTGTGATACCGCAATTTGGCGATGTCGAACTCGTCGTGGATGCCGGTACCGAAGGCCGTGATGATCGACTGGACCTCGGCGTTCTTGAGAACTCGGTCGATACGGGCCTTCTCGACGTTGATGATCTTGCCGCGCAGCGGAAGGATCGCCTGATACATCGAGTCGCGGCCGGACTTGGCGCTACCGCCGGCCGAGTCGCCCTCCACGATGTAGACCTCACACTTGGTGGGGTCGTTGCTGCGGCAGTCGGCGAGCTTGCCGGGGAGGCCGCCGATGTCGGTTGCGGTCTTGCGGCGCACCATCTCTCGCGCACGACGCGCGGCCATGCGGGCCTGGGCGGAGTCGGCGGCCTTCTTGATGATGATCTTGGCCTCGGCGGGGTTCGCCTCGAACCAGTGACCGAGGTGCTCGTTGCAGGTGCGCTGGACGAAGCCCTTGATCTCGGTGTTGCCGAGCTTGGTCTTGGTCTGGCCCTCGAACTGCGGGTCGGAGACCTTCGCCGAGATGACGGCGGCGAGACCCTCGCGGATGTCGTCGCCGGTGAGCTTGCCGTCCTTCTCCTTGATGAGCTTCTTCTCGAGGGCGTACTTGTTGACCGTGCTGGTCAGCGCCGCGCGGAAGCCCTCTTCGTGCGTGCCGCCCTCATGGGTGTTGATCGTGTTGGCGAAGGTGTGGACCGACTCCGAGTAACCCGCGTTCCACTGCATCGCGATCTCGACCTCGTGTCCCTCGCCCTTGGCGCTGAACCCGATGACCGTGTTGTGGATCGACTGCTTCGTGCGGTTGAGGTGCTTGATGTAGTCGACGAGCCCGTCCGGGTAGTGGTACGTCCGGGTCTTCGGCTTGGCTGCGGCCTGGGCCTTCTCGGTCTCCGACAGGACGACCTCGGCGACATCGGTCGTGGGTGCGTCCTCGTCGCCGTTGGGATCGCCGGGCGGCTCGACGGCCTGGGGGCGCTGATCGGTCAGCGTGATGGTCAGACCCTTGTTGAGGAAGGCCATCTCCTGCAGACGACGCGCCACGGTTTCGGCGTTGAATCTGGTGGTCTCGGTGAAGATGTCGGGATCCGGCCAGAACCGCACCGTCGTACCGGTCTTGCGAGTGGCATCGCCCTGCTCCAGGGCACCCGGCTTGGCGTAGGAATAGGTCTGTGTCCAGTTGTGACCGTCGCGCGCGATCTCCAGCTCGACCTTGGTCGAGAGGGCGTTCACCACGGAGATGCCGACGCCGTGCAGACCACCGGACACCGCATAGGAATCCGAGTCGAACTTGCCACCGGCGTGCAGCTGGGTCATGACGACCTCGACGGTGGGCACACCGGTCCGATGCTTCTCCACCGGGATGCCACGACCGTCGTCGACGACCTGGACTCCGCCGTCCTCGAGGAGGGTCACGTCGACGCGGCTCGCGAAGCCGGCCATCGCCTCGTCGACCGAGTTGTCGACGACCTCCCAGATCAGGTGGTGCAGGCCGCGTTCACCGGTGGAACCGATGTACATGCCGGGCCGTTTGCGGACGGCTTCCAGACCTTCGAGGATGTTGATCGAGTCCGCGCCGTACTCCGACGGCTTCTTCTTGCTCTTCTTGGGTCCGGTGTCGTTGGTGTCGGCCACGAGGTGCGTCCGCTCCTGTTCTGCTCATCGGCGGATCCCAGGTACCCGAGATCCGTCTTCGATCTACTCGACCAGGGGGCGGGCAGGTCGATGCGCACACAGGTATGCCCGGGACTTCCCGGGTTGCCTGAAGGCGGCGGTCGTTCTGCCGTTTGGTGGTCCCCTGTCGGGACAACACCTCACAGTGTACTGCCTGACTTGCCCAGGAACGTGCATCCGGGGCCGCTAACAGGCCCTCAGATCGATTTTCTTGGGACTAGCCCGGTTCGATCGTGGCTTGGGGAGGAAAGTCGGCTCACGGGGCACATCGACTAGTAATGTGCGGACGAGTCTGCTAAGCCCGGCCTAGCCGTAGGTGTCCCGCGGGCCTCTCCCCCGCACATGACGTTCGCCTTTACGCCACGACGGACCCTTGGGGCCGCTGATGCGCAGGGACTTCACCACGCCGTCTCCGACGGCCGCCGCGATCTTCGCCAGGATCTGCGACTGCACGTACCGCAGCTGCGTGGCCCATGCCGTGGACTCGGCCTGCACGTGAAGTACGTTGTCCCGCAACTCGATCGGCTTCGCGTGTGCGGCGATGTCGGCTCCCACGATCTGGTCCCACATGCCGAACAGGGTGCCTTCGCCGATCTTCTCCTGCCAGCCGCGGTCCTTCGCCAGACCGCCGACGAGACGACCGAAGGGCTGCGGATCCCGCGCATCGGGACCCGACCCTGACCATCGCTTACGTGTCTGGGCACCCCGCGGTGTGCGGCGCACGGGTGACGCGCGACCGCGTCCCACCGACTTCCCGGCCGCCCGCGCCGCGGCGCGGGCCTCCTCCAGAGCCTTCCGGGCACGTTCGTATCCGCCGAGTTCGCCCGGTTCGATCGGCCGGTTCGACGGCTCCCCGGCTGCGTCGGGACGCGACGAAGGTGCTTCGTCACTCATCGGAGACCCCGCTCACCGGTTCCCCGACGCGTTCGGGCGGTGAATCCGACTCGTCTCCGACGACCGTCGACCGGCGACCGTCTGCGTCCTCGACGACGTCGACGAGGATCCGACGGCCACCGATCTCGCCCGGGATGTCGTCGGCGACCGCTGCGGTGATCAGCAACTGCTCGGCGCCGGCGGTGAACTCCACCAGTTTCTCCCGACGCTTGGCGTCGAGTTCGGCGAAGACGTCGTCGAGCATGATGACCGGTTCGATCCCCTCGGCGCGCGTCAGTTCGACGGAGCCCAACCGCAGAGCGAGTGCGAGCGACCACGATTCACCGTGGGAGGCAAAGCCTTTCGCTACGTCGGTGCCGAGCACGATGTCGATGTCGTCACGGTGCGGACCGACCAGGCACATACCGCGATCGATCTCCTTGTCGCGCAAGTCGCTCAGACGAGCGGTGAGGATCTCGCTGATCGACTCGGCCGTGGCCGTCTCGACTTCGACGCCGCCGGCGGGCCGATAGCGCAGGGTCGCGGGCCGCGAATGCGGCGCGATCGACGCGTAGGAGCGGGTGAAATGTGGTTCCAGCTCGGCCAGGACCTGCAGCCGTGCCGCGGTCACCTGTCCGCCCAGATCGGCGAGCTGACCGTCCCATACATCGAGCGTGCTGATGACCGACTCGGCCTGGTCACCGCCGCGCCGCAGCGCCGCGGCCGCCGTCTTGAGCAGCGCCGACCGCTGTCGCAGCACCCGGTCGTAGTCGGCGCGAGCGGCCACCCACCGTGGACCGCGCTGGGCGACGAGTTCGTCGATGAAACGTCGCCGGTCGCCGGGATCCCCCCGGACGAGCGAGAGATCCTCGGGAGCGAACAGCACGGTCCGCAGGATCCCGAGCAGATCGCGGGATCGTCGGGCGGGACTGCGGTTGATCGACGCCTTGTTGGCACCTTCGGCGTTGATGCGCAGTTCCGCGGTCAGCTCCCGGCCCTCGTTCTCGACGGTGGCGGTGACCAGGGCCGACGCGGATCCGGAATGCACCAGCGGAGCATCGGAACTCACCCGGTGCGACCGCAGGGTCGCCAGGTAGAACAGCGCCTCGAGCAGGTTGGTCTTGCCGAAGCCGTTCCGGCCGGTGAAGACCGTCGGGCCGGGCCGCAGATCGAGGTCGACGGCCTGCCACGAGCGGAAATCCCTCAGGTGCAGCTCACGTACGAACACGGTCGGTTGCGGTGATCGGCTGGGTGCGCGGCGCGGGTCAGCCCGGCAGGCGGACCGGCATCAGCAGGTAGCTGAACGCGCTCTCGGGGGCCACGTAGGCGCCGGACTCGTCGGCGACCGGATCCTCGCCGCTGGCCGGACGCAGGACCGCCGGACGGCTCGGGGTGGTGAAACCGAAGTCGACGCTGTCGGCGTTGATCGCCGACAGACCGTCCTGCAGGTAGCCAGGGTTGAAGGCGATGGTCAGCGGCTCGCCGTGGAACGACACGGGCAGCTCTTCCTCGGCCTTGCCCGCCTCGTCGCCACCGGCGGTGAGGAGCACGGATCCCTCGGTGAACTCCATCCGGACCTGCGCACCGCGCTCGGCGACCAGAGCGACGCGGCGGATCGCCTCGATCAGCGGAGCGCTGTCGATGGTCGCGACCGCGGTGTGGCTGGCCGGCAGCAGCTGGCGGAACTTCGGGAACTCCGCGTCGAGCAGGCGGGTGGTGGTCTTCTTGGTCTCGCCGAGGATGCCCAGGATGCCGTCGGATCCGATGGCCGCACCGCTGCCGAAGGCCAGCGAGACGACGCCGGTGCCCTCGGCGCCCGCGGTCTTGGCGCTTTCGGAGAGCGTCTTGGCCGGGACCAGAACCGCCCCCTTGGTGTCGGGGTCCGAAGGCTCCCACTGCAATTCGCGCACAGCAAGGCGGAAACGGTCGGTGGCCGCGAGGACCACGGAGTTGCCCTCGATCTCGACGCGCACGCCGGTCAGCATCGGCAGGGTGTCGTCCTTGCCGGCGGCGACGGCGACCTGGGAGATCGCCTCGGCGAACAGCTGTGAGGGGATCGTGCCGGTGATGGCCGGGACGTCGGGCAGCTGCGGGTAGTCCTCGACCGGCATCGTCGGCAGGGAGAATTTGGCGCTACCGCAGGTGATCGCAACGCGGGAGCCGTCAAGGGTCACGTCGACGGGCTTGTTGGGCAGGGCCTTGGTGATGTCGGCCAGCAGGCGACCGGAGACCAGCACCTGGCCGGGCTCGGCCACCTCGGCACCCAGGTTCTCCTGGGCCGAGACCTCGTAGTCGAATCCCGAGACGGTCAGACCGGTCTCGCCGACGTTGAGCACCACACAGCCCAGAACCGGTACCGGCGGACGAGAGGGCAGGCTTCGAGCAACCCAGGCGACGGAATCAGCGAACTCGTCACGTGCGACACGGAACTTCATGCTGGGAGATTGCCCTTCTCTCTCGTGCGGATCGTCGGCATGCCGGAGCCGAAACGACGGCATGGTCGATCACGTCCCACATCCGGGAATCCCACTGTAGAACGCGACCGCCGATGCCGGGATGGTTGGGGCCAACTCAGTCCATCCGGGAGGACGGGCCTGCAGGGCCCGCGGATGGGTGTTTGTGCACAGTCCTTCTTACAAAAGATTTCTCTTTAGAGAGGGATCCATCTCAGTAATAGGAACTGTGGAATCTGTGGACAACAGTTACATCGGGCCAGTCGGACGGGGTGCGCGGGTGTGCATGACCGGTGGAGCGTCGTTGAGTCGAATCCCAAGAGTCTGTGGACAAAACTTGTTGTTCGCGCGGCGTCCACCGTCGGTGCACAGGTCTTCGGCTGTTATCCCATGCCGATCCACAGCCTCAGGACCTGAAAATTGTCATTCCAGACGGCCGATCCGAGTGTGCGAGAACACAGAAGATCGACGTGTCAGTCTCGACCCGGGGAACAGAGTTGTGGTTCTCGGTGATGGATCCGACGTCCGTGCGGGGCCGGCGGACAGTGGTGTCATCTCTTCCCGGGTGGTGCGAGGTGCGAGAGCCGGCTACCGCTGCCTGAGGTGCGAGGAGCGAGGTGCGAGAGCCGGCTACCGCTGCCTGAGGTGCGAGGAGCGTGGCGACGAGCCTCGAAGGCCCAGTGCGCCGTCTCGCCCCTCTGAGGCTCCCCCACGCTCGCACCTCAGGAATCGGGATATGACGGCGTCCAGGCCTGCACACGCCCTTGACACACGAAACGCGCCTCCCGTGCAAGGCACGAGAGGCGCGTGGAGAGCAGAGAAGAGGAGTGTCAGCCCACCGCACGCTGCTTGATGCGGGCGGTCAGCTCCTGGACGTGGTCGTACACCTTGCGGCGCTCGGCCATCTCCTTGCGGATCTTGCGTTCGGCGTACATGACCGTGGTGTGGTCACGGTCGAACGTCTCGCCGATCTTCGGCAGCGACAGGTCGGTGAGCTCGCGGCACAGGTACATCGAGATCTGACGTGCCTGGGCGATGGATCGCGTCTTGCCGGGGCCCCGCAGTTCTTCGACCGAGATGTCGAAGTACTCGGCGGTGATCGCGAGGATGCTGGCGGCGCTGACCTCGAGGGTGCCCGAGTTGGGCAGCAGCGCCTGCAGCACGACGTCGGCAAGCGACTTGTCGAGGGCGGCGTCGTTGAGTGAGGCGAACGCCGTCACGCGGATCAGCGCACCTTCGAGCTCCCGGATGTTGCGCTCGATCTTCGACGCGATCAGCTCGAGGACGTCGTCGGGCACGGCGATGTTGTCCATCTGCGCCTTCTTGCGCAGGATGGCGATGCGGGTCTCCAGATCCGGCGGCTGGACGTCGGTGATCAGTCCCCACTCGAATCGCGTACGGAGCCGATCTTCAAGTGTTGCAAGCTGTTTCGGCGGGCGATCGGACGAGATGACGATCTGCTTGCTCGCGTTGTGAAGCGTGTTGAAAGTGTGGAAGAACTCTTCCTGGATACCCTCTTTACCCACGAGGAACTGGATGTCGTCGACCAGCAGCACGTCGACGTCGCGGTAGCGACGCTTGAACGCCACCCGCCGGTCGTCGCGCAGCGAGTTGATGAAGTCGTTGGTGAATTCCTCGGTCGAGACGTACTTGACGCGCATCCCGGGGAACAGGCGCTGGGCGTAGTGCCCGGCCGCGTGGAGCAGATGGGTCTTGCCCAGTCCCGACTCTCCCCAGATGAACAGCGGGTTGTATGCCCGTGCCGGAGCCTCGGACACCGCGACCGCCGACGCGTGCGCGAAGCGGTTCGACGCACCGATGACGAAAGTGTCAAAGGTGTACTTGGGGTTCAGGTTTGCGCCCGACGGCGACGGCGTACTGGTCGGCCGCTCGGCGAAATACGAGGCCCAGTCGCCCGACGGCCGGCCGGTGTCGCCACCCGGCGCGGGTCCGGCGCCCGGGGTCGCCGGGAAGCCGGCACCGATCGCCGCGCCCGGGACCGCGGAGTAGTCGACCGGCGCCGCGCCGTTGACCACGCGGGGTTCGGGCGCGGCCGGCTCGGGCATCGGCTCGTCGTTGCGGGGTGTCTGGATTCGGACGCCGAGATCGACCGGCTCGTTCAGGTGACGGCTCAGCACGGAACGGATCGTCTCGCGCAGATTCCGCTCGATCTGTTCCTGGACCAGAGCGGTCGGCACGGTGAGGAGGGCGAAACCCTCGGTCAGGGTGAGGGGTCGGACCAGTGACAGCCACGCCTTCTGCTGGCGGGTCAGTGGTTCGTGGTCACGTGCGGCTTCGTCGTCGTTGAGTTCGGCGACGACCTGTTGCCACACCTCACCGAATGTGTCGCGGTCTGAAGTCACGGGGCTGGCCTCCTGACCCGGAAAACTACCAGCGTTGACGCGGGCCGGGGCACCCCACGTCATCGACCGCATCTCTCCACAGAGTTATCCACACCTGTGTACAACGGTGATGACGAACTTGGGACTTTGGTCGGTAACCTCGGATCCCGGCGACACTTCGTTGGTGTCCGGCGGGGGTTCGTGGCCGACGCTCTGACAGAACCTAACAGAGGTGTCGGCGGGCTACAAAGCGATCGGGACAATTGACTCGTTCAGACTGATTGTCGTGATCCGCGTGCTCCAGAACACACCTGGTGAGAGACTGTTCTGCTGCCCCGACGACCGCGTTTGATTTGAGCGCGCGCTGTCAGTAGTCTCGACTGGTCATCCAGGTTGCGGATTTGCGCGGCGTTTTGTCATGTTCGCCGAGTTCATCACCGACAAGAGTTCGGCACCGTCCTGGATCAACGACCAACGACAACATGTGGGTCACGTGCGGGTAACCGGCGTGCTCACAGGGAGCACAAGGAGTCACCGTGGCCAAGGGCAAGCGTACTTTCCAGCCGAACAACCGTCGTCGTTCGCGCGTGCACGGCTTCCGTCTGCGTATGCGGACCCGCGCCGGCCGTGCGATCGTCAGCAGCCGCCGTAACAAGGGCCGCGCGAAGCTCACCGCCTGATCGTCGGCTACCCACCGGATCCTCCGGGTCCGGTCAGCTGATGATGACTGCGTCTTCTCATCGGATCTCTCGTGGATCCGACTTCTCACGCACCCTGAAGTCCGGTGCGCGGGTGAATGCTCGTGACTTCGTCGTACACCTGGCACCTGTCGGCCCACAGTGGCCGGATCCAACAGGGTTACGCCGCGACGTCGCCATGACAGGTGGACCCTGGCTCGGCCTTGTCGTGAGTAAGTCGGTGGGCAACGCCGTGGTCCGCCATGCCGTCGCACGACGGCTGCGGGCCGCGTTCGGGGCTACGCGGCATCTCTGTCCGGCCGTCGAGACATACGTGGTGATCCGCGCTCGACGCGGCGCCGCGGACAGGACCAGTGAAGAACTGGCGGATCAACTGCGATCGGCTTTGACCAGCCGGCGGGTCGTCGAGATGGCGCCCACCGCAGGCACACCGACCGGGGCGGGTGTCGGACGATGATCGACGCCGAGCTGAATGACCGTGGATCGGCCCCCTCCCCCACCCCGTCATCGTCGACTCCGAACACTCGGACCGACTCGCCCGCGGACGCGGACGATCAGCTCACCGTCATCGCCCGGATGCGCCGGGTAGCCCATCTGCTCCCCCGCCGCACGGTCATCTTTCTCATTGAGCTCTACCGGACCTGGGTATCGCCGCTGCGGCTGCCCACGTGCCGGTTCGAACCGACCTGCTCGGGTTATGCAGTGGAAGCCCTCGAACGTCACGGCTTCTTGTACGGCTCTCTGCTGGCGACGGTCCGGCTCCTCAAGTGCGGTCCGTGGCACAAGCCCGGATACGACCCGGTTCCCGACAAAGGTCCCCGCGAACTGTGGAGCGATCTCTGCGGCCGGATCCGTGAACTCTCCGGCGGGCCGCAGCCGGCCCACGATGGCCGGACCCATCAGCCACCGTCCCGGCGGAACGATTCCACCTAGAGAACAACAAGTAAGGGGTACCTGACCCGTGCTCGACTTCATCTACTACCCGGTGTCCGGGATCATGTGGGTGTGGCATTGGCTCTTCAGCTACGTCACGCCCGCCAGTCCCGGTGGCGACGGCATCGCCTGGGCATTGTCCGTGGTGTTCCTCGTCTTCACCCTGCGCGCAATTCTCTACAAGCCCTTCGTGAAGCAGATTCGCACCACGAAGAAGATGCAGGAAATCAACCCGCAGCTCCAGGCGATTCGGAAGAAGTACGCCAAGGACCGGGTCAAGATGACCGAAGAGATGCAGAAGCTCCAAAAGGAGCACGGGTTCAACCCCATGCTCGGCTGTCTGCCGATGCTGCTGCAGATCCCGGTGTTCATCGGTCTGTTCCACGTGCTGCGTTCGTTCAACCGTATGGGCACCGGCATGGGGCAGCTCGGCATGAGCGCCGCCGAGACCCGGTCGCAGGGCAACTACGTATTCAGCGCGGAGCAGGTGCAGAACTTCCTCGACGCGCGCCTGTTCGGCGTCCCGTTGTCGTCGTATCTCGTCGAACCGTCGACCGAGTTCCAGGCCTTCGTCGAGCCGGGTGCCCCGATCGACTTCACCCGCCCGCAGATTGCTTACGTCGTGGTGCCGATGATGATCGTCGCTTCGATCGCCACCCACATGAACTCGCGCGCCTCGGTGCAGCGTCAGCCCGAGGCTGCACTGGAGAATCCGCAGACGCGGATGATGAACAACCTCGCGCTCTACATCTTCCCCATCGGCATCCTGGTCACCGGTCCGTTCTTCCCCGTCGCGATCCTCCTCTACTGGATGAGCAACAACATCTGGACCTACGGCCAGCAGCACCTGGTCTTCGGCAAGATCGCCAAGGAAGAGGAAGAGGCCAAGCTCCTCAAGCAGGAGAAGCTGAAGGCGAATGCCCCCAAGCCGGGTGTGCGTCCGGACCGCCAGAAGAAACGCAATGCAGCCGCAGACGAATCCGGCAACTCGGAGACGACAGCGGTGTCCATGACCAAGGCGGGTGCGACCGACGACGCGGATGCGACGAGCGACTCCTCCCCCAGCGGCGCCACGGACTCCGGGCCGGGCGCGAAGCCGAAGCCGGGACAGAAACCGACGCGCTCGAACGCCGGCGCCGGTCCGGGTTCCAAGAACCAACCCCCCAACCGGGGCGGGAAGTCCACCGCCAAGAGCGGTAAGAAACGCGGCAAGCGATGACCGCACAAGACTTGTTCGAAGAAGCACACAGTTAGGTGAATGAGATGACAGCAGAGACTGCAACTCAAACCGGAACCGAGACCGAGGCGCAGGACGACGCCAAGGCCACGACCGAAGACCAGACCGAGTCCACCGCCGAGTCCACCGGTGCGGACACCGCTGCCGACACCGACGTCACCGACGAGTCCGCCGAGGACTTCGACGATGACGAGGACGATGACGAGGACGAGGACGACGAAGATCGCCTCGTCGAAGAGGGCGAGATCGCGGGCGACTACCTCGAGCAGCTGCTCGACGTCCTCGACTTCGACGGAGACATCGACCTCGATGTCGACGGTGATCGTGCCGTCGTCAGCATCGACGGCGGTGACGACCTGACGAAGCTCGTCGGCCGTAAGGGTGAGGTTCTCGACGCCCTGCAGGAACTGACCCGTCTCGCGGTCCAGCAGGCGACCGGTGAGCGCAGCCGGCTGATGCTCGACATCGCCCGGTGGCGTGCCGACCGTCGTGACCGCCTGGCCCGTCTCGGCCGCGAGGTCGCCGAGCGTGTCCTCAAGTCGGGCGAGCGCGAGGCGCTGGATCCGATGACTCCGTTCGAGCGCAAGATCGTCCACGATGCGGTCGCCGCCGTCGACGGTGTCGTCAGCGAGAGCGAGGGCGCCGAGCCCAAGCGTCGCGTGGTGGTCCTCCCCGAGTAGTACTCGCCGGACTACGAGTTGCACTCAGGCCCCGACCGTCGGTCGGGGCCTGAGTCGTTTCCGGGCTCCCCTCCCCTTCAAGGTTCCCGACGCTCGAATGGCTGCGAGAAATTACAGGGGTGTTGTTTCACGTGAAACGTCGGTCTTTGTGGCCTTGTCAGTTTTCGCGTGAGGGGACGTTGTGGGTTCTCGTGCGCGGCGAGGAGCCGTCGATTCGACGCCCTCCGGCCAACTACGGCACCGGATCTCCGCGACCTCAGGTATCCGGGTTGATTTGTCACGTGTCGTTTCATTTGGATTGCCTCATTGCTGCCCGGTGGGCCTCCGCGAATCCGTCTGCATCCCTTGGCGGCCATCCGTTCGCGGGTCGATGCAATCGAAGTGCGATGCTGATTGTGGAGTGTCCCCCCCACAGAGACTCTCACCGGTCCCTTCATAGGAAGCCGAGGTTCTAGTGAGTGCGCCGGTCTGGTTGCGGGCCGGTGAGTGCTTGGCAGGCTCGCATGATGGTAGATGTCACCCTTCGTGGCGGGCAGCGACATGACTCGCGTCATCTGTTGCCGATCTGGGTTTCACGTGAAACGGGGCGGTGCTGAGGTCCACGGGAACCAGCGCGGTGTACGCGGCGTCGCTCGGCCCGAAGTCGAGAAGCGTGCCTAGGCCCCGCCACCGTAATGAATGCCCCGTTCTGCCGGCCCCGATTCATCCAACCCTTTCGCGACCGGTTGAGATCTCGTCGGCGTCCGAGCCGCGAGTGTCGCCCACTCGTGAGGGACACTAGAGAGGTACGAAGCAAATGGGGTTGAGAGCAGACGGGGTTGAGTCGGTGCGCAGGCCCGCATCGCGAGTTGACTGCTCCCCTCCCCCAATAGCCGCCGTGCCGTAATGACGCGTAGCGGTGAGCATCCGACCGCGCTTCCCCGGGCTCCTCTCTTGTCGACCCGATCCCGCTGCGGCACGACAAAAGATTGAGCTAGATCTGGTCAGTCGGATTCGGCGCCATTGACCAACGACTCGTCCGCCGGGCCGTGGATCGGTAACTCTGCTCCGGTCATGCGACTACGAGTTCAGCGGTCCGGCGAATATCACCAATGTGGTTTCACGTGAAACATGTGCCTCCGGGCTCCATGTGCACCGACCGTGAGTCCCGCCAGGTTCCACGTGAAACACTGTCATAGGACCAACTAGAAACGGAGGCGCAGTGTCGTCAGACGCTCAACCCGATGACCATCCCGACCTTGATGCACTGCAGACCCCGCCGGCGTCGGCGGACGCGGTGTTCGGTGAACGTAAGGAACTGGCGGAGGGTTACTGGCGAATACTGGCCACCGATGGCATCGACCACGGCCTGATGGGACCCCGAGAGGTTCCTCGTCTGTGGGATCGGCACATCCTCAACTGTGCAGTCATCGGCGAACTGATCGAGAAGAACGAGATCGTGTTCGACGTCGGGAGCGGTGCGGGCCTACCCGGTTTACCGCTCGCCATCGCACGGCCGGATGTGTCCATCACTCTGATCGAGCCGCTGCTTCGTCGTAGTACCTTCCTTGAGCGAGCAGTCCAGACCCTCGGCCTCGAGAACGTGGCAGTCGTCCGCGGCCGTGCGGAGGAGAAGGCGGTCCGCGCGGGCGTAGGTCTTGCGGACGTGGTGACGTCCAGGGCTGTCGCACCGCTTGAGCGGCTCGCCAAATGGTCCGCTCCCCTTGTTCGTGGGGGCGGACGGATGATCGCGATCAAGGGATCGTCTGCGGCCGAGGAGATCGAGCGGGATCGCGCGGTCGTCGGGAGGACCGGAATCAGTGACCTCCGGGTAATCACGTGCGGGGCCATACTCGAGACCCCGACGACTGTCGTGGTGGGGACGAAGGCAGAGCGGGCCGCGAGAAAGCAGCGACGGCGATGAGCATCGCCTGGATCATCCGCGGTAGTGCGGCCGATTGTGCCGACGGTGTCACACAGAGGGAGTTCTGAATTGGTATGGAGTCCGCGTAAGGCGCAGAATAGAAAGCGTCCTGGCAGTGCGACTCAGCGCGCTGCCGTTGACGATTCTGCATCAGTTGGAACCGGGGCGACGTCCCCTGGACCCGACAACTCGAACGCCTACCAAGTAGGTCAAAGGAGTGCCCGCGTGGTCGAGCAAGACCCGAACGTTTCACGTGAAACGCCACCCGCTGGAGCCCCGCACGTCGCGGGCGAACCATACGCCGACACCCCGATCGCCATGGCTGCGGAGCGCGCGAGTCAGGTCCTGACACCTGGCGGTGCCGGCCAACTCCCCCGCCCGCAGCACACCCGCATCATGACGGTCGCGAACCAGAAGGGTGGCGTCGGCAAGACGACCACTGCGGTGAACCTGGCTGCCGGTCTGGCTCTGCGTGGACTTCGCGTGCTCGTCGTTGATCTCGACCCGCAGGGCAACGCGAGCACGGCCCTGGGTATCGACCATCGCGCCGAGGACATCGCCTCCGTCTATGAACTCCTCCTCGGAGAGGTGACGCTCCAGGAGGCCATCCAGGAGTCGCCGAGCCAACAGGGTCTCTTCTGCGTCCCCGCGACACTCGATCTGGCCGGTGCCGAGATTGAACTCGTGTCCCTGGTGGCGCGCGAGAACAGGCTCCGAAACGCCCTCTCCGACGAAGTGCTTGCCGAGTATCAGCTCGACTACGTCTTCATCGACTGCCCGCCGTCACTCGGCCTGCTGACCGTCAACGCGATGGTCGCCGCCCGTGAGGTCCTCATCCCGATCCAGTGCGAGTACTACGCACTCGAGGGCGTGGGACAGCTTCTCCGGAACATCGAGCTCGTACAGGCGCACCTCAACCGCGAGTTGCACGTGTCGACGATCGTCCTCACGATGTACGACGGTCGGACCAAGCTGGCCGACCAGGTGGCCGAAGAAGTCCGTCGCCACTTCGGCGACAAGGTGCTCGGCACGATCATCCCCCGCAGTGTGAAGGTGTCCGAGGCACCCGGTTACGGGATGACGATCATCGAATACGATCCCGGTTCACGTGGCGCGATGAGTTACCTGGATGCGGCGCGCGAACTGGCTCTCCGCGGCGCAGCGGAAAGCGCTCAGGCATGACGACACAGATCCGGTTCCGAGTGGAGGTAGAGGCATGAGTCAACGGGACACCGCGCAGCGACGAGGCGGACTCGGTCGTGGACTGGCCGCACTCATTCCGACCGGTCCCACCGAGGACCAGTCGAGCGCTCCCAGACTGGGCAACGCCGCTGCCGACGTCGTCATCGGGAAGGGCCCGTCGCCTGCCGTCGACGGCCATTCCTCCCCTGCCGGCGCCTCAGCGGTCGACGTATTGAGCCGCGAAGAGGCCGGCGCCGTCTACCGGGAGATCCCGCCCAAACAGATTCAGCCGAACCCGAACCAGCCCCGGACGGTCTTCGACGACGAGCAGATGTCCGAGCTGGTCCACTCGATCCGCGAGTTCGGTTTGATGCAGCCCATCGTCGTACGGCGCCTGAAAGAGCCGACGGCTGACGGTGTCGCCTACCAGATCGTCATGGGTGAGCGCCGGTGGCGGGCGAGCCAGGAGGTCGGTCTCGAGGCCATCCCGGCCATCGTCCGCGAGACAGCTGATGGCGACATGCTGCGCGACGCACTGCTCGAGAACATCCACCGCGCTCAGCTGAATCCGTTGGAAGAGGCGGCCGCCTACCAACAGCTTCTCGAAGAGTTCGGTGTCACCCACGAACAGCTCGCAGCCAAGCTCGGCCGCTCACGCCCGCTCATCAGCAATATGATCCGCTTGCTGAAGCTGCCCATCCCGGTCCAGCGACGAGTCGCGGCGGGCGTTCTGTCCGCTGGGCATGCTCGCGCCCTCCTCGCCCTCGAGACAGGAAGCGACGCACAGGAGGCTCTCGCCGCGCGAATCGTTGCCGAGGGCCTGTCGGTTCGCGCGACCGAGGAAGCTGTCACTCTCGCCAACCGCGGGGACGGACCTGAGGCGAAGCCGGCCGCACCCAAGCGCAAGCCGATGCAGATGCCTGGACTCCAGGACCTCGCCGAGAGACTGTCCGACAGCCTGGACACCAGGGTTACAGTCAGTCTAGGGAAGCGGAAAGGGAAGATTGTCGTGGAGTTCGGATCGGTTGATGACTTGGAACGCATCGTTCAGTTCATCGATCCGAACAAGTGAATTCCACCGCGGTATTCTCGGTACCAGCGGATGCGGAAGTAATGTCACAGTGACGATTGATGGATCAAGCGGCGACCTGGATTTCGAAATGGTCTGCAGCCCAATATGTTTCGTAGATTCAGGTCTTCGGTTCGGAGCTAGGTGACATGAGCGTGTCGATTGTGCGGCTGGAACTCGGATCTTTCGAGTCGCTCCCCCACCACACCCGGCGATGTGTCTTCTGGGAAGTCGAACCGACCACCAACGGTGAGTCCTACAAGAGCGAGTTCGACAAGGAGGCCTGGATCTCCGGGCTGCTGCTCGAGTGGGGCGCGTGCGGACAGGTCGCGATCGAATCAACGACCAACTCCGTCATCGGTACGGCGTTCTACGCACCGCCGGCCAGGGTGCCTCGCTCGCAGCACTTCCCCACTTCCCCGGTCAGTCACGATGCCGTACTACTCACAAGCATCCGAACCGAGCCGGGCCACGAGGAAGTCGCGACGATTCTGCTCGACGCAGTCCTCGGTGATCTGATTCGCCGCGGTGTCCGCGCGGTCGAATCCTTCGGACTGGTTCGCAACGGTGCCGGCGGGGCCGAGTTCGGCTCGACGCTCGGTGCCACACCATCCGGATCTTCGGAGACGGGTGGGGCCGTCGCCGGTGGAGGTCTCGCCGATCTCGATTTCTGGACGGACGAAGAGATCATCGAAGTCGCGCGGGAGATTCTCGAGGACTCACAGGCGGACTTGTGCACCACGTGCATGATCGACGCGTCGTTCCTCAAGAACTCCGGATTCGACGTCGTCTCATCGCATCACCGCTTTCCGCGGTTCCGTCTGGAGCTCGACCAAGGACTCGGCTGGAAGTTCGAGGTGGAGAGCGCCCTGGAGAAGCTTGTGGTGATGGCCGAGATCGATCTCATCGGACGGCAGCGCACAGCTGTCCCGGTGGGATCCGGTCGGGGGCGCGTCAGCGCGAAGCGTTCTCCGCAGCCAGAAGGTCCGCGAAAGTGTAAGTGCCCGTAGGACGATCGTCCTGATCGAGCAGGTACAACCGCTTCACGGCCACCAGGATGGCATCCGCGATGACATTGCGCCAATCCGAATCGGCAAGGACCGCGGCATCATCCGGGTTGGTGATGTAGCCGACGTCGATGAGGGCGACCGGCATTCTGGTGAGCCGCAGGACATCCCACGTGCGCTCGTGCGTCCGACAATCGGCAAGCGGTGTGCGAGCGGCGATCTCGCGCTGGATGAACCCGGCGAGATTGCGACCGATCGTCGAGAAAGAGTTCTGGTTGTTGCCGAAGTAGAACGACGCGACGCCGTTGGCCTGCACGTTGCGGTAATGACCGCAACGCAGCGAGATCATCAGGTCGGCGTCCATGAGGTTCGCGACTCGGGCGCGTTCGTTGTCACCCGGCCGGCCCCGACCATCGTGAGACAGGAAGGTCTGCATCCCGGCGGCGGCCATGCGGCCCTCGAGACGCGCTCCCAGATCCCAGAGAAGATCGGATTCGCGTTCGGCGAGGTCACCGGTCGACAGCGGATGCAGCCCGCCGGAACCCGGATCGATGAGGATCCGCTTGCCCGACAGCTGCGGACCGGAGCGTCGAACCTGCTCCTCCTGACGGATCGCATACGGCGAACCACCGGTCACACGCGTGCCGAGACGCTCGAGAGACCGCAGAGTCGCCGGACCACAGATCCCGTCAGACGCCAGACCGTATTCACTCTGGTACAGACAGACTGCGTTGTGGGTGTTGAGCCCGAAGATTCCGTCGACGAGCGAGGTGTAGTAGCCGAGGTTCTGGAGTCGATGCTGCAGGGTCGCGACGTCGTCGCCGACCATGGGTGCCGACAGCTGGTACGAGAGCACACGGGCACCGAGACGATACGAGGCCTCGCGAAGAACCCGGTAGGTCGCGGGTCCGACGATTCCGTCGACGATCAGACCGCGCTGCTGCTGGAACGCCCGAAGTGCCCGGTCACAGGCTTCGTCGAAAACAGGTTCCCCACCCTCGGGCAACAGACCGAGCCCGACCAGGATGGCGCGGATCTCGGCCACCGCCGAGCCGTGATCCCCAAGTCGGAACAATGGCATGTCGTCACCCCTCGTACGAATCGCGGCAGGGTGACGCCCTGCCGGCGAGATCTGGCGGACCACATCACTGCGGCACCGGTCAGCATCAGCCTGCATTCTCTCAGCTGAAGTTCACTACACCAAACTGGAACAGGTCCAGCGGCGTCGTTGTCGGCTCGTGTCCCTCATGGTCGGGGACCCGGGCCGAGACTACCAACGACGAGAGCCCGCGGGCCCACGACAACGTCGTTCACCCGTCGGAGTCTCGCCGCGGATCAGAAGAAAATGCAGGTCAGGCCGACTGGCCGACCACCGAATCGAGCTCGCGGAGCAGTGCCGCCTTGCCCTTGGCCCCCACGATTGTCTTCACCGGCTGACCCTTGTCGAACAGGATCATGGTCGGGATCGACATGATCTGGAAGTCGCGCGCGGTGGCCGGGCTCTCATCGACGTCCAGCTTGGCGATGGTGAGCTTGTCGCCGTGGTCGCGCGCGATCTCCTCGAGAACCGGGGCGACCATGCGGCACGGGCCGCACCAGGTCGCCCAGAAGTCGACCAGAACCGGCTTGTCGGCACCGAGAACGGTGTCCTTGAAAGTGGTGTCGTTGACGACGACCGTGTTTGCACCCATGGTGATGTCCTCCTCAGATGGACTCAGAGAATGAAGTTGGAAAGGAAAAGTTCA
The DNA here is from genome assembly GCF_001942325.1 of Gordonia sp. CNJ-863. NCBI lineage: Bacteria > Bacillati > Actinomycetota > Actinomycetes > Mycobacteriales > Gordoniaceae > Gordonia > Gordonia sp. CNJ-863. The sequence goes on from NZ_MKKG01000012.1 coordinate 34,387, forward strand.
GGTCAGGCGGGTGCCTGAACAGCTTCGACGTCGGCAACGGACTCGGCGTCGACGGTGTGCGCGGGCGCTTCACCCTGTTCGGCGAGCCAGCGCTCTGCGTCGATGGCAGCCGAACAGCCACTACCGGCTGCCGTGATGGCCTGACGGTAGGTGTGGTCGACCAGGTCGCCACAGGCGAAGACACCGGGCAACGAGGTGTAGGTGGTGCGACCCTGAACGAGGACGTAGCCCTCGTCGTCGAGGTCGACCTGTCCGCGGACCAGTTCGCTGCGCGGGTCGTGGCCGATCGCGACGAACATGCCGGTGACGTCGAGGTTGCTCACCTCTCCGTTGCGGGTGTCCTCGATCTCGAGGCCACTCACCGAGCCGTCGCCGATGACCGACCGAACGGCGGCGTTGGTGACGAACCGGATCTTGTCGTTGTCGCGGGCGCGCTCGAGCATGATCTTCGAGGCGCGGAACTCGTCGCGGCGATGGACCAGCGTGACGGTGCGGGCGAACTTCGTGAGGAAGGTCGCTTCCTCCATCGCGGAGTCGCCGCCGCCGATGACGGCGATGTCCTGGTCCTTGAAGAAGAAGCCGTCGCAGGTCGCGCATGCGGAGACACCGCGACCGAGGAGCTCCTGCTCTCCCTTGACACCGAGGTACCGAGCTGCTGCGCCCATCGCGAGGATGACCGCGCGTGCGCGGAACACCTCACCGCCGACCTCGACCTCCTTGATGTCGCCCGCGAGGCGAACCGTGTCGACGTCCTCCATGCGCAGGTCGGCGCCGAATCGGATCGCCTGCTCGCGCATCTCGTCCATCAGGGCAGGGCCCTGGATGCCGGTCTGGAAGCCGGGGAAGTTCTCGACCTCGGTGGTCGTCATCAGCGCGCCACCGAACTGGGTGCCCTCGAAGACGATCGGCGCTAGCTCGGCGCGCGCGGCGTAGATCGCCGCGGTGTACCCGGCAGGGCCAGATCCGATGATGATCACGTCGTGGATCTGCTGGGTCTCTGGCTGGCTCATCCGTCCTCCGTGCTGTGGGGTATGCGAGATCCCGGAGTTCTCGTCGGGATCACGGCTGCTTCAACACAAGGGTAAGCGCAGATGTTCCCGGTCAAGTCCATGCGTCCGGCGTGGTGACGCAGGTCTCGGCTCTGTAGAGGGGATCAGGCGCCGATGGTCCCCCTGGCCAGGAGCGCGGGATTGCCGGTGTCGCACTCGAGACCGACGATCAGGGCGTCGAACCGGCCGGCGATCCCCGTCGACAGCAGGATGGCGGCAGCGGGGTCGCCGTGGAAGATGATCCGCCCGGAGCCCACGATGACGACCGTCGCGGGGACGAGATGAGCCGCGGTACAGCGCCGGAGCGCGGCGACCGACCCGAACGGCGCACCGTCGGTACGGCCGAGGACTGCGATGGCCGACGCGGAACCCGACGGGTCCAGGGTCTGGGTCGATCCGGGTTGAGCCTGCATCGGCGACGGGGTGTCGTCGGACGACGAGGACATCAGGCGCTGCACGCCGATCGAGCCGAGAGCGACCACCACGATCGCCGCCGCGGCCAGCACCACCGGGAGGATCCTCCACCGGCGGGATCGTTCGCGCCGTGCGGCGAGATCCACCGGGGCGTCCTGGCCGGGACCGGGCCGCACAGGACCGGGAGTTGGCGCACCATCGATCGCGGACGATCCGGCGAGAGCGGTCAGTGTGGCCTGGACGTCGGCGCGGACATGATCCGGAACCGCATGCGGGGCGGGGGCCGACGTGCGGAGCTGACTCGTCGTCCGGGCCAGGGCTGTCAGGATCTCCTGCGCGGCAGCGTCATCGGCGACCCGTGCGCGGACGTGGGCGGCAGCGCGTTCGGACAGCACTCCGGCGTGGAGATCGGCCAGCGTCTCCGCCGAATACGGCGGCTCGGGCAGATCGCCGGACTCGGTGTCGTCAGGTCCCCGCGGGGTCATGGTGTCAGTCTTCCATTCCGAAGGTCGGGCGTCGGTGTGTCGGTGGTTGCATCTCGCTGGTCGTTGTCCGTTGGTCGTCGAATACTTGGACGCACAACGCGCGGTTCCGGTTCCGCCCCGACCGAATCCGACGGAAACTCATTGGCAGGCAGTGGCTTACGCATCATCGGCAGTCCGGAGATGGCCGAGGACCTGAGCGAGTTTGAGGCGCCCCCGTGCGCATCGGCTCTTGATCGTCCCCTCGGCGACGCCGAGCAGTGACGCCGCTTCGGCGACCGAATAGCCCTCCAGGTCGACTGCGACGATGGCCTGTCGTTGCCCTTCGGGCAGCGTGTGCAGCGCCCGACCGATCGACACCGACAGGTCCACCGCGGAGATGTCGTCGGTCGTGTCCGCAATCGACATCACGTCCCATTCGGGCAGGGGGACGGTCTTGCGGGCGTTGTTGCGGCGAATCCGGTCCAGGCACGCGTTGACCACGATCCGGTGCAGCCAGCTGGTGACCCTCGCGTCGGAGCGGAAATCCGCCGCGGTTCGATGCGCGGCCAGCAGTGCGTCCTGCAACCCGTCGGCAGCATCCTCGGGGCTCTGGCTGGTCCGGATGGCGACCGACCACAGGTAGTCGAGGTGACGGTTGACGAGGACGGAGAATGCGCCCGGGTCGCCGGCGACGTGAGCGCCCAGCAACTGCTCATCGGTGCGCAGGTCAACTGCGTCGTTCCCCCCGGCCATGCGCTGAGAGTAATGGAGAAGTCAACTCACGACGCTGCGATGAGGCGGTTGTCTACAGGGTTGCGTCGACTGTGGACAGCTGCGGTGCCCGCGCCCTCAGGCCTCCAGCCGCGACCGGACCGCGGCCATCCGTGCGGCGAGTTCGCGTTCGTCGATCACCCCGCGGTCGAGCAGTGTGTGGGCGAGGGCGACGAGCTGATTCTCCGGATAGGGAAGGTCGGCATAGGTGGTCGCCGCCAGCCGGTCCTCTTCGTCGCGTCGTTCCACCGGGCCCGGGGCACAGGTGGTGCCGGAGGCCTGATCGAGTGCGTCACAGATCCCGTCCAGGCTGGACTTCCAGGGCGGAATCGCGTTCTCCACACCGTATTTCGCCGCCATCCGGGGCCATACCTGGCCGCGTCCGACTATGTCGACGAGAGGCGGATAGACGCGGAGACGGTGCGGAGTCGACATCGTGTCAGCCCTCCATCGGGTGGATTGCGGGACGGATCGACGTGACACGGTTGGTTGTGACCCCGGGTTTGGGCAGCGCGACCCCGATGACACAGTCGCGGGTGATGATCTCGGCGAGCTGGTCGTGGTTCCAGTCCTCGGTCCCGGCCGGACGCTGCGGCATCACCATGAAGCGGTGCTTCTGGTTGGAGTCCTGCACGTTGATGCTGACGCCTTCGGGCAGTTCGAGGCCGAACTCGGCGAGGACCTGGCGCGGCCAGCGGACCATCCGACGGCGGTAGTTCGGTGTCCGGTACCACTCGGGTGAATTGCCCAGGATCGGACGCGGGTAACACGAACACAGCGCGCACACGATCACGTTGTGCACGTCGGGGGTGTCCGCCAAGATCTCGAATGCCGTGAAGTCACTGGGTGTTCCGAAACCCGTGGGTTCCAGCCAGTCCACCCCGACCTCCTTGCTCGCGGTCATCGGCTCCTTCATCGCAAGCTCTTTGAAGTCCGGTTCGAGCCAGGCCCGTGCGACGAGCGCCGCCGCGGGTGTGGGGCCGATCTGTTCGGCGAACTCGGTGAAACGTCGATGTTCGTCCGCGGTGAAGATCCCCTTCTCGATGCACAGTTCGCGCAGGGCGATCTCGAGGACCTCGAAGTCGGTGATCTCGTCGACCATCGGCGCGACGGTCCGCTCGTGGTCGTGGTCGTGGTCGTGTGCGTCGTTGCTCATGATTGCGTGTCCTGTCCTAGCCGCCGGCTGGTGCCAGCCAACGTTCCGGGATCTCGGTCTGCAAGGTGTCGCCTGTCGGCCCGCCGTAGCCGTGCCACAGGTCGGCCATCGGGAACTGCACGACGTAGAACCATTCGGTCTTGGCGTCGTCCATCGCGAAGGTCTCGTCTTCTGCCGCCGGGCTCTCATAGGCGATCTTGACGATCTTTCCGGTGGCGCCACGGCAGTATTCGGGTGTGCGCGTGTAGAAGATGACCGGCATCTCCCGGACGAGGACTTCGTCACCCAACGCGAATCGCGGCTCGCCCGCCTGACCGGCATATACCTGGGGGTCACCTTTGCCGACGGCCCGCTTGTGATGTTCGTTGCGGACGACCCCGGAACCGTCGCCTTCACCGCGTGGCTTGGCCTCGGGGGCCTTGCCACCTGTTCCGTTCGCGTAGCGCTCCTGGATCTCGACCATCCGCTCGGTGAGCTCGCCCAGCTTGATGTGGTGCTTCTCGATGAGGACCCGCGCAACGGCGATTATCCACCGACCGTAATACGGCAGTCCGAGATACTGGGCGCGCCCGACATCGACATTGCCGATACGTCGACGTTCCTCCGACAACCAGATTCCTCGCCAGGCGAGGACCTCACACATGACGTAGGTCATATGCTCCCATGTCTCGTACTCTTTGCCCTCGAGGAACATCGGTGAGTCTGGCTCACCACCGACGTCGTGAACGGGTTTCCAATATGCGGCGATCCGGGCGTGGTCGAGCATGTCCGGGTACGGGGCATCAATCAATTCTGGATACGAAGAGTGAAGTCGCGCAACAAGATGCAGTTGTTCCGCACGTTCCTTGGCAGTGCTCACTCGGCACCTCCGGGGGGCCTGATCGGCAACAGCGAACATTGCTGAATGTACTCTTCGACACTCTGGATCGGGCTCGATTCGTGCCCGATCAGAAAGTCGATTCCCTGTAATTCTTGAAATACATTGATGTAATGAATACCGGGAACCGGAGAATTCGACGATCAACGTCTAGAATGCCAGATATCGGCATTCCCGCGAATTGTCCGAAAAGTGCTTTTTGGGGCTGGGTGCGGACTCTGCCGGAGTGGCCGTCGCGGTAGGCAACGCAGCGGTCGGGGGTCAGGTCACCAGCCGGGCATGCGACGCGATGAGCAGGTCGACGGAGACGTCGAGGATGTCGTCGATGTCGTTGCCGCTGTTGAGGTCACCGCTGTTGAGGTCACGGTCGGGCGGGTCGTGGGACGGCGGCGTCGGTTCATCCCCGGGCGCCTCCCCCGCGATGTACCAGTCGACGAGCAGCTGCGTGACGGCACCAACCAGGGCGACGGAGGTCAAACGCTGCCCGCGTGAAGGCGTCATGGTCCCGCGGGCCAAGTTCAATATCAGCTCAGCCCATCCGTGGATGGCGTGCATGCGGACGCGCTCGAGCTTGCCGGAGACCCCGACCACTTCGACGAGCATCACGCGGGCACGCCGACGGTCCTGCGCCAAGCACGACATGAAGGCACCCAGGGTGGCCCGCGCCGCCGACGGAACATGCTCGGCGGCAATGCCTTTCATCTCCGGAGAAGATGTCCCGTGCTCGCTGTCGGAACGATTGGGGTCCGATCGGATGGCGGTGGTTCGGTCTTCCGGTCCCGAGGTGAGAAACTCCGCCGCGGCGGCTACGGTCGCAGAGCGGACGAAGTCGACGCAGTCGAGGTAGACCGCTTCGAGCAGCTCGGCGCGGTCGCCGAAGGACTCGTAGAAGTAGCGCTGGGTCAGGCCGGCAAGAGCACAGATGTTCTTGACCGATGCCGTTGCGTAGCCGTCGGTTCCGAAGATCTCCAGGCCGGCCTCGATCAGTGCGGCGCGGCGTCGGGCGCGGCGCTCCTCGGGATCGGCCCCGCCGTAGCGGCGACCGGCCGTCGATGACGAGACCGACACCGCTCTCCTCCTTCTTCACCACCAGGCCCTTTACAGCCTCGCTTCTGACACGTTACCTTGTCAGAAGCAACTGACATGCTGACGTGTCAGATGGTGGGCGAAGGGGTACACCGTGTTGGAGTTCTTACCGGAACCGATGCGCGAGCCGACGGTTCTCGCGATCCCGTTCTTCGTGACGATGCTGGCGATCGAATGGTTCGCCGCCGCCAAGCTCGAACACGACCCCGAGAACGGCCTCGATGGCGAGGGCGGACCGCTGCCGGGCGCGTATGAGACGCGGGACGCGCGCGCGAGTGTCCTCATGGGGCTCGTCTCCATCGGCACCAGCGCCTTCTGGAAACTTCTCGGGCTGCTGGCCTACACCGCCCTGTTCACGTATGTCGCTCCGTGGCATCTGCCGATGGACCAGTGGTACTCGTGGGTCATCGCCTTCGTGGCGGTGGACTTCATCTACTACTGGGTGCATCGGGTGTCGCACCGCGTGCGCATCGTGTGGGCGACGCACCAGGCCCATCACTCCAGCGAGTACTTCAACTTCGCGACCGCGCTGCGCCAGAAGTGGAACATCAGTGCGGCGATCGTGATGTGGCTACCGCTCCCCCTGCTCGGCGTGCCGCCGGCTCTCGTCTTCTTCGCGTACTCGCTGAACCTCATCTACCAGTTCTGGATTCACACCGAGCACATCGACAGGATGTGGCGACCGTTCGAGTACGTGTTCAACACCCCGTCGCACCATCGCGTCCATCACGGGCGCGATCCCGAGTATCTCGATCGGAACTACGGTGGCGTCTTCATCATCTGGGACCGGATGTTCGGATCGTTCACGCCGGAGGTACGACGCCCGCGCTACGGTCTCACCAAACCGGTTGACACGTACAACATCTGGCGACTCGAGACGCACGAGTACGTGGCGATCGCCCGCGATGTGAGATCGACGTCGAGCTGGCGGGCTCGTCTGGGCTACATCTTCGGACCGCCCGGGTGGACGCCGAAGACGGGCGAGCCCGCTGCCGAACCGGTGGCGTCAGGCGTCGAGAACGAGTCGGTCAGCCCGCCATCGTGACGCGGCCGACCTCGGCCTGGTAGCCGCCCGCCGCAGGTGGCAGCGTGGTGATCCACACCATCACGTAGCGGCTGGCTTGCGGAGACGCGATCCGGATGGTCGTGGTGTTCTGATCGACACGACCCGCGGCCACCGGGGTGGTCCGGGCGAAGGCGGGCTTCGCGTTCGGCGAGGTGCGGATCTCGACGTCGAAACCCGGGGTCGGGGTCTCGATGGTCACCGACTTCACGGCGCGCTCGTCCCCGAGGTCGAACATCAGCCCCAGGCCCGGCTTCAGACCGCCGAACTCGGGACGGCCCCGATAGTTGTCGGTCTGCCACGGCGGCGCGGCACCGGTGATCACATTGCCGACATTGGCCGAGTTGTCCGGCGGCTGCGACGAGAAGTCGGCCACGGTCACCGACCGGAGCGCGATGTCCTGCGCCGGCGGGGCCTCGGTGGGTGCATTCGCCCCGGGGGCCGGTTCGCCCGGCGGTGCCGGCTCGGTGGTGGTCAGGATCGAGTCGATGTCACTCGAGCCGTCACCGCTTCCGAAGACGTTGGTGGCTCCGACGATCAGCGCGATGACCACGAAGATCGCGAGCAGGCCTGCGCCGATCAGCAGTGCCAGGTTCTTGCGTCCCGGCTTGTGCTCGGCGCTGCCGACCCGCGGCGCCACCGTGACCGGCGGCGGCGCGTCGGCGTCGGTGATGGCGGGCAGCATGTCGGTGTTGAGGTCGACGACCGTTGCCTGGTCGAGGACATGCTGGACCGTCGCCGCGGTCCGGATCCCGCGGGTGCCGTCGAGCGCACGCGCTGCGACGGCCGAGATCTCGAACGGGATGTCGGGCTTGGCCGCCCTCGGTTCCAGGGGCTGACCGTTCTCGCCCGGTGCGGCCACCGGGATTCCGCCGATCGGTTCTTTGACGTCCTCGGTGGTGACGAGTCGCGAGCCGTTCTCGGGATCGAGGGTCCACCGGTTGAGCAGGAGGGCGTAGAGCACCGCGCCGAGTCCGCGGACGTCGGAGGCCTTGTCGTCTCCGGCGAGTGTCCCCGGGAAGGCGAGAACCGCGTTGCCGTCGTGGCTGATCCGGATGCGGTCGGGATGGTCGATCGACAGTGCGCCGCCCGAACGGTGGGCGATCTCGGCGGCCGCGGCCAGCGAGCGCACGGCGCGAGCGGCACCGATCGGGGACGGCTCGGACCTGGCGACGTCGGCGAGCGACGAGCCTGGCACCCACTCGGCGACCACGATGCCGCCGGAGGAGCCGCGCACGACGTCGAGCACCCGGGCCACGCCGTCGGAGGTGATCTGTCCGAGGCGCAGGGTCCGCGAGAGGACAGCCTGGGGGCCCTGGTCGGTCGCCTTGATCGCCTGTCCGCGCTCGAGCGGCGGGGCGAGCTGGTCCGCGTCGACGAAGGTCAGTGCCACCTCGCGGTCGAGGTTGATGTCCTGGGCGCGCCAGAACTGCAGCCCGCGGGTGCCGCCGTGCTGTTCGAGGAGTCGGTATCGGCCGCCGGCGACCGCCGCGCCCGGGATCAGGCGCGGGCCGCGTCGACGGGCGACCTCCGGAGCGGGGGCAGCGGCCGGCGCATCGGGGGTCGGGGCGTGAGCGGGTGTGGAGGGAGTCTGGGGTCCGGCGGAATGGGATTCGACGGAATGGGATTCGCCGGGACCGGATTCGACGGGCGACCCGGTCGGCGCAGTCGTGTCGATCTCGCTGTCACTCACGCGACGGACTCCTTTCCTCCGGTATCTGATGTCGCGCGGAACCGGTGCACGCTCTGGGATGGGACGTACATCCCGGCCGGCGCCGATCGCGCCACCGGAGTGCACAGAGTAGGACTGCCACGTCGCGGTACCCCTGTCGAAGCGGCGCAGCACTTGTACCTGACCAGAGTACGGGAGCGATTCGTCGGCAGAGACGCGCGGAAACTGAACTGTGATCGCCGGGGACTGTTCGCGTTCGGGCTCTGCGGGCGGCGCGAGGGCCGGGATGAACCGGCCGAGGAGGCGACGCACCGAGTTGCCGATCGCGACGACGTCCGGCACCCGCGCGGCGGCCAGACCGGCGTAGGTCACCGCCAGCACGACGACCGCGGTGAGGACGAGGTAGAGCACCGAGCCGACCTTGCCGAGCCAGCCGATCATGTGGTCGAGGCCGGACATCTTGGCGACTGCCCACACGACCGCCGAGACGCTCATCGAGACCGCGAATGTGACCAGCGTGGTGCGGGCGACGTTGGTCAGTCGTGCGCCGCGCAGGCGGCTGCGGAGCAGGTAATGGCCGACGATGGCGCCGACCAGGTAGCCCAGCCCGTTGGACAGGGCGAGCCAGCGGACGACGTTCGACGGGTCGTCGAACAGGACGGGGCCCATGTACGACGACGTCACCTTGACCACGGTGATGCCGAGCGCGATGAAGGTCGGGGTCCAGGCGTCCTCACGGGCGTAGAAGACGCGTAGCTGGACGAGTGTCATCGAGTACGGGATCAGCGTGAACGCACCCCAGGCGAGCACTGAACCCAGCTGGGAGGCGTCGGCGGCGTCGAACCGGCCGAAGTTGAACACCGCGATGGCGATGGCCGGCCCGAAGAAGGTCATGAACGCCACGACGGGAACCAGCGCGACCATCGTCAGTCGAGTGGCCAGCGACAGATCGTCGACCACGGCTTTCGTGTCGTCGGCGGCCGCGTTGCGCGACAGTCGCGGCATGATCGCGGTCAGGATGGTCACGCCGAGCACGCCGTAGGGCAGCTGCAGCAACTGCCAGTGGGTGAAGTAGATGCTGACGCCGGACTCCTCGGCGGAGGCGGCGATCCGGTAGGTCGCGATGAGACCGACCTGCAGCAGGGCGACGTAGGCGACGATCGCCAGCGCCATGTTGCCGAACTGGCGCAGCCGGGCGTCGATGCCCCATTCCAGCTTCAGATGCACCCCGGCCTTACGCAGGAACGGCACCAGGACCATGGCCTGCAGCACCACGCCGAGAGTGCAGCCGATACCCAGGACGAGCAGCTTCGGATCGCTCATCCGGACCGGGTTGAGAGTGATCTCGCCGGGCACCAGGGCGTACAGCACGAGGGTCGTGATCTGGACGACGTTGTTCAGCACCGGAGCCCAAGCGCCCGGTTTGAACAGGCCGCGCAGGTTGAGCACGGCGATGAATAGTGCGGAGAGCCCGTAGAACAGGATCTCCGGCAGCAACAGGTACGCGAGGTGGGTGGACAGGTCCCGGTTGACCTGTCCGTCACCGAGATTCAGGTAGGTCAGCAGTGGCGCCGCGATGACGGCCAGGACCGTCGCCGAGCCGAGCACCACCACGGTGATCGTGAAGATGCGGTTGAGGAACCCCTGACCACCGTCTTCGTCTTCGGCCTCCGCGCGCGCGAGGAGCGGGATGACGATGGCCGTGAGCACGGCGCCCAGCACGACCTCGGCGATCATGTTCGGCAGCACGTCGGCGGCCTGGAACGCCGAGGCGATGCCCGAACCGAGCATCGCCAGGATCAGAACGGTGCGCAGGAAGCCGGTGATGCGACTGAAGAGGGTCGCGATGGCGATCGAGCCACTGGTCCGCAGGATGCTCGAGTCGGAGTCGCGCGCCAGACCGGTCGACGACGAGTCGTCGCCGGCGGTCACCGTCTTCGACGACCCGGTGTTGACGGCGTCGGTCTCACCGCTGTGTCGTTCGTGGTAGCCGGCCGCGTCCAGACGGCCGGGCCGGGCCGGCGTGGCGTCGACTCGGAGACCGCCGGCGACGGGTCCCTGGACATGCCGGGCGCCGGGAGCAGGAGGCGGCGGGACCGGCCGGCCGGGCCGCGGTGGTGGCGGCACGGGGCCGGAGCCGGGCGGGATCCGGCGGGGTGCAGCGCGATCCGGACGCTGGGGAGGCACCGCACCGGGTGTCCCCGGCCGCGGTTCGCGCGGCACATCGTTCCAGTTCACGTGGTGTTTCGCCATCCTCGTTCAGTGCTCGATCAGGGGTCGTGCGGGTGGTCTTCCGGCTCATCTCCGGGTGGCCGACCTTCGCCTTGCAGGGTACGGCGTCGCTCCTGATACCCGCTTCCCGCCAGCATCCGCTCGAGTTCGTCGGGTTCGGGACGGTCGGCGTCGGCGGGGTCGGGCTGACCGCGGAACCGGTGCCACAGCCTGCGTGCGGTCAGCAGCACGAGCGCCACGCCGGCGACGATGGTGATGTAGAACAGCGGCTTGCCGTAGGCGTTGGTGTGTACCTGCAGGGTGATCGGCTGACCGAGGGGTACACCGGTGACCGTGGCCAGCCGGATGTCGATGGTGATGGCCTCGGAGGTCTCACCGCGTGTGGGGAGCTGGATCTGCCGGGTTCCGCGGGCGGGGATCTCGATCACCCCGAGATCGCCGATCTCGATGCCCTCGGGCGCGGAGGTGGTCAGGCGGGCCCGCACCGGCAGGGCGAGGTCGTTGCGGACCGCGAGCAGGACCGGGCTGCGTTCGGAGGCCAGGGTGTACCGGCCGCCGGGGTCGAGGATCGTCACGGACTGACCGAGGCGGTGCAGGGTCGACGCCACGGCGTCGATGCGCTCCTCCTGCAGCCGTCGCAGATGCGTGTAGACCGCGGATCCCTCCACATCAGGGGACCTGATGGCACGCAGCTGGTCCTCGCGCATCGGCGACATGTACCGCTCCGGGGTGGCCGCGACATCGGCCGACCGGACCAGCGCGCCCTCGAACTGCCAGCTGTCCTCGACGTTTCGACGGATGGCGGCGGTCGCCTGCGACGTGAGGACGGATCCGACGCGACCGACGGGTCCCACCCCCGGCGGGTTGGTCAGGCGGCCGGTGGCGCCGGCGCTGTTCAGTTCCTGCACCAGGGACGGGAGGGGTGTCGGCGTCGCGGCACCCGACTCGAGCAGCAGGCGCGCGGTCGCGAAGAGTGCATCCGAATCCGCGACCGTCGGGGACCAGTAGGTCGGGGGCACGACGAACGCCGAGCGACCCGCCACCGGGATCCGGGGGTTCGAGCCGTCGGCCGAATCCGGTTGCGGCGCGGCGATCGCCGGGTAGGCCAGCGCGGCGATCGCACTCTGGCGTCGACTCCCCGTCGATTCGTCGGTGAGGTCGACCTGCTGCGATTCCGGGGTGAGGGCCGGGGTGCTCGGTGCGGTGCCGATCGCCGCGAGTGACGCCGTGATGGGTGCGTCGAAGGTCTGGGCGGTGAGGCGTCCCACGCGGTAGCGGCCGGTGTCGTCGCGACGGCCGGTGGGGACGACCGAGTTCGACGCGAGCGCGGTCGAGGTCACGGCGGCCTCGGCCAGGGCGTCCGCACCGGCGTCGTCGATGGCGCCGAGCGCGGGCACGGACAGGTCTCGCACGCTGCGCACGCCCAGGATCGCGTCAACGATGTCGGCGGGCTTGCGGAGTGCCGCCTCGGTGAGTCCGGTGTTGCCGATCCGGGCGAGCGACGTCAGGTCGGCCTGCGCGAACGGCAACGCCACCACGCACATCCGGCTCGCGGTCCACCGCAGGTCGTCGAGCCAGCGGCCGGCGATCTCGGATCCGTTGCCGGGCCGGGCGGCCGAGGTCGGGTCGGCCGGGTTCGTCGACACCTCATAGCCGAGGGACATCGCGCGGACGGTCACGACGAGGTCGGGGTCGATGGCCAGGCACATGCTATCGGCGAGCTTCTCGGAGCCGGGCACCGCGACCGGGGCCGGTTCGGCCGGGCTCTCTGCCGGGGGCTCGGAGGACGGTGGTCCGGACTGCTCGCGCGGCGGTGCCCCGACCACCTTCTGCAAGGCCTTGAGCAGTTCGTTCAACCGGCCGCCGGTGTCGAGCGACCGTGCCATGTCCTCGTTGATGAGCCGGACGGGCTCGGTGCTGCCGCCGAGGACGCCGGGTGCGAGCTGCGGCGGCGCGGCCATCGGCCACAGCATCGTCATCCGGGCCGGGCTGGCCAGATCAGCCGAGACCGAACCGTCGGGCCCGAGCCCGGGCACCGACGGGGAACCCGTCTCGTCGGCGGTCGGGTCGACGTAGTCGCGGGCGCGGATCTCGTCGGGCGGCAGCGACAGCACGGGTAGCAGCATTCGCGAACCGGCGACCTGGGCCGGGTTGCCGTAGTCGGGGGTGCCGTTGACGTTGACCTGCATCGGATAGACGCCGGTCGCGGAGATCCCGAGTCCCTGACCGTCGGGTCCGGAACCGGCGGACAGCGCCATCGACATCCGGAAGCCGACGCTCTCCCCCGGCGCGAGGGACTCGCTGAGCGCCTCGAACGGACCGGCGACGGCCACCGCGGGATCGTCGTCGGCGAGCTGGGTGCGGAGTCCCGAGGCCGACCCGACGGCATCACCGCGTTCGAGGCGGATCGACAGGTTGCTGATCGAGCGGTCGCCGATGTTGTCGACACGACCGCTCACCGTCACCACCGGCCGGCTGGTGGTGGTGACGATCGACGGCGACATCGAGTCGATGACGATGCGTGCGAACCGCGGCGACGACTGCTGGGCGGGATTCGCCCCGGTGGCACTCGTCTCGGGTACGGCGGAGGCCGGTGCGGCGACACCCGGCAGCAGCAGTAGTGCGACGACCCCCAGCACCGCGGCCAACGCGATCACGACCTGCACCCGCGGATCGATGATCCCGCCGCGACGATCATGGCGTCGCTCGGATCGGCGGAGAGAAGGACGAGAGAACGGACCGGACCGGACAGGCAACAGCCGCGGCTCAGCCATCGCCGGCCGCGGGCCGTCGGGGACGGCGTCGTCGCCGGCGCGGACGAGCCGGGGGCGGGGGCTCGTTGCGGCGCTGATTGCGCGCTGCGGCGGCTTTCTCATAGGCGTTGGGTTCGGTGCGAATGCTGTCGGCCTCGGACTGGGCGAGTCGGGTCGGGTCGGCGGCGAGATCGGCGATCACGCCGCGGGCCATCCGGGCGAGTCGCCGCTCGTCAGAGTACGTGAGGCGACGCGGCAACTCGTGCAACGGCACCCAGGCCACCTCGCTGACTTCGTAGTCGGCGTCGGACAATTCGCCGCCGACACAACGCAGGAGGTAGTGGTGCACGGTCTTGTGGATGCGACGACCCTCGCTCACGAACCAGTAGTCGATCTTGCCCAGCGGCGCGACGACCGTGCCCAGGATCCCGGTCTCCTCCTCGACCTCACGGATCGCGGTCTGCTCGGCGGTCTCGCCGGTTTCGATGTGGCCCTTGGGCAGCGACCACATCATCCGGCCGCGACGATCCACCCGGCCGATCAGCGCGGCGGACAGCTCGTCGATCGGCAGACCGAGGTCGGAGACGACGAGTCCGCCGGCCGACGTCTCCCGCACGGTCCGGAGCTTCTCGGTGTTGGTGCGATCGTCGGACCGGTCGGCGGTGCGATCCGCCCGTGAGGAGCGGCGGCGGCCCTTACCGGCCTTGCCCGTCGTCGTCTGGGTCAGGCCCTTGGTGGTGATGGTCGCCGTGACCGTGGCCATGTCGGAAGGCTTCGGCGGCGTGACCTTCGGGCGGGCTCGGTCGGGGTCGACGGGGAGCTTCTCCACCGACTCGGCCTCGACGGGGTCGGGGCAGGCGGGATCGGCGGTGCGGGCGCGGACGAGGTCGTTCGGGGTGGGCCGGCCGGTCGACGGCGCCGGCGACGTGGCCGGGTTGTGCTGCTTGTGGGAGCCCGGTTTGTGGCCGTTCTGTTTGGGGCCGTTCTGCTTGGAACCGGACTGTTTGTGACCGGCGGCGGCGTGACCACCGTTGTTGTGCGCCGCGGTCGTTCCGCGACCCTCGCCCTTGCGGCGGCCTCGACGCCGGCGACCGCGCCGGGTGCGACGCCCCTGGCCGGCGGGATTCTGACCTGCATGTCCGCCACCGTCCCCATGCGAACCCGACGAGACGTCGCTGACGTCTGAAGGGTTGGTCGAGGAATCGGTGGACACTCCACGATGCTAGCGGCTGGTCACCTGCAGTTTGCCCGGACGCCTCGTAGTGCGGGGAGGATGTCGACACCGGCCACGGAACGGGCGGACACGGTGTACGACGGATATCGACAGGTGGCCACGACTCGGCCCGTGGTCCGGCCTCCTCCACGGCGTCGAAGCCGCGGGCGACGACGGTAGGGTGGCAAGCCGTGAATGACTCTTCTCCGTCGGATGTACGGCCGTCGGTGTCGGATCCGGACCGCAAGACGCGGCTGCTGGCTGCAGCGGCGATAGCGCTCCGGGAGCTCGACGACGTCCTGGCTCCCCTCGGGGAGTTGTTCGCGGCGGCTGGTCACGAGTTGTACCTGGTCGGTGGCTCGGTGCGAGACGCCGTGCTGGGCCGGCTGGGAAACGACCTGGATTTCACCACCGACGCTCGTCCCGAGCAGGTGTCCCGCCTCCTCAAGGGATGGGCCGACGCCTTCTGGGATGTCGGCATCGAGTTCGGCACGGTCGGCATCCGCAAGGGTGAGCACCAGATCGAGATCACCACCTTCCGTGCCGACAGCTACGACCAGGTCAGCCGGAATCCCGAGGTCACCTTCGGCGAGACCCTCGACGACGACCTGATCCGCCGTGACTTCACCGTCAACGCGATGGCCGTACGTATCGGTGCGACGGGCGCCGAGGACTTCTGTGATCCGCTCGACGGTATGTCCGCGTTGCTGGCCGGGATGATCGACACCCCGGCCACACCGGAACAGTCCTTCGGCGACGATCCGTTGCGCATGCTGCGCGCCGTCCGTTTCATCTCGCAGCTCGGATTCGGGCTCGCGCCACGCGTGTGGCAGGCCATCACCGAGATGAACGGTGAGATCGACCGCATCACCGCCGAACGGGTCCGCGCCGAGCTGGACAAGCTCATCTGCGGGGAGTTCCCCCTGGACGCGATCGACGCGATGGTCGAAACCGGTCTGGCCGAACGGGTGATGCCCGAGATCCCCGGGATGAAGCTCACCATCGACGAGCACCACCAGCACAAGGACGTCTACCAGCACTCACTCACCGTGCTGAAGCAGGCGATCGACCTCGAGGAGGGCGATCCCGACCTCGTCCTGCGCTGGGCGGCACTGCTGCACGACATCGGCAAGCCCGCGACCCGGCGCCACGAACCCGGCGGCGGTGTCAGCTTCCACCACCACGAGGTGGTCGGTGCCAAGATGGTGCGCAAGCGGATGCGGGCGCTGAAGTATCCGAAGGCCGTCGTCTCCGACGTCGCGGACCTGGTGTTCCTGCACCTGCGGTTCCACGGCTACGGCGACGGTGCCTGGACCGACTCGGCCGTACGGCGCTACGTCAACGACGCCGGTCCCCTGCTCGACCGTCTCAACAAGCTGGTGCGTGCCGACTGCACGACGCGGAACAAGCGACGCGCCCGCCGGCTACAGCAGAACTACGACAACCTCGAACAGCGGATCGCAGCCCTCAAGGAGGCCGAGGACCTGGAGAAGGTCCGCCCCGACCTCGACGGCAACGCGATCATGGAGATGCTCGGTGTCCCGCCCGGACCGATCGTCGGCCAGGCCTGGCGGTATCTGAAAGAACTCCGGCTGGACCGCGGACCGCTCAGCCACGAGGAGGCCGAACAGGCGCTCGGGGAGTGGTGGGCAGCGCGAGGGGAGAAGTAGGCGCGGGGAGGAGCAGTACCCGTCAGCTCGGCGTCGGTGCCGGCCTCGGCGTGAACACCTCGATCGCGTGCGGGACAGCCTCGAACACCGCGGGGAGTTCACCGACGAGATCACCGTCGACGGACACCAGCGCGGGCGGGTCGCAGTAGAGCTCGACCTCGGCCCCGCGCATCGTCTGCACCAGCGGATGGTCGACGTGCGTGCCGGCGAACACCTTCGGGAAGACGCGGGCGAGCGTCGGTCGGGCGAACCGCGGCGGAATCTTCGCGAGCGTGACGTCGAGCTGCCCGTCGGACACCGATGCTTTCGGGGTGATCTTCATGCCACCGCCGTAGGAGGTGGTGTTCCCGATCGCGGCGAAGATGAGGTCGGCCTCGACGGTGTCGTCGTCGACGCGGACCTGGTAGTGCCGTGACCGCAGGGCGATGAGCTCGAACAATGCGGCGATCGTGTACCGCGACTGTCCCCGGGGCCGGCGCATGTCGATGGCGCGCGCGGTCACCGCGGCGTCGAAGCCGGTGGCCGCGACCGTGGCGAACAGGGCGGTGCGGCCGTCGGGGAAGCTGACGCGGCCCAGGTCGACGGGTCGTCGGTGGCCGTCGAGGATCACCTGGACGGCTTCGGCGGTGTCGAGCGGGATGTGCAGGTTGCGGGCGAAGTCGTTGCCGCTGCCGGCGGGGATGACGGCGAGTGGCTTGCCCGAACCGATGCTGGCCTCGACCGCGAGGCGGATGGTGCCGTCACCGCCGGCGATGGCCAACACGTCCGTGTCTCCCCGAGCGGCCTTTCCGGCGAGGTCGGCGGCATCGGCCATGTCCTCCCCGACGATGATGTCGACCGCGACGTTCTGTGCTTTCAGGAGGCCGGCGGCGTCCTGCGCCACGTGTAGCCCG
This sequence comes from Gordonia sp. CNJ-863, assembly GCF_001942325.1. NCBI lineage: Bacteria > Bacillati > Actinomycetota > Actinomycetes > Mycobacteriales > Gordoniaceae > Gordonia > Gordonia sp. CNJ-863. The sequence continues at coordinate 51,700 of NZ_MKKG01000012.1, forward strand.
GCTCCGTGCCGCGCATACGGACTGGCCACGATGGTGACGTGTCGGATGGTCATGTGGTCGGCCCCCCGCCGATTGTGTGATCCGTTACAGTGTTACACATCATGTCAATCCGTAACGAGGAGATCGGGGATCTCGTTCTGGACGCGGCCAGGGTCTGCCTGCTGCGTAGTGGCGGCCGCAAGGTGACCGTCTCCGAGGTCGCCCGCCAAGCAGGGGTGAGCCGACCCACCGTCTATCGGCGCTGGCCCGACATCACCGAGATCATCCGCGATCTGCTCACCCGTGAGGTTCTCACCATCGTCGACCACGTGATCGGTGAGCGCGGCGAGCCGCAGGACCTCGACGCACTCGCCGACCAGGTGGTGACGGTGGTCGGGGCGCTGCGCGACAGCGACCTCATCTCGTCCCTGTGGCGTGAACAGCGGGACTTCATGGCGCCGTACGTCTTCGAACGCCTCGGCACCAGTCAGCAGGGTGTGCTCGCATTGCTGGCGGACATGCTGGCCCAAGGGCAGGGACGCAAGCAGGTGCGTGCCGGTGACGCCAAGCGGATGGCGTCGATGGTGCTGCTGATCGCGCAGAGCTTCCTGCAATCCGGGGCGCTGGTGTCGGACATCCTCGCCGAGGGCTGGAGCACCGAACTCCACGGCGTCATCGCCGGCTATCTGAGGCCCGCGCCATGAGGACGTCCTGCTGATGGCCACGTTGTCCGCGCGGACCCGCGGTCGCGCTCTGGAGTCGATGGCATCGAGTTCTGGGCCCCTCGATCTGCTGGTGATCGGTGGCGGGATCACCGGCGCGGGTGTCGCTCTCGACGCGGCCACCCGCGGCCTGCGGGTCGCCCTCGTCGAGCAGGGCGCCTGGCCACCGGTACGTCACGCTGGAGCAGCAAACTCGTACACGGTGGTCTGCGGTATCTCGCGAAAGTTGATCTCCGGATCGCCCGGGAGAGTGCCGTCGAACGCCATCACCTGATGACATCCATTGCGCCACATCTGATCTCTCCGCTCAGACAGATCCTCCCCGACCGCGGTGAACGGCAGAGCTCGGTGCTGCGATTCGGGATGCGTGCGGCAGATCTGTTGCGCCGCAACGCCGGAACGCCGAGTGCGCTGTTGCCGCCGCCGTCGCGACTGTCGGTCATGGAGACCCTCGGCCGTTGCCCGACCCTGTCGCCGGCCGGACTCCGCGGCGGGATCTCGACCACCGACGGGCAGCTGATCGACGACGCCCGGCTCGTCGTCGCCGTGGCGCGCACCGCGGCCGCCTACGGTGCGCTGATCTGCACGTACACGCGCGCCGACCGGGTCGACGGGCGCGGTGCCACGCTCAGCGATGTGTTCACGGGTGAGAGCTTCGACGTCGGCGCGCGGATGGTCGTGAACGCCACCGGCGTCTGGTCCGGCGCGGTCGACGACTCGATCGCCGTCCAACCCAGCCGCGGAACCCATCTCGTCGTCGACGCGACGGCCCTGGGGAACCCGACCGCCGCACTGACCGTCCCGGTCGGAAAGTCGTTGTCCCGGTACGTCTTCGCACTACCCGCACAGTTGGGTCGGGTCTACATCGGCCTCACCGACGTCGCGGCGCCGGGCGCGATTCCCGATGTGCCGACACCGGACGACTCCGAAATCGACTTCCTGCTCGATGCGATCAACCCCGCCCTGACCCGGACCCTCGACCGCTCCGACATCATCGGCGTCTACGCCGGTCTGCGGCCGCTCATCGACGAACGCGGGACCCCCGGCGCCGAATCAGACGGCCTCGCCGATGTCTCGCGCCGGCACCACGTCCGGGTTCGCGGCGACGGACTGGTGACCGTGCTCGGCGGCAAGCTCACGACCTACCGCCGGATGGCGGAGGACGCGGTCGACGCCGCCCTGACCACCACCGATCTGACCGCGGGTGAGTGTGTCACCACCACGACCGCGCTGGTCGGAGCCCTGCGCGACCCGCGCGAGAAGGGACTCCCGGCGTCGCTGGTGGCGCGCTTCGGCGGGGAGGCCCCGACGGTCGTCGAGACGGCCACGGTGGACCGACCGCTGGATCCGATCGCCCCCGGCATCGACGTCACCCGCGCCGAGATCGAGTTCGCGGTCACGCACGAAGGCGCGGTCGGCGTCGACGATGTCCTGCACCGGCGGACACGGATCGGCCTGGTCCGGCGCGACGCCGATCTGGCACGACCGGAGATCGAGAAGATCGTGGGTCGGGTCTTGGGCTGAGCGCTCCGCGCTCAATACCCCATGGTGCGCAACGCATCTGCGAGACGGTCGAGGTCTTCGCGCTGCGCGTCGAGATGCGGGCTGAGGCGTAGGACCGGCGTCTCGGCCGCCAGGGGTGCGCGCCAGGTGCCCGCCGCGGTGACCAGGATGCCGAGCGAGAGCAGCTTCTCCCGTGCGGTGGCGACGTCCTCGAACTGCCACCCGGGCGGCGGCGCGAGGGTCACGATCGCCGACGGCTCGTCGAGCGGTTCGACGACCTCCCAGCTCGCGATGCCGTGCAGTCGCTCGCGGGTGACCCTGCCGATCATCGCCAGCTCGCGGAAGACCCGCTGCTGTCCGACGTCGAGCAGTTCGCGAACCGCGATGCCGAGTCCGAGGCGGCCGGCGATGAATGCGTCGGATCCGTCGATCTCGACCGGTCGCAGGGAGTCTCGGCGCACCGCGACGAAACCGACACCGCGCGGGCCGGCCAGCCACTTGCGGCTGGTGCCGTAGACGACATCGGCGCCGGTGACGGTGGGGACGTGCCCGACGGATTGGGCCATGTCGACCACCACCGGCACGCCGACGCGGTGGGCCAGCTCGACGATCCGCGCGACCGGCTGCACCGCGCCGGACATCGACCCGATGTGGCAGATGTGGATGAAGTCGGGTTGCTCGAACTGCAGCATGTTCTCGAGCGCATCGGTGTCGACGTGGCCGTAGACGTCGGCGTCGGGCATCGTGCGGACGGCATAGCCGCGACGCTCGAACTCCTCGAGGTTGGGACCGAACTCGTTCTTCGCCACCCACACCGTCGAGGTGACGGGGAGACTCCAGTTGGTGAGCAGGGCGCGCAGGGCTGCACGGGCGCTCTCGCGGAAGATGATCTCGTCGGGCGTGTGCCCGATCAGGGCGGCCAGATTGCGTGTGTCGCGGGCGATTTCCTCGGCGCGGTCGTCGGCGGCGACGTAGGAGCCACGTTCGGTCTCACGCCACAGGTGAGCGGTCATCGCGCCGATCACGCCGTACGACGATCGCCCGGCGGATGCGGAGTCGAGATGCGCGAGGGCGGGTTTCAGCCGCGCTGCATGCCATTGCTCGCCGAGGTCGCTGACGTACATAGGGCCTCAACCTACCGGGTACGAACGGGCTCGGTCACACGCCGGGGGTGATGTGGCGTGGGATCGATGGAACCGGCCGGGGTGGTGCATGCGTCCAAGAACGCATGGACCCGGTGATCGAGTATTTCTTCGGGCCCGGCGATGGTTCGACGACCCGCTGGTCCACTCCTGCCGACACCGCTCTCGGCGATTCCGGGCCCGACGCGGTCCGCCTCGACTTCGACGGTGACGGCCGTCGGGACGACGCGATGTGGGACACCGACGGCGACGGCAAAGCCGATGTGGCAGCTCTCGACACCGATGAGGACGGGGAGCCGGACGCCTTCTACCGCGACTCCGGCGCGGGGTTGTGGGACCGTGCCGTCGACCGCGTCGGGGTGGTTGGCGAATCCGGCTCGCCGGAGGCGCGCTCCCCCGAGGCCGACGGGTCAGGGGAACCCGACGGGCCGAGAGACTTGCGCCTCGACCTGGACGCGGACGGATCCACCGACCTCGAACTGGTGGGGGCCGAGAAGGGAGGTCGGCTGACGGCCGAGCGCCTGTATGTCGATGCCGACGGGGACGGTGTGACGGACACGGTGCTGGTGGACCTGAACGGAGACGGGGTCGCCGACGCGGCCTACGACAAGCGGGACCCGCGGTTCACGCGGCGGGGTCGCTGACCGCCCGTGGACCGGCCGCGGGTTCACCGGCTTCTTCCGCACGGTTGTAGAGGGCGCGCACCGCCACCATGCCGAGCAGGTAGAGCACCACACCCAGGACGACGAGCACGGTGGCGTGGCCGTCGACGGGGATCGCCAGTGCCGCGATGGTGACCGCGCCGACGTAGGCGATGTTGAACACGGCATCCTGCACGGAGAACACCTGACCGCGTACCGCGTCACCGACGTCGACCTGCATCGCGACGTCACCGCACAGTTTGGCGACCTGGCCGATCAGACCCAGCACGAACGCCGATCCGCAGATGACCGCGAAGTGGAATCCCAGGACGGTCACCTCGGCGACGGCTCCGACGCCCAGTGCACACATCAGCGCGGCGTACCGCCCGACGCGTGCCACCGCGATCGGGGTGATCACCGCGGCGAGGAGGGCACCTGCTCCGGTGAAACCGATGACGAGGCTGACGCGGTCGAGCCCGTCGCCCGGTCCCATCTGCCGGGTCAGCACGAGGATCATCAACGTGTTCATGCCGAACACGAGTCGGTGGGCGCCGATGGCCGACAGTGCGGCCGCCACCGTCTTGTGGGTCGCGACCGCCCGGGCGCCGTGCCACAGGCCGACCGAGACCGCATGGAACGCCGACCTGCCCGGATCGTCGGGTTCGTCGGGACCCAGTTGCAGCGGTCGGAATCCATGCGCCAGACCGCCGGATACGACAGCCAACACGATGCCGGCGAGCATGGTGAGCGCACTGCCCGAGTTGTCGTCGCCGAAGATGGCGCGCAGACCCAGCGTGATCCCGAGTCCGACGCTGAGCATCGCGCCGCCGAGCGTCGTGAACAACGCGTTGGTCGCCACGATCACCTCGCGTCTGGCCACGTGCGGGAGTCCGGCGGACAGACCCGCGGCGACGAACCGGCTCGCACCCGTTGCGGCGAGTGCGGAGATCAGCACCACCAGGTCCGGTGCGCCGGATGCGACCGCGATCGCGACGAGTCCGATGATCGCGCCGCGCAACAGGTTCGCGTACAGCAGCACATTGCGTCGATCCCAGTGATCGAGCAGCGCTCCGGCGAACGGACCGATGAGCGAATAGGGCAACAACAGCACTGCGAGACCGCCCGCGACGGCCAGCGGATCCGCGTGACGTTCGGGGTTGAAGAGGATGCTCCCGACGAGCGCTGCCTGGAAGATCCCGTCCGTGACCTGACTCGAGAGACGGACGAACAGCAACCGTCCCAGACCCGGTGAGTGACGGAGCGAATGGATGAACACCGACCACCCGCGGCTTTGGCTCACCTCGGTGCTGTTCACCCGTTCAAGCGTACTCACCGACGCCGGTGGGGTCCGTCGGCTGCGCCGACCCCGGGACTCGACGGACGTGCGATGATGGCTGAGTGGCCGGCGGTGACGACGCAGACGATCCCACACCGGAATTCCGCTCCGGGGATCCTTCGGCGGGCAGCGGTGACAGTGGTCGCATGCCCGGTGTCCCCTGGGACGCCGATCCCACCCATCGCGTCCGTCCCGGCACCGCGCTGATCGCGTCGACCGATCTCATCGAACCGACATTCGCGCGCACGGTCATCTATGTCATCGAGCACAACGAGGCAGGCAGTCTCGGCGTCGTCCTCAACCGCATGAGCCAGACAGCGGTGCACAACCTGCTGCCGCAGTGGACGGACATCGCGGCGTCGCCTCGCGCGCTCTACGTCGGCGGCCCGGTCAAGCAGGACGCGGCACTGTGCCTCGGCGTGATGAAGCACGGCTACGACGTCGACGACCATCCCGCTCTTCGTCCCGTCGACGGCCGCGTAGTCCTCGTCGACCTCGACGCCGACCCGGAACCGCTGTCCGAGGTGCTCGAAGGTGTGCGCATCTTCGCCGGCTACAGCGGATGGGGAATCGGTCAGCTCGACGACGAGCTCGACCAGTTCAGCTGGATGCTCGCCTCGGCACTCCCCCGCGACCTGCTCGCCCCGCCCGGCGCCGACGTCTGGTTCGACATCCTGCGCCGGCAACCGTGGCCGATGCCGCTTCTCGCGACGCACCCGATCGACCTCAGCCTCAACTGACCACCGGTGACCCGCATCACTCCTAATGCTAAGTTGTGATCTTGATCAGGTATCGCCGCGACGACGCTCAGCCGTCGGCGCGGCGCATCACACGCGGGGGTGTGTATGGGCAGGTCGTCGAAGAGTGTTCGTCTGCTGGCGGGGGTGATCGCACTCGTCGCGGTGTTGGTCGCGCCGACCGCGGTCTCGGGTGCCGCACCGAGTGGTCCGACGGGAGGGTCGGCGGCAGCACGTTGGGCCGCGAGCCACGACGGTCCGCAACCTCATGCCGGCGTGAACGTCAGCTGGGACGTGCCGATCCGGATGAGCGACGGCACCGTCCTGCGTGCGAACGTGTACCGGCCCGCCGACGCCCGTGAACGTCCGACGTCGACGAAGACGCCGGTCATCGTCAACATGACCCCGTACACCAAGCTGGTCAGCTCGATCGGTTCCGCGGTCACCCAGCATCCGGTGCTCGAACCGTTCCTCCTGCAGCTCGCCCGGTCGATCAATCTGTCGGGCACCCCGATCGACGGCATCAACGACATCGCGCACACCATCCGTGACGGCGGCGCCAAGACCTTCCTCGTCGACTTCGACCTCGTCCGCAGCGGTTACACGCAGGTCGTCGTCGACGTACGCGGAACCGGCTTCTCCCAGGGCAAGTGGGATGTCTTCCAGGACCGCGAGCAGCGCGACACCGTCGAGGTCATCGACTGGGCGTCGAAGCAGCGGTGGTCCAACGGCAAGGTCGGTATGTCGGGGGTCTCCTACTCGGCGATCAACCAGATCCAGGCCGCCAACAAGAACCCGAAGGCGCTCAAGGCGATCTTCCCGGTCGAACCGGGCGGCGACCTCATCCGCGACATCGTCGCGCCCGGCGGCGCACTCGGCGTCGGCTTCCTGCCGCTCTGGCTGACGCTGGTCAACACCACCAAGATGATCCCGAACGTGGCGTCGATGCTGAACGGCACCTTCGACTGGAAGTGGCTGGCCGACCGGATCGCCGATCCCCTCACCTTCTACCCGCAGCTCCTCGCCGGCCTCTTCACCCCCGACATCGCGTCGGTGCCGCCGGAGCTGAAGGAGTTGCTGGAGACCGACTCCGAGCCGCGCACGGCCTGGCTCGATCGCGCCGAGAACATCACCACGCCGACGTTCATCTACGGCGGTTGGTTCGACCTGTTCACCAACTCCGAAGTCCGTATGTACAACAAGATCCCGCTGCCCCCCGGCAAGAAGCAGCTGATCATGGGCGACGGTTACCACCTCACCATCGGTGGCGGCCAGCAGGGACGCGCCGGCACGCCGCCGCGCCTGGACGTGCTGCAGAAGGCCTGGTTCGACAAGTGGCTCAAGGGAATCGACAACGGCATCGACTCCTACGGTCCGGTCAACCTCAAGCAGGTCGGCGACTCCTGGATCACCGCGCGGCAATTCCCGCGCGCCGGGATGGAACGCCAGCGCCTCTATCTGAGCGACCGTCGTAGCGGTACCGCCCCGTACGCGGTCCGCGACGGCAGCCTGACCCCGACGGCGCCGCAGTCGCGGGCGCGCATGACAATCGCCCCCGGCCTCGCACCCGTGTGTTCGCGCGACGCCGCGCAGCAGATGGCCGGTGCGCTGGCGATCTTCCCGGGCTGCTCCGACGACGCCCGGATCTCCGAACGCGCCGCGCTGACGTTCACCACTCCCCCGCTGACGACGACCCGCAGCGTGTCCGGCTACTCGAACGTCCGGCTGAACACCGTGCTCGACGCCACGGACGGCTACTGGACGGCCACCCTCAACGACGTCGCACCCGACGGCACGTCGAAGGTCATCAGCTCCGGTCAGGTGGTCGCGTCGCTCCGCGGGTACGACCGTGCGGCATCACAATTCGCACCCAACGGCGATGTGATCGACCCGTTCTACAACCTCACGCTGTCCACCCGGCAGCGGGTGGCGCCGGGACGGCCGGTCAGCATCGACATCGGCCTGCTGCCCACCGAGGCGATCGTGAAGCCTGGTCACCGCCTGCGCGTCGATGTGTTCGCTATGAACTTCCCACGCGGTCTTCCGTTGCGGCCGTTGCTCAACGAGTCCGGGCTGAAGCCGCAGCACATCCAGCTCGACCCGAGTCGTCCGAGCTTCGTGAATCTGCCGGTCTCGACGCCTATCGGCTGACGCTTTGGCGTACTCGCAGAACGGGCCCGACGATGTTGATTCACTCCCACCGTCGTGATCGAAGCAGCTACTCCGAGCCGTCCGAGAACAGTGTGAGCGATTCACCCTTGGAGGTTTGCTTCCGTCTTGTCTTCTTCGCGGGGGAATCTCGGTCCCGGTCCGTACTTCACGGCCTTGCCACGGGTCTGAGTGGATACCCGGGTTAGGACTTCACGCCCGACAAGATTCTTGAGAATGTCGCGCGCACCGTAAACGTCGATGTCGAATAGACGCTGAACTGTCGCGTTGTTTATTGAGTTGTATTCCCGGACATGGTCGATGATCTTCCGGTCGACTTCGCCGCTTGTACGAGAGTGATAGGCGACCGCAGGGCCAAGGCGAGCGAGTACATCGCCACGGAATCTGTAATTGGGATACTTGCGATTTCGCGTCCCTGCTGTGGGCTCGACAAGCTCGACCTCGGATTGGCTTGCGTGGCGAAGAGCAGACTCCGCATCTTCGACCGAACGTTGGATGATCGGCGCTATTTGCTGCGCGGTCACACTCTTCTTGGCGCACAATCGCATCAGTATCAACAGAGTGTCGGTGTCGTTCTTCAAGTCCTCGGGCAGCTCTGCAACCAGTCGAGCGACATGGATATTTGGTGGGGCACCCCTGAACAGCACCTCTACGCGGTCGGGGTAACTCTGGATTTCGGGCAGAGGCCGTCCGCTTCGCGCCATTTCGCGAAACATCCGATTTACTCCTTGGCCGAGGTATTCCCCCCAACCGAGGGTGTTGAAGGCCTTGGCGAGCGATGGGTATCTCGGTTTCGTTCCACGCGTGAGGATGTTGTCTGGAGTGACGCCAGCTACTAGCGGGCCAGGGGAATTGATGTTCAGCGTTGCCGGCGAGTGGCGTACTTGGACTGGCTGGTTTTCGCGTAGGTCGCGGTGGATCAGGGCGTTGGCGAGCGCTTCGCGGATGGCGATCGACGAGAAGTCCTCGATTGCGAGTTGCTGGCCCGAGCGAACGGTTATGGGTGTGACAGAGAGACGGGCTGAGATCACCTCAAGGACCTCGGCGAAGGTTGTCACCAGCGGCGTGCCCCATCGGCGACTGAAGTCGGCTTCGCCGCTGGGGGTGCGGCGGTGTTGATAAACGAGTAGCTCTTGTGGGCCACTTGACGACTTCTCGACAAGGAGGATCTCGCCTGCCCTTGTGAGGCATCCGTCGTCCGCTGCTAACCCGAGTCGACGCACGATTTCCGCTGGGCTAGAGCGTGACAAGTGAACCCTGGCGTCGTCGTCGGTCAGACGCAGGAGCTCACGGACTTTCTCTATTGCGGTTGTGTCGACTGCGTCGATCGGAGTGCCCGATGATTCTGCAGACCAGTCGTTTCCGCGCCGTTCGTCACTCAATCGCGCGACCGCGCCCGGATCCATAGGACGGCACTCAGACATCCAGCGCTGGCAGTACTCGCCTTGGGACGTTGAGTACACTTCGAGGCCCTCTGGCACTGTGATCTGCAGTAGCCGCGAACCCTCGTAGTGAACTTCTTCGATACTCACTGTCAGGTGGGGTTCGGTGCGGTCATAGATCGCGGATCGCAGTTTGTCGGCGTTGATTGACGTTCCGACGAATGCATCGGCCCCTCCCGGCTTGTCCTTGATCCCGAGTACAACTATTCCGCCGGTCGAGTTCGCGAAGCACACGCATGCTTCCGCAAGATCCACCGCGGTCTCTTTGAACCCACCCTGCTTCTCGGTCTTGAAGTCCAGGGTCGAAGACTCAACCGAGTCAGCAGAGGTACCTGAGCGAACTTTAGACAGAGCAGTATCGATACCGGACATGACTTTGATCCTACTTTGGGGCTAGTGACAAAGTGTCATTTGCCCCAAAGTTTCGTCAAAGTAGCGTGCCTGCGTCAGCTAGCCGGCCTCGATCGCTTCCGCCTCACGTCCGTACCGCGTCGCCAGCCATGAGCAGATGATGAGCTGGATCTGATGGAAGATCATCAGCGGTAGGACGATGAGGCCGACGGTCGAGCCGGCGAAGAGGACGGTGGCCATCGGCAGTCCGGTGGCGAGGCTCTTCTTGGTGCCGCAGAACTGGATGGCGATGGTGTCGGCGCGGTCGAAGCCGAGCTTCTTCGGCACCCAGCCGGTGATGACGAGCATGATCAGCACCAGTAGTAGCGAGATCACCGCGACGGCGATCACCTGTGCGGCGTCGACCGACGACCAGATGCCGTTGACGACGCCCTCGCTGAAGGCGACGTAGACCACGAGGACGATGGTGCTGCGGTCGGCGAGTTTGGTGATCTTGGCGTGTCGGGCGAAGAACGGCCCGACCCACGGCCGAGCCAGCTGACCGACCACGAACGGCACCAGGATCTGCGCGACGATCTTCAGGATCGACGTCGCGTCGATGCTCGCGTCGCCGGTGTTGTGCATCAGTGCGACCACCAGCAGCGGGGTGAGGAACACGCCCAGGATGTTCGACGCGGAGGCGCTGACGATCGCGCCGGCGATGTTGCCCTTCGCGATGGAGGTGAACGCGATCGACGACTGCACGGTCGAGGGCACCAGGCACAGGAACAGCAGTCCGGCGTAGAGGTCGGAGCCGATCAGCGGCTCGACGACCGGCTTCAGGGCCAGACCGATGATCGGGAACGCCACGAACGTGAACGCGAGGATCGTCACGTGCAGGCGCCAGTGCTTCAGACCCTCGAGGGCCTCTCGGGGGTGCAGCCGCGTGCCGTAGAGGAAGAACAGGGCGCCGATCGCGATGATCACGACCCAGTCGAGGACTTCCCCGGCGGCCCCGCGGACGGGGAGGAAAGCGGCGACGACGACCGCGGCGACGATCGCGAGGATGAATCCGTCGATCGGCGAGCGGTCGAGAAGGTTCTTGAGCGTGCGCATACGTCCGAGCTGCCGGCGGCAGGCCTGGTCAGGCCTGCGCGGTGTCGCTCGAGCAGACGCCGCGCAGCGAGCATGCACCGCAGCTGCTGGTGCCGCAGTCGGCGGCGGGCTCGGAGGTGCCCTGCTCCCCGGCCGGCTCGGCATGGCTGTGGCCGTCGTCGTGACCCGAGCAGCAGGAGCAACCCGCGTCCTCGGCCGGCACGGTGGCGGCGGCGCGGACCCCGATGGCGCTGACCAAGCCGATGATGACCAGCGCGGCGACCAGGGCGACCACACCGAACAGGATCGACCAGCCGCCGTCGACGGCGAGGGTGGCGACGGCGCCGAGGACGAGGATCACGCCGGCGCCGAGGGTGCCCGGTGCGGCCACGCGATTGGCGACGCGGAAGGCTTCGTCGGAGCGCATGGTCTCGTCGGTACGAACGCCGAAGCGGCGATTGCGCGGGAGTGAGCCGCGGAGCCCGCGGACCCCGACCGTGGCCCAGAGCCCGGCCAACGCGAAGAGCAGCACGGCAACGGCGACGGACAGGGCATTCACGACCCACAGCATACGACCGCGTCCACCGCGCAACCGAATCGAGGATGGTCGGTGAGCTGCACCTCATAGAGGCACGCGCCCGGTCGCGGGTGGCGGGCTGACCGGATTTCAGGCTGGTCGGGCCCAGGATTTACCCTGGTCGGGTGACTTCAGTCGACACCACCAGCACCAACGGCTCCGCCGGCACCACCGCTCATCGCTACACCGCGGAGGTTGCGGGCGAGCTCGAGCAGCGCTGGCAGCAGACCTGGTCCGACGAGCATGCCTACGAGGCACCCAACCCCGTCGGACCGCTGGCCGGTGACCTGAGCGCGTTCGGCGGCGGCGGCGCCGACGCCCCCGACAAGCTGTTCGTCCAGGACATGTTCCCCTACCCCTCGGGCGCGGGTCTGCACGTCGGCCACCCGCTGGGCTTCATCGCCAGCGACGTCTTCGCGCGCTACCAGCGGATGACGGGCAAGAACGTTCTGCACACGATGGGCTTCGACTCCTTCGGTCTGCCCGCCGAGCAGTACGCCGTCCAGACGGGCACACACCCGCGGACCACGACCGAGCAGAACATCGAGCGCTACCTGGGTCAGATCCGACGCCTCGGCCTCGGCCACGACGAGCGTCGTCGTGTCGCGACCACAGACGTCGACTTCTACCGCTGGACGCAGTGGATCTTCCTGCAGATCTACAACGCCTGGTTCGACGCCGATCAGGGCAAGGCCCGACGCATCTCCGAGCTGGTCGACGAGTTCGTCGCCGGCACCCGCGAACTCACCGGCGAGCACGCAGGCAAGTCCTGGGCGGACCTCTCCCCGGCCGAGCGCACCGCGGTGATCGACGACCACCGTCTCGTGTACCTGAGTGACTCGCTGGTCAACTGGTGCCCCGGTCTGGGCACCGTGCTGGCCAACGAGGAGGTCACCGCCGACGGCCGCAGCGACCGCGGCAACTTCCCGGTTTTCCGGAAGCATCTGCGGCAGTGGATGATGCGGATCACCGCCTACTCCGACCGTCTCCTCGACGACCTGGACCTGCTGGACTGGCCGGAGAAGGTCAAGACCATGCAGCGCAACTGGATCGGCCGTTCGCGCGGCGCCCAGGTCCGGTTCAGTGCGCCCGGGGTCGGCGACATCGAGGTCTTCACCACCCGCCCCGACACCCTGTTCGGCGCCACCTACATGGTGCTGTCACCCGAGCACCCGCTGGTCGATGCGCTGACCGCCGACGCGTGGCCGGAGGGCACCGACGACCGCTGGACCGGCGGCGCTGGGAGCGGCGCGGATGATCCGGCGTCGGCGATCGCCGCCTACCGTGCGTCGATCGCGGCGAAGTCCGATCTCGAGCGCCAGGAGAACAAGGAGAAGACCGGTGTCTTCACCGGCTCCTTCGCGATCAATCCGGTGAACGGACACCAGGTTCCGGTCTTCATCGCCGACTACGTCCTCATGGGCTACGGCACCGGCGCCATCATGGCGGTCCCGGCGCACGACTCCCGCGACCACGAGTTCGCGACCGTCTTCGGCCTGCCGATCATCGAGGTCATCGGCTCCGACACCGATGTGCAGGCCGAGGCCTACGTCGGCGACGGTCCGCTGGTGAACTCCGACTTCCTGAACGGTCTGAACGTCGAGGACGCCAAGGCCGCCATCGTCGAGCGTCTCGAGGCCGACGGCGTCGGTACCGGCAAGATCCAGTACAAGCTGCGGGACTGGCTGTTCGCCCGTCAGCGGTACTGGGGCGAGCCGTTCCCCATCGTCTACGACGCCGACGGTCAGCCGCACGCCCTGCCGGAATCGATGCTGCCGGTGGAACTCCCGGAGGTCGAGGACTACGCGCCGGTCTCCTTCGACCCCGACGACGCCGACAGCGAGCCGTCGCCGCCGCTGGCCAAAGCCGCCGACTGGATGACCGTCGAACTCGATCTCGGTGACGGTCCGAAGACGTACACCCGCGACGCCAACGTCATGCCGCAGTGGGCGGGCAGCTCGTGGTACCAGCTGCGCTACATCGACCCCACCAATCAGGACACCCTGTGCGACAAGGACAACGAGGCCTACTGGATGGGGCCGCGTCCGGAGCTGCACGGTCCGAACGACCCGGGTGGCCTCGATCTCTACATCGGTGGTGTCGAGCACGCGGTGCTCCACCTGTTGTACTCGCGGTTCTGGCACAAGGTCCTGTTCGACCTCGGTTACGTCACCAGCCGCGAGCCGTACCGAAAGTTGTTCAACCAGGGCATGATCCAGGCGTACGCCTACACCGACTCGCGCGGCATCTACGTGCCGGCCGAGGAGGTCACCGAGGAGAACGGCACGTTCTTCTACAACGGTGAAGAGGTCAACCAGGAGTACGGCAAGATGGGCAAGTCACTGAAGAACTCGGTGACCCCCGACGACATCTGCCGCGACTACGGTGCCGACACCCTGCGCGTCTACGAGATGTTCATGGGCCCGCTCGACCAGTCCCGCCCCTGGGCGACCAAGGACGTCGTCGGCTCGCAGCGCTTCCTGCAGCGCATCTGGCGTCTCGTCGTCGACGAGGAGTCCGGCGCGTCGCGGGTCGCCGACGCCGAGTCCGACGACGACACCAAGCGGTTGCTGCACAAGACGATCGCCGGTGTCCGCGAGGACTACGACGCGCTGCGCAACAACACCGCCGTCGCCAAGCTGACCGTGCTGACCAACCACCTCACCAAGAACTTCGAGAAGACCGGTGCCCCACGGGATGCCGTCGAAGCTCTGGTGATCATGCTCGCGCCGCTGGCACCGCACATCGCCGAGGAACTGTGGCACCGCCTGGGCCACGACACCCTCGTCGTCCGTGCGCCGTTCCCGGTGGCCGACGAGGCCTGGCTGGTCGAGGACACCATCGAGATCCCGGTTCAGGTCAAGGGCAAGGTTCGCAGTCGCATCACGGTCGCCGCCGACGCCGGTGAGGAAACCCTGCGTACCACCGCCCTCGCCGACGAGAAGATCGCCGCTCTCCTCGACGGTGCCGAGCCGCGCAAGGTGATCGTGGTCCCGGGCCGCATGGTCAACATCGTCCCCTGACGCCTCTCGATCCAACGGTTACGCTCACGGCGTCACGATCGCGAACCCTGGGTCGGGGTTGTCGATCAGTCCGATGATGGTCCCGATCACCGACGTGTCGCCCTCGAGACCGACACCGTCGGCCGACGCGCCGGTGAGAAGTCCGAGCAGATCGCGTTTGGTGAGTGTCACGACGAGGTCGGCGGGATCCTGCCGCCGCGTCGGATGGTGGATCAGGACTCCGTTCGACAGTTCCATCCGGTAGGTCTCGTCGAGATCGGTGAAATGCCAACGGATCGAGGACGACAGGTCCCAGGCCCGTGGACCGTCGAGGCGGATGGCGAGACTGTCGAAGAGTTGTGTGACGGTGAGCGCTGAGGAAACCCCGGATGCGTTGATCGGGGCGGCATGGACCTGCCCACCGAGTTCGTCGGCTCCGACGAGGAAGTTGTTGCGCCAGGTGGCGCACTCGGCGCCGTAACCCAGCGTCGTGAAGACCTGCGCGAGCAACTCTTTCGCGCCGGCATGGTCCGGCTCGGCGAAGACCGCATGACCGGCGAGTTCTGCGGCGAATCGCAGATCCCCGTCGTCGGCGAACTGTTTCGCCTTGGCGACCGTCGCCTCGACGCCGCCGAGCGCTTGCACGTAACGTGCGGCGGCGGCTTCCGGTGGATGCTGCCACAGGTGCGCCGGATTGCCGTCGTACCAGCCGAGGTAGCGCTGATAGATGGCCTTGACGTTGTGGCTGACCGAGCCGTAGTACCCACGGGCGTGCCAGGCGGCATCGAGAGCCGGCGGCATCGGGAAGTCTTCGGAGATCTCGCTGCCGAGGTGGCCCTGATTGAGTCGCCGTAGCGTCTGATCGTGAAGGTATGCATACAGATCGCGCTGCTGGGTCAGATAGACGAGCAGCTCGTCGGTCCCCCAGGTCGGCCAATGGTGCGAAGCGAACGCGACATCGGAGTCGTAGGCGAACATCTCGATCGCCTCGCTGAGATACCGGGACCAGACACGGGCGTCGCGGACCTGTGCCCCACGGAGTGTCAGGAGGTTGTGGAGATTGTGAGTTGCGTTCTCTGCCAGACACAGTGCCCGGTGATCGGGGAACCAGAAGTTCATCTCCGACGGGGCTTCCGATCCCGGCGTGACCTGGAAGACCATCCGGACACCGTCGAAGGTCTCCTCTTGTCCGGTGTGAGTGATGTCGAGCGTCGGCGCGATCAAACCCACTGTGCCGGTGGATGTACTGGGCCCGAGGCCAGCACCGAGGGTTCCGGTTGCACCGACGGGCAGGACGATCCCCGTGTGGTACATGCTGCGCCGTAGCATCGCGGTGCCGGCGTAGACGTTCTCGGAGACGGCATGCTGGAGAAAGTGTTCGGGCGCGACGATCGGCACCGTCGTGTCGGCGTCGACGACACCGAGAACGCCGCCGAAGTGATCGACGTGAGAGTGGGTGTAGATGACCGCGCTCACCGGACGGTCACCACGATGCTCGCGGTAGAGGGCGAGGCCGGCAGCTGCACATTCCGACGAGACCAGGGGGTCGATCACCACCACACCGGTGTCCCCTTCGACCATCGTCATGTTCGACAGGTCGTACCCACGGATCTGATGAATACCGGCGGTCACCTCGAACAACCCGTGCACTGACGTCAACTGGGCCTGCCGCCACAGACTGGGGTTGACGGTGTCGGGGCAGTCGCCGACGGTCGCCTCCGCGAAACCCGCGGCGTCGTAGACCACTCGGCCGTCGCCGCCGTGAACGACGGCCGGGTCGAGTACCCCGATCAGACCGCGGGTGGCATTGTCGAAGTCGGTCTGGTCGGAGAAATCGGCAGACATCGGGACTCCTCCACCGGCAGGCCCGCGGGCTGCGCGGCTCAGATCGATGTTCGGTTCCCGACGCCATCACGTTCGAATCGCAATCACGAGTATCTCGCACCGGGTGCCCGGAACGTGGGGGTTCGTCAATGCCCGGCTGACGCCCGTCGCCGCCGAGCTCCCGTCTCACTTCGGCGGGAGCCTCCTGGCGTAGTCGGCGCCGATGGTGACCCAGCGCGTCAGCTGCCGATCGGACGCGATCCCATCCTCGAAGACGCGCAGCCAGCCGAGTGTCTCGCGCGCCGACATGTGCATCGGCGCGGTGTGCGGATATTCGAGCAGGGTGCTGGTCTCCTCGGGCGGCACGCGGACCATGATCCCGCCCTTGCCACTCACGGTGACGGCCATGTTGCCGTTGATCAGGAAGGCCAGGCCGCCGAACATCGGGACCTCGTCCACGCCGACCTCCGCCGCGAGCAGCGCGCGGATGCGGAAGGCGAGTTCCTCGTCGTAAGCCACGTCTCCAGGCTATTCGGCGGGTGTGACGGGGAAAGACTTGGCAACTAACTTACCGAGCAGTAAGGTCATGCCATGGCGATCAACCTGGAGCTCCCGAAGAAGTTCGATTCGACGGTCGAGCGCACCCATCTGGCTGCCGAGCACATCTTCCGGCCGATCTCACGCAAGTACGACAAGGCCGAGCACGAATACCCCACGGAACTCGACGACCTGGCGAAGCTCGCCAAGCAGGGACGCGGGTCGGAGAAGGCGGCCGACTCGTCGAGCAGCGACGACGGACCGTCGGTCAACGGCGCCAACATGCGCGGCCTGATCTCCGCACTCGAGATGAGCTGGGGCGACGTGGGCCTGCTGCTCTCGATCCCGGGCCAGGGACTCGGCAACGCCGCCATCGCGGCCGTCGCCAACCCCGAACAGCTCGAGAAGTTCTCCGACGTCTGGGCGGCGATGGCCATCACCGAGCCCAGTTTCGGGTCGGACTCCGCGGCGGTGTCGACGACGGCAACCCGCGACGGCGACGACTACCTCATCAACGGCGAGAAGATCTTCGTGACCGCCGGTTCGCGTGCTGATCACGTCGTCGTGTGGGCGACCATCGACAAGAGTGTGGGCCGCGCGGCCATCAAGAGTTTCGTCGTCCCGATGACCACCGAGGGCGTGACGGTCGCCCGCCTCGAGCACAAGCTCGGCATCAAGGCCTCCGACACGGCCGTGATCCGTTTCGAGAACGCCCGCGTCCCCGCCGAGAATCTGCTCGGTTCGCCGGAGATCGACACCAAGAAGGCCTTCGGCGGGGTCATGCAGACCTTCGACAACACCCGTCCCGTCGTCGCGGCCATGGCGATCGGCCTGGGCCGCGCCGCCCTCGAGGAGCTCCGCCGGATGCTCGACGAGGCCGGCCACGAGATCGACTACGACCGGCCGGCAGCCGCCCAGCATGCGACCGTCGCCGAGTTCATCCGCCTCGAATCGGAGTGGGAGCCTCGTGGCTGCACACGCTGCGGGCCGCGTGGATGGCCGACAACGCCCAGCCGAACTCCACCGAGGCCTCGATGTCGAAGGCCAAGGCGGGGCGCACGGTCACCGAGATCACCAACAAGGCCGTGGAAATCGGTGCGACAGCGGGCTTCTCGGAGACCTCTCTCCTCGAGAAGTGGGCACGTGACTCGAAGATCCTCGACATCTTCGAGGGCACTCAGCAGATCCAGCAGCTGATCATCGCCCGCCGCGTTCTGGGAAAGTCCAGCACCGACCTGAAGTGAGGTCTTGGGCAGTCCTACGACGCTCGGGTTCCCAAAGCGGCACGGACGAGAACAACTGCGTGTGACGATGGAGGTCGGGCCGGCATTCGGTCCGGACGACTCCCGTCGGAAGGTCCTGACATGACCGCACCTGCAGGCATTCGCATCGATCCCTCGTTGGAGGACCTCTACAAAGACCTTCACCGACACCCGGAGCTCGGCTTTCAGGAGCACCGCACCGCCGGTCTGGTGGGCGATCGGCTCCGAGCGTCGGGGTTCGACGTGACCACCGGTGTCGGCAGGACCGGTGTGGTCGGTGTCCTGCGTAATGGTGACGGTCCGACGATCGCGATGCGCGCAGACATGGATGCCCTACCCGTCCGCGAGGACACCGGGCTCGACTACGCCAGCACCGTCACGGCCACCGACGACACGGGTAAGACGGTTCCGGTCGCACACGCCTGCGGCCACGATCTGCACACGACATGCCTGCTGGGCGCGGCGGACATCCTCGCCTCCGCTACGTCGGAATGGTCGGGCACGGTTGTCCTGGTGTTCCAGCCCGCCGAGGAGCTGGGTGCCGGCGCGCAGGCGATGGTCGACGACGGCTTGTGGGACCGTTTTCCCAAGCCCGACGTCGTGCTCGGTCAGCATGTCTCACCGCTGCCGGCCGGCAAGATCGCCGGACACCCGGGAGCTTCGTACGCCGGGTCGGATTCACTGCGGGTGAAGCTGGTGGGCCGGGGTGCACACGGCTCGATGCCCGAGGCCTCGGTGGATCCCATCGTGCTGGCCGCGGCCACGGTGCTGAGGCTGCAGACCATCATCTCGCGGGAGATCCCGAGTACCGCAACCGCGGTGCTCACCGTCGGATCGATCCACGCGGGTGACGCCGCGAATGTGATTCCGGGTGAGGCCGAGATCCAGCTGAACATCCGCAGCTACAACGAGACCGTGCGCGGCAAGATCCTCGACAGCGTCGAGCGCATCGTGCGTGGCGAGGCGGCGGCGTCGGGCGCGCCGGACGAGCCGACGATCATCGAGATCGAACGCTTTCCCGTGGTCACCAACGACCCGGACGCGCTGCGCACGACCCTGGATGCCTTCACGGACTGGTTGGGTGCGTCCAACATCCTCGACCCGGGGGCAGGTGCGGGAAGTGAGGACGTAGGCATCCTGGCCACGAGTTGTGGTGCACCTCTTTCGTACTGGCTGCTGGGCGGAGCCGATCCTTCTCTGTTCACCACCGGCGACCTGACGGACCCGGCGCTGCTGAAAGTGCCGTCGAACCACTCTCCGCATTACGCTCCGGTGATCGATCCGACGCTGGGTACGGGAGTACGGGCGCTGGTCGTCGCGGCTCGTACCTGGTTGGGCCGCTAGCCGTCTCGGTGACGAGAGGCTGAGGCAACCGGCCCGCTCGGCTCAGCGCAACAACCGTTCCCGTAGCCGTGCCTCGCGTTCCAGGCGTTCGGTATCCCGACGTCGACGTTCGGCCATGATCGCGCACAGCACGTCTTCGAACGGTGCATCCCGCGGCGGAGCAGGTGCCACGAACGGAGCGACGGCGAAGACCAGTCGGCGCGCGGCGACCGCGCGGGGCTCGGGTTTCATGCCATGTCGACCGTTGAGGAACTGGCGGATGACGACGGCGAGCTCGTCGGGAATGGCCGCGATATCCGCAGACACCGCCCACGTGGCGAGTCCGGCGGGCATCTCGATGGGATGCTGCTCCTCGATGCGGTGGCGGTCGCGGATCACATAGGTCCCGGCGAGGAGATCACCGAGACGCTTGTTCTTTCGAGAGATGGCCGCGCTGATGACCGCGGGTAGACCCAGGCAGGCGTACATCTCGACGAACCCGACGAGCGCTCGGGTCAGCGACTGCCGAAAACCGGTGGGCCCGGCGTCGTCTCGCACGGTGCGTAGCCCGACCACCAGATGGCCGACGGTCTTGCCGCGGGTGAGTGTCTCGGTGACGGTCGGTAGGGCGATCACGCTGACGATGGGCAGCAACGTGCTGACGGTGCCCCGCCACGCGTCGTTCAGGTCACCGGTCACCGTGTAGGACAGCCACCAGAGGAGCAGCCACAGAGCGATCCCCAGCGCGACGTCGAGCATCCCCGAGAGAATCCGGTAGCCAAGACCGCCCGGCGGTAGTGCGAGCGCGACCGCCTCACCGGAGACGAGGTCGTTGCGGCCGACGCCGACGGTGGCCGACACACCGCCACCCCAGACGGTCGGCGGCGGCCCGACCGGGACCGGCGCACCCGCCATCACCGGAGGTCGTGGTGGCAACGATCCGGGCGGCACCGCCTCACCATACGACGCCGACTGCGGTCCGCGCGGTGTGAGCACACGCCACGACGCCCGTCGAATGACACGCTCTGCACCGGCTCGGATGCCGGTTACGCTGGCGGAGTGGATCTCGACGCCTATGTGTCCGCGCATCGCGCGACGTGGGAACGACTCGACACGCTGTCGCGCCGACGTCGGCTGACCGGAGCCGAGGCCGACGAGATCATCGACACCTATCAGCGCGTGGCCACCCACCTTTCGGTGATCCGCTCCTCGGCCCCCGACGCCTCGCTCGTCGCGTATCTGTCGGCGTTGTTGGCGCGGGCCCGCGGTCGGGCGTCGGGCACTCGGGTGAGTACCTGGTCGACGTTCATCGACTTCTTCGCCATCTCCTTCCCCGCCGCGCTGTACCGGATGCGGTGGTGGTGGCTGACCGTGATGGGTGTCTGCCTGCTCGCAGCCGCCGTCATGACCTGGTGGGTTCTGGAGCACCCGCGCATCGAGAGTTCCTTCGCCTCTCCGCAGGAGATCGAGCGTCTCGTCACCAACGACTTCGAGAGCTACTACAGCGAATACGAGGCGACCTCGTTCGCGGCGCGTGTGTGGACCAACAACTTCTGGCTCGCCGCGATGTGCATCGTCGTCGGCATCTTCGGCCTGCCGGTGATCTGGATGCTCTACACCAACATCCTGAACCTGGTGGTCATCGCCTCGATCATGATCCGGCACGGCCGCGGCGACCTGTTCTTCGGGCTACTCCTCCCACACGGCATGCTCGAGCTCACCTGCCTGTTCGTCGCCGCGGGGGTCGGCCTGCGGATCTTCTGGTCGTGGGTGTCACCCGGGAACCGAACGCGCGCAGCCGCTCTCGGTGAGGAGGGGCGGGCCGCGATCGGCGTGGCCCTGGGACTCGTCGTCGTGTTGCTGATCTGCGGCGTCATCGAGGCCTTCGTGACCCCCTCTCCCCTTCCGACCTGGGCGCGTGTCGGGATCGGTGTGACCGCCTGGCTGCTGTTCATGGCCTATGTCTTCGTCGCGGGACGTCGTGCGCACGAGTCCGGTGAAACCGGCGACCTCGCCGAGCTGGATCGAGGCCTCACCGCGCCCACCGTGTAGGAATGGACGGAGTGCATCCACCCGAGAGGAACACCCGAATGGCCAAGAACGACAAGTCCCTGGACGCGGTCTCGCTGATCGGCGGAGGTCTCGCCGCGGTCGGTCTGACGCACTTCGTCAAGCCGGAGCTGTTCGCCCCGATCACCGCGCCGGTGTTCCCCGAGGACACCACCACCTGGACCTACCGGAACGGGGCGTGCGAGACCGCGATCGGCGTCGCGCTGGTGTCTCCCCGTACCCGCCGGCTCGGCCTGGCCGGACTCGCCGGCTACCTGGGCTTCCTCGGCTACCGCGCGGTGCAGGCCAAGAGCTGACCGCCTAGAGCAACCCGCGCGACTTGAGCAGCAGATAGTGATCGGCGAGCCGCGCGGGGAGCTTGTCCGGCGGTGCGTCCACCACGTCGACGCCGAGTCGGCCGACGGCGGTGGCCGTCCGATTCCGCAGGGTGACGGTCCGGGCCGCGGCCGCCGCGTCGTAGACGGTCGCCGGATCCTCCCGGGCCGAGATCATCTCTTCCAGTGCGGGATCCGCAACGGATCCGATGACCACCTTGTAGTGCTGCGCGAGAACCGACAGCGGCGGCAGCAGTGACTCCTCGACGGCGGCCGGCTCCAGCGGGGTCAGCAACACCAGCAGGGCGCGCTGACGGCCGATCTTCGCGACCTCCGCCCCGAGCATCGGCCAATCGGCCTCCAGCAGAGCCGGTTCGAGGTTCGCCATCGCAGAGACCAGGCTGTTGAGCAGCGTCGTCCGGCCCACCCCGACCACTCGTCGGTGAACGCGTCGGTCACCTGCGATGAGGTCGACGCGGTCGCCCGCATGCGACGCCAGCGCGGCGAGCAGTAGAGCAGCGTCCATCGCCGCGTCGAGGCGTGGGACGTCGCCGACGCGACCGGCCGAGGTGCGCGACGTGTCGAGCACGATGACGATGTGACGATCCTTCTCCGGCTGCCAGGTACGCACGACGGTCGAACGGCGTCGTGCTGTCGCCCGCCAGTCGATGCTGCGGACGTCGTCTCCTTCGACGTAGTCCCTCAGCGAGTCGAATTCGGTTCCCTGTCCGCGTATCCGGACCGCGGACCGGCCGTCGAGCTGACGCAGGTGGGCGAGCCGGGAGGGCAGCAGTCGCCGTGAACCGAACGGCGGGAGCGCCCGGACCCGACCGGGTAGCGGCACACCGCGTTGCCGTCCGGCGAGTCCGAGGGGGCCGAGCCGACGAACCGTCACCCGCACCGCGAGCCGGTCGCCACGGCGCGTCGGGGTGAGAGTGGTGGTCACAGTGCGTGTTTCGCCGGGGGGCACGGTGAGCCGATGCTCGTCGTCGGTGGCACCGGCCGACGGCTGCCAGCAGTCGCGCAGGACGCCGCGGAACGTGCCGCTTCCGTTGTTGGTGACCGCGACCGAACACGAGGTGGTCTCGCCGAGCCGGACCGGACCGGGCGCCGACCGTGCCAGGGTCACGGTCTTCGTCGACCCGGCGAGCGCGAGGTCGAGGCACATCAGGAGCACGCAGAACAGGACCCACAGCACCGGGACGGCATAGTTCGGCCATACCAGGATCGGCACTGCGCCGAGCAGCACCAGGATCAGGAACCGGCCGGTGAGGAACATCAGCGCGGGACGGGAACCGAGTTGACGGCGGCGTCGAGGACCGAGCTCACGGACACGCCTTCGAGTTCGGCCTCCGGACGCAGCGACAACCGGTGCGCCAGCGTCGACTGTGCCAGCGCCTGCACGTCATCCGGGGTCACGAAGTCACGTCCGTTGAGCCATGCCCAGGCCCGGCTGGTCCCGAGCAATGCCGTCGCGCCGCGCGGGCTGACGCCGAGGGCCAGGGACGGTGAGAACCGTGTCGCGCGGGCGATGTCGACGATGTACGCGGCCACCTGCGGGGCGACGCCGACGCGACGGACCTGCTCGATGCCGGCCTCGACGTCGGCGGCCGAGGCGACCGGTCGGAGCCCCGCCGCGGCGAGATTGCGCGGATCGAACCCGGCGGCATGCCGGGTGAGAACGGTGATCTCGTCCTCGCGGGGCGGCAGCGGCAGCGTCACCTTGAGCAGGAAGCGATCGAGCTGGGCCTCCGGCAGCGGGTAGGTCCCCTCGTATTCGACGGGGTTCTGCGTCGCCGCCACCAGGAAGGGGCTGGGCAGCGGACGGCCGACGCCGTCGACGGTCACCTGCCGTTCCTCCATCGCCTCGAGCAACGACGCCTGCGTCTTCGGCGGGGTGCGGTTGATCTCGTCGGCCAGCAGGAGATTGGTGAAGACCGGGCCTTCGCGGAAGGTGAATTGGGAACTGGCGGCGTCGAACACGAGTGAACCGGTCACGTCGCCGGGCATCAGGTCGGGGGTGAACTGGACGCGTTTGGTCTCGACGTCGAGCGCGGCCGCGACCGATCTGACGAGGAGTGTCTTCGCGACACCGGGTACGCCTTCGAGCAGGACGTGCCCGCGGCACAGCAGTGCGATGAGGATGCCTGCGACCGCCTGATCCTGTCCGACAACCGCTTTGGCGACCTCGGCACGTACCGCACCGAGTGCGTCGCGCGCAGTGTTCGACGACGGGGCGGGGCCGCCGTGCGGATTCTGCGGCGGTGCTGCGATCTCGAACGGACCGGGGCCGAAGGTGCGGGATGGATCGACGGTCATGGCGTTTGTCGGACTTCCTTGTCGAGGGCGGTCAGTTCGCTGGTGAAGAGGACGAGGCCGGTGTCGGTGGTGGGGAGCGGTCCGGCGAGCAGGGCCCGCACCCGGGCTAGGTCCCGGCCGGTGACGGACACGACTGTGGTGATGATGGCGTGCACCGCGGGGTCGGCGGTTTCCTCATGCGCCACCATCGATTCCCATCCGGGTATGGCCAGTTCGTCGGTGGCCTTCCCGGCGTCGTACGGCAGGCCGAGATACGACGCGAGTGAGGCCAGCGTGTGGATGCGCAGAGCGGCGGCGGACCGGGCATCCGCGCGGGCCTTGTGGTACATCCGACCCCGTGCCTGGGTGGTCTCGATCGCCTTGACGACCGCCGGCAGCGGCTCGGTGACCAGCGCGCCGAACCGGCGACCCCGCCACAGCATGAGGGCCAGAACCGCGAACGCGGCCAGCACGATCAGCGGCCCGATCGCCGCCGGGACGTCGGATTCCTCGTTCTCGGACGGCACCTCGTCGGTGACGAACGGTACGTACCAGAGGATGTCGTCGGCATTGGCGAAGAGCCTGGTCGTCACGCCGGCGTTGTCGCGGAGCGCGAGGTTCTCGTTGAGCAGCATGTCGCCGCTCACGACCACGATCTCCGGACGGCCGGCGGCGGCCGGAAGGTACAGCACATTCGACGCGGCGCCGGTGGTGAAGCACGACGTCGTACCCGGTGCGGAGGTGCTGTAACCGAGCGTGCCGCCCGTGATGGTGTCGTCGGGGGCGATCTCGCCGGTCGTGCAGCGGGCGGGCACCCCGGTCGGGGCGCCGCCGAACTCGAGCCGAACGGGCAGTCCGAGAAGCGACAGCGCGTAGTCCTGCGGCGCGATCAGGATCACCCGGTGCGCCTCGGAGACCCGGTCGAGGAACTGTTGCGCCGTACCCGGGTTGAACGCACCCACCGACGACACGACGACCGTCGTGTTGCTGCCGGGGCGCGGTGCGTCGGTGAACTCGTCCAGGCCGCGAGCCTGTCGGAGGTCGCCGCTATGCTCGTCGACGATCTGAGCCAAGGCGAGGGCGCCCTGGGGTCGGGGGTTGTCGGGGTCGTAACTCACACCCGGCCCGGGCTCCGCCCCGAACACGGTCAGCGCGGATACCCCGAGCAGGCCGATCGCGCCGACCACGACGACGACCAGAACCACCACGAGCACCCAGATCCACCGCGGTGTGCCGCGCTTCGGCGGGGACAGCGCGATCGACGGGGCACGGGTAGTCGTGGTCATCGGGGCACCGCCATTCGACGCGGACCTGAGGTGTCCGCCGCGGCCGGTTGGGCGGACGACACCGCACGCTCCAGATCGAGCACCGCACGCGCCGACCCGGCGGCCGCATGTCGGTCGCCATAGGCGATCGCGTCGAACAGATCAGCGGCGCGGCGCAGTTCGACGCCGTGGTCGGCGAACCGGAATGCCAGTTCGGCGGCCACCTCGTGCGCGGTGAGAGACGGCTCGTCGGCGAGCAGACCCCGTTCGATGGCGCGGCGGGCGAGGGCACGGACGGCGTGGACCACGCTGCCGTCGTAGTCGCCTGCGGTGTATCGGTCCTCGGCCACGGCCCGGAGTTCCTTCGCTGAGCGCGTACCGGGCAGCACCACTTTGGCCGCGGTGGTGTCGGCCGTTGTCGGGGCCCGCGGGATGCGTCGAACCCGGCGGGTCACGAGCACGGCGAGGCCCACGACCAGAAGGATCGCGAGCACGATGACGATCGCCCGGATCGTGTCCGAACCACCGAACAGGTCGAGGACGTTGTCGGCGATCCATTCCCACACGCCGTCGCTGAACTCGTCCCACCACGACGGTTCCGGCGGCTGGTAGGCGTCCTTCGACAGCTCGTCCTCGGCCCAGCGTCGGGCCTGCTCGTTGCCGGGGTCCAGAGGAGCAGCCAGGATCGGGGTCACGGATACCGGCCTTTCCGTGCTGCTGGGACTCGTCGTTTCACGGACTAGACGCCCGAGGAGACTCTTGCGGCGAACGTATCAAAGAACCCTGTGCAGGCACCGGAAACATCCACCGGTCGACGGACGCGCGTGCTACGGTGCAGAACTAGAACACGTTCTAATTTCTGGAGGATTCATGACCGTGGAGCAAGCCGACCTCGCCGACAAGATCGACGCGGCGGTCGACGCCTACGTCGAGCTGCTGAACACCGGGACCGCCGAACAGATCGCCGACCTCTACGCGCCCGACGCGACGGTCGAGGACCCGATCGGCGCCGACATCCGCAACACCCGCGAACAGCTCGTCGAGTTCTACTCGGTGATCACCGGCATGGACGAGCGCACCGCCACCCTCAAGTGGAAGAAAGTCGCCGGCGACACCGCGGTCTTCGAGTTCACCCTCGTCACCAAGACCGCGGGTCTCGCCTTCGAGATCACCCCGGTCGACATCATGGTCTTCAACGCCGACGGCAAGGTGTCGTCGATGCGCGCGGTCTGGCGGCCGGAGGATCTGACGCAGCTCTGACTCCGCTCTGAGCTGCTACCCACGCCCCGTCGGCCGCAGCACGATGTCCTGTGGATGGGCGTCGGCCGGGGTCTCGACGGCGTGCACGACGGCGGCCGCGACCGATTCCGGGCGCAGGAACTGCGAGGCGTCGTAGTCGCGACCCTCGATGGCGACCAGCTCGCGCTGCATGTCGGTGTCGATGCGACCGGGGTAGACGGATGTGACCCGGAGCGTCGGCTCTTCGGCGCGTAGGGAGTCGGCGAGTGCGCGCAGGCCGAACTTGCTTGCCGCATAGGGCGCCCAGCGCGGCTTGGCCGACCGGCCGGCTCCGGAGTTCACGAAGACGACGTGCCCTTCTGCCTGCCGCAGCGCCGGCAGGAGGAGCCGCGTCAGTTCGGCGACCGCCACGAGGTTCACCTCGAGTACGTGATGCCATTCCTCGACGGGGGTGTCCGAGACGTGTTCGAGACTGCTGCCGACGCCGGCATTGTGGACCAGCACGTCGAGTTCGCTGATGGTCTCCACCGCGGCGGCGACCTCGTCGTAGTCGGTCAGTTCGACGGCGAAGGTGCTCGCGCCGTCGAGCTCCGTGGCGAGGTGGTCGAGTTCGGGTGAGGGACGGCCGCCCAGCAACAGGTCATGCGTGGGGGCCAGCTGTCGGGCGATCTGTGCGCCGAGGCCGCGACTGGCCCCGGTGATCAATGCGGTGGGCACTCTGCCAACCCTACTGCGGCGACCCGGATGCCGAAATCGTCATGCCCACCCTCCGTCGGCCCGGTGACGACGACCGAGGCGAGTGAGGACGCCGCGTATCGAGGCCGCCTCGATGAGCAGACGTGCGCGCCGGGGGGCACAATCGTCGGCGTGGCCAGGTACGGATTCACCCCAACGCAGCTGTCGGCACGTGCCGCTTATCTGCTGCGCGGCAACGACCTGGGCACCATGACCAGTGCGGCGCCCAAGCTGTACCCGCACATGTGGAGCTGGGACGCCGCGTTCGTCACCGTCGGTCTCGCGCCGCTGTCCGTCGAGCGTGCGGTGATCGAGATGGACACCCTGCTGTCGGCCCAGTGGCGCAACGGCATGATCCCGCACATCGTGTTCGCCAACGGCCGTGACGGATACTTTCCCGGCCCGTCCCGCTGGGAGTGCGCACGACTGGCCGAGTGCGCCCCCGACTTCCCGGACACCTCGGGCATCACTCAGCCGCCGGTCCACGCGATCGCGGTGCAGCGCATTCTCGACCACTCCCGACGTCACGGTCGTACGACGCGGGCGGTGGCCAATGAGTTCATCGACCGCCGCTGGAGTTCGCTGGTGCGGTGGCATCGCTGGCTGGCCCACGCCCGGGATCCGATGGGACGCGGCCGGATCACCATCTTCCACGGCTGGGAATCCGGCATGGACAACTCGCCGCGCTGGGACTCCGCGTATGCGAATGTCGTTCCCGGACTAGACCTTCCGCCGTACCAGCGTGCCGATCTCGATCACGTCACCGACCTGTCGATGCGGCCCACCGACCTCGAGTACGACCGGTACATCTGGCTCGTCGAGCAGATGAAGCGTGCGCACTACGACGACGAGTTGTTGCCGAAGGTCATGAGTTTCGCCGTCGAGGACGTCTTCGTCAGCGCGATCTTCGCCGTCGCCTGCGACGTGCTCGCGACGATCGGCGAGGACTATTCCAAGCCGCTGGCCGACGTTCGCGACCTGCGCGCCTGGGCCGACCGGTTCCGTTCCGGCGTGGTGGCCGCGGCCAACGACCGTAACGG
The DNA here is from genome assembly GCF_001942325.1 of Gordonia sp. CNJ-863. Classification (NCBI taxonomy): domain Bacteria; kingdom Bacillati; phylum Actinomycetota; class Actinomycetes; order Mycobacteriales; family Gordoniaceae; genus Gordonia; species Gordonia sp. CNJ-863. The sequence continues at coordinate 80,282 of NZ_MKKG01000012.1, forward strand.
TGCCGCAAGGGATTTCGATCTGCGGGCGAACTCCTGGATCACCACCGAGACCATCGCCGCGTTCGCTCCGCTCATCTGCGGCGGGCTCCCCCGTGAGCGGGAACGCGCGCTGCTCCGGCTGTTCGAGGGCCCGCGCTTCTGCGGACATCCCGACCTTCGGTACGCCGTCCCACCGTCGACGTCGCCGATCTCGGCTGACTTCCGACCCCGCGAGTACTGGCGTGGTCCGGTGTGGCCGGTCATGACCTGGCTGTTCAGTTGGGCGTTCGCGCGTCGGGGCTGGACCGAGCGTTCGGCGCGGCTCCGCGAGGAGGGTCTGCGTCAGGCCACCGACGGCTCGTTCGCGGAGTACTACGAGCCCTTCACCGGCGAGCCTCTCGGCAGCATGCAGCAGAGCTGGACCGCGGCGTCGGTGCTGGACTGGCTCGACTGAGAGTGTCGTTCCGACTACCTGGGAGGTAGTGGCTTCCGCGCGTTCGGGGGCGGAGTCTGGAGTCACCGCAATCCGTCTCAGGAGGTGTCCGATGACCACGGAGAAGACCACTCACCGGAACCGGCGACCCCCACTGGGTGCGATGCCTACGGCCTCGACGCCGCGGTGGCTGGTGGCCGTGGCGCGATGCGACCGTGCGCTTTCGTCGTGGTTCATCGGGGCGGGCTTCTTCTTCGCGCCGATCCTGCTGATCCTCGACCCCTGGCCGATCGCGGTCGCCGTCGCCTGGACCGTGATCTCGCTGGCGGGACTGTGGCTCGGACTGCTCGGTGCGTTCATGGCCGCCGGACTCGCGCGCGTGTTGCGCGCCGGCGACGTGATCCCCGACGAGTTCTGGGTCGGGCTGCTCGACTATCGCCGTCAGTAGGCGCTGCGACTCTCGCTCACCCCCTTCGTTCTCGCTCACCCGATAAGTGTGAGCGGGAACGGATTACGTGAGCCGATCTCACGCCGAACCTCCGACGAGGCTCCGCACCGCATGACGTACGCCGCGTAGCACACCATTACAGAGCCGTCACACTCCGGAAACACACCACTTGTTTCATAACAGGGGACGGCGTCCACTACGAAGAGTCATCACGAACCCCCGGGTGGCACGAGGACGCCGACCACGTACCCGACGAGCGCATTCGCGCCCGAGTGAGACATGGAGGAGCATCGTGACGATCGAGAGTGCCAAGGCGTTGGAGTTCCGCGTGACCAGCGATGGTTTCAAGAATCTTCCGAAGATGCCGGAGGCGGAGTACCCGGGCACCGAGGGATTCATCGGTGACGTCTACGAGAACCCGGACGGCAGCCCGATGTGCAGCGGGTACTTCGAACTCCACCACACCGACGAGCCGCTCTACTACGAATACGAGTACGACGAGATGAAGGTCGTTCTCGAGGGCGAGTTCCTCTTGGAGAACAAGGAAACCGGGCAGAAGACGGTCGCCAAGGCCAAGGACGCGATCTTCTTCCCGAAGGGATCGAAGATCTACTTCAGCACACCGGACTATGCGCTCGCCTTCTACACCGGTCTGCGCGACGCCACTCTCCTCTGATCGCTGACGATGTCGCAGATCACGTACTCCAGCGTGCCGGCGTGGGCACGACCTGGTGACCTGGTCGAGACGACGACCCCCACGCCGACCGGTAGTTCCTACCTGCTGGTCGGTGTCGGGGACGTCGCCGACGCACTGGGCCGCTGGGAAGCCGACCTCCCTCCGCTGGTCACCACTCGAATCCACGGCGACGCCGACACCGCCGCCGACCTGCTCGCCGGAGCGCTCGCCGAGGCCACCGTCGGGGTCCGGGTCTGGATCGTCGCCGACGCCGGTGCGGCACTGCGGTTGCGCGCCGTCGCCGTGAACGCCGGACTCGAGGACGACGAGATCGAAGTCATGACAACCGATTCCGACGGCCAGGCCGAGGCCGACGTGTTCTGTTCGCACTGCCGGTCGGTCACCCGCGTCCGAGCGGTGATCGATGACGTCATCCCGTGCGCCGGATGTCGTCGCGACCTGCTGGTGTACCACCACGTGTCCCGTCGAACGGGGCAGTACCTGGGCTTCATGGTCGACGCCGAGACCGCCCAACCCCTGTCCACCGGTGAGGAGGTCCAACTGTGAGCATCACCGTCGCAGCAGAACCCGATTCGGCCGGCGCCGCCGCCGAGTCGACGAGCCGCGTCGACCGGATGCCCACGATGCAGCTCGTCGTGACCGCGATCGACTCCACCGTCACCGGCATCCGCAGCATCACGCTCGCCGACCCCGACGGTCGGGCCCTCCCCGGCTTCGTCCCCGGCAGTCACCTGGTGGTCCACGCCGGCTCGAACACCAACGCCTACAGCTTGACCGGCGACGGCACCCATCCCACGAACTACTCGATCTCGGTCCTCGAGGTCGACGACGGCAACGGCGGGTCCCGCTGGCTGCACAACGAACTCGCTGTCGGCGACACGCTGACCGTCGGACTCCCCCGAAGCGCCTTCGCGCCGATCGCCCGCGCCCGCAAACACCTGCTGGTCGCCGGCGGGATCGGGATCACTCCCATGGTGTCCCACCTGCGCGCAGCCGTGCGCTGGGGCCGGGACGTGCAGTTGCTCTATGTCTTCCGTGAGGAAGCCGCGGCCCACCTGGCCGACGTCACGGCGCTCGCCCGGGCTCGCGCCGAACTGTTCACCGACCGTGTCTCGTTCACCGGGCGCCTCGACGAAGCGCTTCGTACCCAGCCGGTCGGCACCCACCTGTACGTCTGCGGACCGTCGTCCATGATCGATTCCGTCGTGGCGTCCGCCGCAGCAGCCGGATGGCCCGACTCCCGAATCCACTTCGAACGCTTCGGCATCGATGCACTCGATGCCGGTGACCCGTTCCGCGTCGAGCTCACCGAATCCGGCCGGAGCATCGATGTCCCGTCGGGGACGAGCATGCTCGCGGCCCTGGAAGAGGCGGGCGTCGAGGTCCCGAATCTGTGCCGTCAGGGCGTGTGCGGCGAATGTCGCATCCCCCTGTCCGGCGGATCACCCATCCACCGCGATCTCTACCTCAGCGCCGAGGAGAAGTCCGCCGGTGACGCCATCATGCCGTGCGTCTCGCGCGCCGCCGGCGGCTGCACCCTGGAGGTTCCCCTGTGACAAGCACACTCGACAACACAACCGCCGAGACCGCGGCCGACCTGGTCGCCGGCTTCCCGTTCCCGTTCCTCGAGGACCGGTACCGCTACAGCACCAACGTCGAACCGGCCGAGCAACCCGTCACGACGCCCGCGGGTCAGTGGGGCACCGCGGTCGTCGACATCGACTCCGAGTACCGCGCCGAACTCGACCAGCGTGCGGTGACCCTCGCCGCCGATCCGACCCGCCACGCCGTACTCCCCCACATGGTGCCCGCCGCGTGGGATGCGATGTTCACCCTCATGCGCGAACTCGACGCCGCGTACCCGGAGCAGATGCAGCTCCGCTCGACCGGACCTGACGAATGGTTGTGGCGCAACGACATCCTCGGCATCGAACAGCACTTCCGCTACGGCGACGCCACCACCCTGCCCGACGAACCACTGCGCTACATCACCTCTCAGGTCCAGGAGGACATCGCGCTCCTCGACCAGCGCAACGACCAGCTCTTCGTCGACGCCGGGGTGGTCACCTTCGCCGCCGACTGGAGCTTCGGCTTCGACGTCGGGATGAGCTTCCTCGAGATCCACGGGCCCGTCCCGCGGGTGCGCAAGGAAGGCGTCATCACCCGGGCGCACGAGTTCCTCAAGCGTCTTCAGCCGCACCAGCCCTACCGGCGGACCAACTGGACACTCACCATCGACCGCCGCCTCGATGTCTCGACCGAGATCTACCCCGAGTGGGGCCCCGACCGCGCGAGTATCCAGCTCGTCGACGACGCCGAGTTCGGACGCCGCGTCCACCTACGCGTGGAGGTGCAACATCTCATCCGGCTCCCGGATTCGGGAGCGGTCATGTTCCTGATCCGCACCTACATGCTGCCTCTGGAGCAGCTGGCCACCGTCGATCCGTGGCGGCGTCGTGCCGCCGAGGTCCTGGCCGAATTGCCCGAGGAAATGGCCGATTACAAGGGCATCATCAAGTACCGGGACCGCGCCGCCCAGTGGTTGCGCGACGCCGCGCCCACTCCGCCGGCGCCGACCGGCCCGGGCCTGCCGGTCTGGCCGGCCACTCCCCCGGCGGTCGACACCACCGGGGCGGCCTTCCTCGTGGTCGCCGTCGGCGATGACGCCGAGACCGCACACGTGTCACGCAACTGGGTCGCGGCGGCCGAGGCCGTCGGAGCCACCCGGCTGCTCGTGCTCGACACGCTCACCGACGAGCAGGATCGTGCGTCCCTGCACGACGCCCTCGACGAAGCGCTCACCGGCACGCGCATTCTCGTCACCGGCGGCCAGTACGACGTGATGACCGCGCTGGCCATCGCGCGCGAGGCCGGGGCCGTACCCGCCGAACTGTCCTCCCATGTCGTCCACCTCCGCGACCTGCCGCTCTACTGTGCGCACTGCCGCAACACCTTCCGCGTCGAGGGTCGTGCCGGCGGGACAGCCACCTGTCCCGGTTGCGCCCGCGATCTGGAGATCCACGAACACCATTCACCGACGATGGGCAGCTTCCTGGCATCGGCTGCGGGAGGTGATGCATGACGGCGGCAGCCATCCCCGCACACCTGCACCCGGGCTATGCGACGTCGACACGGCCCATGCGCGTCGTCGCCGTCCGGCAGCTGACCGCGGACATCACGCACTTCCGGTTCGCGCCGCTCGCCGACACCCCGCAGGTCCTGACGCCCTACCAACCGGGCAGCCATCTCATCATCACCGCCGGTGAGCACCGCAACGCCTACTCGCTCGTCGACGACGGCATGTACCCCAACACCTACGGCATCTCGGTTCTACGACGCGGTGCCGGCGGGGGGTCGGACTGGTTGCACGACAACCTCTCCGAGGACGCCGTCGTCGAGGTGGAGGGGCCCCGGTCGATGTTCGCACCCGTCCTCGACCAGCGGGGAGTACTGCTGGTGGCCGGCGGTATCGGCGTCACACCGGTCCTGTCGCACGCACGGGCACTGGCACGCGAGGGGCTTCGCGCAGACATCGTCTACTCCTTCCGACCCGGCAGCGGAGCGCACCTCGACGATCTCCGTGCGCTCGCCGAGCAGCCGAACATCACCCTGCACGAGGTGTCCGGAGTCGAGGCCACGGCGGAACTGATCGCCGACAGGTTCCGGTCGCAGCCGCTGGGGACCCACGCCTACGCGTGCGGACCGGCAGCCCTGCTCGACACCTATCAAGAACTCGCTGCTCAGACCGGATGGCCCACGGCGCGAGTCCATCTCGAGAGATTCGCCGCGCCGGAGCAGGAGCCCGGTGACCCGTTCACCGTGACGCTGTCCTCGACCGAGGACCGGATCGACGTCCCGGCCGGGGTGTCCCTACTCCAACGACTACTCGACAGTGGTGTCGAGGTGCCCAACCTGTGCCGCCAGGGCGTGTGCGGCGAATGCCGAATCCCTGTGCGCGGAGGCATCATCGAGCATCGCGACCTCGTCCTGTCCGACGAGGAGAAGGCTCTCGGTGATGCGATGCTGTGCTGTGTATCCCGGGGGCAGAACATCGAGGTGGACCTGTGACCACAGAAGCGATCCCGACCGAATCCGCAGAACTGTTCCTCAACCAGCCGGTGGATCATCTCGGTAATCTGCCGTGGCCGTTCCCGGACGACCTCGAGGAGTTCTCCTACAGCGTCAACGTCGAACCCGCCCGCATCCCCCGACGCACCCGTGGTGGTGAATGGGGTAGGCATCTGGTCGATCTCGGTGGCGCGGAGTACCCGGAGATGATGGCCGAACGCCGTCGGATTCTCGACAACGACCCCTCACGGGTGCGGGTCCGTGCCGGAATGGAGATCGCGTGCTGGGATGTGCTGCTCTACTACCTGCGCGATCTCAGCATCTCCTACCCCGGCCTCATGCACCTCGACGAACACGGCGACGGTCGGTTTCACTGGCGCAACGAGATCCTCGGCACCGACCAGGGATTCGTGCTCGGCGACCCCGAGTCCCTGCCCTACGGGCCGATGGAGTTCCTGGCGCGGGAGGTGCCCGACGACCTCCTTCTCGTCACCGAACGCGACGGGCACCTGTACTTCGACGCCGGTGTCGTGACCTTTGCGGCGGCGTGGTCGGTGTCCTTCGATGTGGGCATGGACATGTACGAGATCCATGCCCCGGTCCCGCGCATGCTCCGCGAGGGCATCGTCGCCCGCGCCGAGCAGTTCCTGCGCAGGCTACCGGCAGATCAGGTGTACCGCAGGGTGAACTGGACTCTGTCGGCGTCGGATTCGCACAAGCTCGACGTCAGTCTCGAGGAGCTGCCGGCCTGGGCCGCTGACGTCCCGGGCATGGTCGCCGACGGCGATTTCGCCAGGGCACGCCTGCGAATCGAGCTGGAACACTTCGTCCGGTTGCCGATGTCGGGTGCCGTGACGTTCAATATCCGGACATTCATGGCCTCGCTGGAGGACGTGAAACGAATACCCGAGTGGGCCAGTCAGTTGGCGACCGTCATCGAGACACTCGGTGAGGACATCGCCGCCTACAAGGGATTCCTCGACTATCGCGACAGTGTCGTCGCATATCTACGCGGTCAATGACGCCCGTGAGCTGCTGGTGTAAGTAACCCGGACCTCAAGTCTCCGAACCGAAAGATCGCCCATGGAACCGATACTCGCGGCTAACGCCGACCTGGCCTGGATGCTGGCGGCCTTCGTCTTCGTCCTGTTGATGTTCCCCGGCCTCGCCTTCTTCTACGGCGGCATGGTCGGCTCGAAGAACGTCCTGAACATCATGTCGATGGTCATCTCGACCCTCGGCATCACCGCCGTGCTCTACGTCGTCATCGGCTACGGACTCGTGTCCGGGCCGTCGGTGGGCGGGTGGGGCCTCATCGGCAACCCGACCGACTTCATCGGCCTGACCAACTGGCTGACGGACGACGCCTCCGGTGCGACCCAGACGCTGTACTTCGCGGCGTGGTTCATCCTGTTCGCGGCCATCACCATCGCCATCGTGGCCAGTGGTGCCGCCGGCCGCATGAAGTTCTCCGGGTGGCTCGTCTTCGCACCGATCTGGCTGCTCGTGGTGTACTTCCCCGTGGCCCACTGGGTGTTCTCGGCCGATGTCGACGACAACTACAAGGGCGGCTTCCTGCTCAACAAGGTCGAGATCGTCGACTACGCCGGCGGAACCGCGGTCCACATGAACTCCGGTGTCGCAGCGCTCGCGCTGGCCGTCGTGCTCGGTGCCCGGAAGCGTCGCATGGAGCGACCGCACAACGTCCCGATGACCATGCTGGGCGGCGGCATCCTGTTCTTCGGCTGGTTCGGCTTCAACGGCAGCTGCGCGCTCGGCGCGAACTTCCTGGCCCAGTCGGTCATCCTCAACACGCTGCTCGCCGGGTCCGCGGGCATGATCGGCTTCGCGATCATCGAGAAGTGGCGTGAAGGCCATGTCACCTCGCTGGGCATCATCACCGGTGTGGTCGCAGGTCTGGTCGGCATCACCCCGGCAGCCAGCAGTATGGCCCCGCTCGGTGCACTCCTCGTCGGCATCTTCGCCGCCGCGGTCGTCGCCTTCCTGCTGAGCTTCAAGAGCAGGCTGAAGATCGACGAGACGCTCGACGCCTTCGCCGTTCACGGTATCGGCGGCATCGTCGGCACCCTCTGCATCGTCCTGTTCGCGACCGAGGCGGCGCCCGCTGGCGTCCAGGGCGTCCTGTTCGGTGGTCCGGTCGACATCATCTGGCGTGAACTCGCCGGTATCGCGATCACCTGCACCTACTCGTTCGTGATGACCTGGCTCATCGCGAAGGGCCTCGACAAGCTGATCGGGCTGCGCGTCGACGAGGAGACCGAGATGGTCGGCCTCGACACCGTCCTGCACGCCGAGACCGCTTACGAGATCCCCAGCGCGAGTGTGGGTCACCCGGGTGGCGGCCTCGCCTCCCTCTCGCCGGCGGCAGCTGCCGAATCGGTGGAGAGGTCGATGCCCGCCTCGACTCCACCCGCACAGGTCTGACCGCGCGGGGACAGTGAACAACGGCCCGGGGCCCACCGTGAGAACGGTGTGCCCCGGGCCTTTTTCGTCCCGTCACACGAGGCGCCGAAACGACACCGACCGCTCATCGGGCGGAAACAGCGGCGAAACAATCGATCGGTCTACTAACGGTAGACATTGATTCACGCGAGTGGACATCCCGACAAGCAACACCTACAGTCGACCCCGGAGCGCATCATGACCACCACCAACGCAGCCCCCGACACCAGTACCCTCGCCGAGCTGTGTGCGGCGACCGAAACCAAGTTCATCCTCGCCATGTTCGTCGACCTTCGCGGAAAGCCGTGCGCCAAGCTGGTTCCGGTCGAGGCGGTCGACGAACTCGCCACGGAGGGAGTAGGTTTCGCCGGCTACGCGGTCGGTGCCATCGGCCAGGAGCCAAAGGACCCCGACCTCATCGCGATCCCCGACGTCAGCTCCTTCCTCCCGATCCCGTTCATCAAGGAAGGCCTCGCCGTCGTCCAGTGCGATCCGCACGTCGAGGGCAAGCCGTGGCCGTTCGCCCCGCGCAACATCCTCAAGACCCTCATCGCACAGACCGCCGACGCCGGCTTCGAGCCCTGGGTGGGGGCCGAGGTCGAGTACTTCCTGCTCAAGCGTGCCGACGACGGTTCGCTCGTCACCGCCGATTCCGCAGACGACTCCGACCAGCCCTGCTACGACGTCCGTGGCCTCACCCGGATGTACGAACACCTCACCGCGGTGTCCACTGCCATGAACCAGTTGGGCTGGAGCAACTACGCCAACGACCACGAGGACGGCAACGGACAGTTCGAGCAGAACTTCAAGTACGCCGACGCGCTCACCACCGCGGACCGGGTCGTCACTCTCCGCTACCTCCTCTCGGCCATGGCCGCGGAGAAGGGCATGATCGCCACCTTCATGCCGAAGCCGTTCGCCGACCGCACCGGCTCCGGACTCCACTTCCACCTCTCGCTCACCAAGGGCGGCGAGCCGGTGTTCCCGCAGGTCAGCGAAGACGATCGCGGACTCGGCCTCTCCGACACCGCCTATGGGTTCATCGGCGGCATCCTCGAGCATGCGCCGGCGCTGCAGGCCGTCATCGCACCGACTGTCAACTCCTACAAGCGAACCGGCGCGACCGCCACCCGTTCGGGAGCGTCCTGGGCGCCGCGCAAGGCCACCTACGGCGGCAACGACCGGACCCACTACATCCGCGTTCCCGACGACCAGCGCGTGGAACTCCGCGGCGGTGACGGATCGGCTAACCCGTATCTGGCCACGGCCGCGCTGCTCGGTGCCGGCCTCGACGGCATCAAGCGAAGCCTCGACCCCGGCGCCGTCGGCGGAGCGCCCAGCCACATCGCCGAACTGCCCCTCACCCTGCTGCACGCGGTCGAGGCCTTCGAGGCCGACGCCGTCGTCGCGGGCGCGCTCGACGCCGCACTCCCCCAGGACTGGCCCGAAGACCAGGGCAAGGTGTCGACCTACTTCTCCAGCCTCAAGCGCGAGGAGTTCTTCAACTGGCACGCCGCGGTCTCCCCGTGGGAAGTCGACCAGTACCTCACCGCCTTCTGACGCGGCCGCACCCGGGGCGCGCGAACCGAACCACATCCAACTCCCCTTCGACGTAAAGGATTCGACAATGTGCGGAATCGTCGGATTGCATCTGCGTAATCCCGATCTTCATCCCCGACTCGGCGCCATGCTCGCCGAGATGCTCGGCGAGATGCAGGATCGCGGCGCGGACTCAGCCGGTATCGCGGTCTACGGCAACCCCGAGTGGGCGCCGCCCGGCCACGGCTGCGTCTCGCTGCTTGAACTCGACGTCCTGCCCGACGAGGTCTCGTCGACCCTCGGTGCAGCACTCGGCGTATCCGTCGCCGCCCAGCTCGTCGACGCCACTCTGGTCGCGTCGGCCCCGGTCGGTGCCGAAGAACTTCTCGGCGCGGCCCGTGCCGCCTACCCGGACGCGCTCGTCGCCGGCTTCGGCTCGGATCTCACCGTCCTCAAGGGTGTCGGCGCGCCGCGTGACCTCACCGAATCCTGGGGGCTGGCAAACGCTTCCGGCTGGCAGGGCGTCGGCCACACCCGTATGGCCACGGAGTCGGCCGTGACCCCGTCGGGCGCACATCCGTACGCCGTCGGCCCGGAGCAGTGTCTCGTGCACAACGGCTCCTTCGCCAACCACGCCACCATCCGGCGCGAATTACGCGCCGAGGGAGTGGAATTCGACAGCGAGAACGACACCGAGGTCGGCGCACGCTTCGTCGCCCACCAGCTCGCCGCCGGCAGGGACGTCGAGACCGCGCTCAAAGAGGTGTGCGCCACCTTCGACGGCTTCTACACCCTGGTGGTCTCCAACCGGGACTCCTTCGCCGTCGTCCGTGATGCCATCGCCTGCAAGCCCGCCGTGATCGCCGAGACCGACGACTGGGTCGCGATCGCCAGTGAGTACCGCGCCCTCGCCAAGCTGCCCGGCGTCGAAAACGCCCGCATCTGGGAGCCCGAGCCGGAGGTGGTCTACGCATGGACGCGGTGACTCTCGAACAACCGGGGACACTCGGACAACCCGAGGCCCTCGGCCACTCCACCTACTCCCCCACCGGCACAGCGAAAGCGGAGACGATGAGCCCCAATCACCACTTCGACCTCGCGAACACCCCACTGCGAGAGATCAACTCGGCGCTACACGGCGAGATCTCCGGTGAGATCGTGATCGACAACCCGGCCGGCGCCCACAGCGTCGCGGCGGGCGTGAACGCCCCCGTCAAGATCACCGTCAACGGTCACGTCGCTACTACGCCGCCGGCATGAACCAGCAGGCCGAGGTCACCATCAACGGCAACGCCGGCACCGGTGTCGCCGAGAACATGATGAGCGGCAGCGTCATCGTGAAGGGCAACGCCTCGCAGTCGGCGGGTGCCACCGCGCACGGCGGGCTCCTCGTCGTCGAGGGCGACGCGGCCGCGCGCTGCGGGATCTCGATGAAGGGCGTCGACATCGTGATCGGCGGCAACGTCGGACACAACAGCGCGTTCATGGCGCAGGCCGGCCGCCTGGTCATCCGCGGCAACGCCGGCGACGGACTCGGCGACTCCATCTACGAGACCCGCATCTACGTCCGCGGCGAGGTCGCCTCCCTCGGTGCCGACTGCATCGCCAAGCCGATGCGCGAGGAGCACCTCGAGGAGCTCACCGGCCTGCTCAAGGCCGCCGGCTACGGCGACGACGACCTGACCGCCTACACCCGCTACGGATCGGCCCGCGAGCTCTACCACTTCAAGGTGGACAACGCCTCCGCCTACTGAGCCACCCGTCGCTCTCCGGGTGCGAGCCCTTGCTCCCTGAGGTGCGAGGAGCGATAGCGAAGCCTCCCCTCGCTCCCTGAGGTGTGAGGAGCGATAGCGACGAGCCACGAAGGGCCGCAACCCCTCGCGCCCCTGACCGAAAGAGACATCACCATGACCGAGAATCTCAGCGTCGAGCAGCGCGGACTCCGTGAATCCGCCACCTACGACCGCACCACCATCGCCGCCATCCAGCGGGCGGCCGAGACCGGTATCTACGACATCCGCGGCTGGGGCGCCAAGCGCAAGCTGCCGCACTTCGACGACCTGCTCTTCCTGGGTGCCTCGATGTCGCGTTACCCGCTCGAGGGTTACCGCGAACGCTGCGACACCGACGTCGTCCTGGGTGGCCGCAACGCGAAGTACCCGCTGCATCTGTCGACCCCGGTCACGATCGCGGGCATGAGTTTCGGCGCGCTGTCGGCCGGCGCCAAGGAGGCACTGGGTCGAGGGGCGTCGGAGGTCGGCACGTCGACCACCACAGGCGACGGCGGCATGACTCCGGAGGAACGCGGTCAGTCCAAGCACCTGGTCTACCAGTACCTGCCCTCGCGCTATGGCATGAACCCCGACGATCTGCGCAAGGCCGACGCCATCGAGGTGGTCCTCGGTCAGGGCGCCAAGCCGGGCGGCGGCGGAATGCTGCTGGGGCAGAAGATCTCCGAGCGCGTAGCGGGTATGCGCACGCTCCCCCAGGGCATCGACCAGCGCAGCGCCTGCCGGCATCCGGACTGGACCGGTCCCGATGACCTCGCCATCAAGATCAACGAGCTGCGCGAGATCACCGACTGGGAGAAGCCGATCTACGTCAAGGTCGGCGCCAGCCGAACCTACTACGACGTGAAGCTGGCCGTTCACTCCGGCGCCGACGTCGTGGTGGTCGACGGCATGCAGGGCGGCACCGCGGCCACCCAGGAGGTGTTCATCGAGCACGTCGGCATCCCGACGCTGGCCGCCATCCCGCAGGCCGTGCAGGCGCTGCAGGAACTCGGAGTTCACCGCCGGGCGGGAGTAGGGGCGGGCCGTGACGCAGTCCAGCTGATCGTCTCGGGCGGCATCCGCAACGGTGCCGATGTCGCCAAGGCGATGGCGCTCGGTGCAGACGCGGTGGCCATCGGCACCGCCGCTCTGATCGCGTTGGGCGACAACGATCCCCGCTACGCCAAGGAGTACGAGGCGTTGGGTTCGGCGGCCGGTTACTACGACGACTTCCAGGACGGACGCGACCCGGCCGGCATCAGCACGCAGGATCCGGAGCTCGCAGCGCGCTTCGACCCGGTGCTCGGGGGCAAGCGTCTCGCCAACTTCCTGCGGGTCATGACGATGGAGGCCCAGACCATCGCCCGTGCCTGCGGCAAGGCGCATCTCCAGCATCTCGAGCCCGAGGACCTCGTCGCCATCACGATCGAGGCCGCGGCGATGGCGCGGGTCCCGATGGCCGGCACCAACTGGATTCCGGGGAGTGGGCTGTGAGCGAGCAGGATTCGACCGCATCGGTCGTCATCATCGGCGGCGGACTCGAAGGCGCCGCAACCGCGTGGGCACTCGGTCAGCGCGGCATCACCGATGTGGTGGTGTGCGAACGGGACACCGTGGGCGGCGGGATGACCGGCAAGTCGTCGGGCATCGTCCGCTGCCACTACGGCGTCAGTTCGCTCGCCGCGATGGCGGCGGTGGGCCTCGAGGTCTTCGAGAAGGCCGAGGAGATCTTCGGTACCGACATCGGCTTCCGACAAACCGGCTATGTCGTCGGCGTCGGCGAGGCGAACGTCGAGAGCCTGCGCAAAAGCCTTGCAGCACAGCGTGAGGTCGGCGTCCAGACCGAGGAGATCGACGCCGCCGAGGTCGCGAAGATGTGGTCGGCAGCCGATCTCGAGCCGTTCGCGGCCTTCGGCTGGGAGGAGCGCGGCGGGTACGGCGACGCCTACCAGACCGCTCAGGCCTTCGCCGCCGCCGCACGTGCCACCGGCATCAGGATCCGGCAGGGCACGACGGTCACCGAGCTCATCGTGGACGGGGACCGGGTCACCGGCGTCCGCCTGCGCGACGGGTCGACGATCTCCGCCGACACCGTCGTCGTCGCGACCGGTGTGTGGTCCAAGCCGTTCCTCGCGCCGCACGGCATCGACGTCCCGATCTCGGTGCATCGTGAACAGATCGTGATGATCCACCCGGGTGAGGATCTCGGCGAGGTTCCGGTGTTCTCCGACCTCGTCTCACTCCAGTACGTGCGACCGGACGTACGCGGCGAGATCTTGTTCGGCAACAGCGATCTCCAGGAACTCCAGATCGCCGACCCGGACAGCTACAGCAACCGGGTCGACAGCGACTTCGTCGACCTGACCGTCGACAAGGTCGGCACCCGGTTCCCCGGCTTCACCGAACCGGCGATCACCAGCAGCTATGCCGGTTGCTACGACGTGACACCGGACTGGAATCCGATCATCTCGCGAGGACCGCTCGACGGCCTGGTGCTGGCGGTCGGTTTCAGTGGTCACGGGTTCAAGATCTCGCCGGCGGTGGGGCGGCTCGTCGCCGATCTGGTGGTCGACGGACGCAGTTCGGACCCCCGGATCCCCGAGTCGGACTTCCGTTTCTCCCGGTTCGCGGAGGGAGACCCGCTGAAGACGAGGTTCCCCTACGTGGGAGCAGGGGAGATGCGCTGAGCGTTCCGGAGCGGTGGGCGGGGGCAACCCGACGAGAGGACGCGGGAACATGTGTCAACTGACAGTGAACGAGCTGGCTCACTATGCTGGCGAGGTGACCGACGACCCTTTGATCCGGAACCAGTCTGGCATCGCACGGGAACGCCCCGTCGACCAGTCGGTCGAGGAACTCGAGCTCGAGACCGCGATCGCGCACAACGTGCGTCGGCTGCGTCGTCAGCAGGGATTGTCGGTGGGCGACATGGCGACCCGCGTCGGGATCTCCAAGGCGATGCTGTCGAAGATCGAGAACGCGCAGACCTCCTGCAGTCTCAGCACTCTGGCCCGCCTGGCCAACGGCTTCGACGTCTCGGTCACGTCGTTGTTCCGCGGTGCGGAGATGGAGCGGTCGGCCGTCTTCGTGAAGTCGGGGGAGGGCAACGAGATCGTCCGTGAGGGTTCGCGTGAGGGCCACGAGTACGAGTTGCTCGGATCGCTTCGCGGAGAACACAAACGGCTCGAATGTCTGCTCGTGACGCTGACCGAGACGTCGGTGACCCAGCCGCTGTTCCAGCACGCTGGTACCGAATTCCTGTATGTCCTCGAGGGCGTGATGGACTACGCGCACAGCCGTTCGGTGTACCGGATGCATCCCGGCGACGCGTTGCAGCTCGACGGAGAAGGCGCGCACGGGCCGGTCGAACTCGTCGAACTGCCCGTGCGCTTCCTGTCCGTCATCGCGTTCCCGGATTCAGCCGTCTGAGGCCACCCCGGCGGAGAGATCGAAACGTAGGAGATCGAAGTCGTAGCGGGAGGTCGGGACCACGTCGAGGTGTCGGTCCGCACCGAAACGCGCGACGCTGGTGAGCATCCGGGTCATTCGACGTTCCAGTTCGGCCTGGTCGCCGTTGCTGCCGTAGAAGGCGTGGATGTCGGAGACAGCCGCCATGGGGAACAGCTCCTCGACGATCGCGTCGACGGGCGGCGCGTCGTCGGTGAGTGGACGCTCGACGATGTTCTGGACGTAGCCGAACGTGGCCTGGGTGTCGATCGCAACCCGGGTGTGGTCCTCGAGCCAGCGACGCAACCATTCGTCGCGGTCCAGCTCGACGGGGCGTCGTAGGAAAGCGATGTTCGACAGCGCGTCGATGCGCGTTCCGTCGGCAGGGAGCTCCGGGTCGAGGGGAGCGCGGGCGGTGACCTCCCACGCCGCCGGGCGCCCCTCGACGCTCTGGATCACCGCGGGAAGGACGGCGTCGACATCCTCGGCCCAGTACGTCACCACCGCGTCGATCGGCGGATCGAGCTCGTCGATCCGCATCGCGCCGGAGACCCGGTCGTCGGCGATGTTGAGCTGGACGCGCACGGCACCGGCTGCTGCACATCGTGTGACCAGACCGTCGGCACCGTCGCGCGTCAGCCCGCCGTCGCGCACCGCCACGATCACCTTCGAATACGTCATCAGGCGGACGGTACCGGGACGAACCGGTGTTCGGGTCAGAACTCCTCGACGCCGACCAGCGCGGCGGTGTCGTCGATCTCGTCGTCGTCGGTTGCCTTGATGAGGGCGACGGCGCCCAGCGCGGCGACGCAGTAGGCGGTCGCGAACCACCAGGGCGCGGCGTCGGAACCGAACCACTTGGCGAGGTACGCCACGAGCACCGCGGCGATCGCGGCCCCCATCCACCGCAGGAAGCTGAAGCCCGCGCTGGACACCGAGCGCGGGGTGCCCGTCCCGCCGGAGGACATGGCAAGGTCGGTGAAGAGGGTGTTCAGTACACCCGACGGCAGGCCGGAGAGGACGACGGCGAGCCCGATGAGCCACACCTGATCGCTGACCGTGCCGATGCCGGCCAGCACCATGATCGAACCGTAGGCGAAGATCGCCACCAGCACACCGGCCTTCTCACCCAGGGCCTTCGCCAGCGCGGGTGCCACGAAGACACCCGCCAGCGCGGTGAGCAGACCCCACCCGAAGAAGATGAGACCGGCGTGGATCGGGCGGAGCCCCATCGCGATCGGCGCCCACGCGATGACGGTGAACAGTGCACCGGTGTAGAAGGCGGAACCGATGCCCGAGATCGTCAGGGCGCGATTGCGGAGGGCCTTCAGCGGATCGACGATCCGCACCCGGTCACGGGTGATGCGAGGTGAGTCGGCGGGGAGCATGACCGCGCACAGGATGGCACCGAAGAGCATGAGCAGTGCGGTTCCGCCGAACGGCGCGCGCCAGGTCCATTCGCCGAGTGTCGCCCCGAGCAACGGTCCGACCGCCAGACCGAGGCCGAGTGCGGCCTCGTACATCATGATCGCGCCCTGTCGGCCGCCCACGGCGGACGAGACGATGAATGCCAGTGCGGTCGCGAGGAACAGTGCGTTGCCGAGACCCCAGAGCACACGGAGGGCGATCAGTTGGTCGATGTCACCGGCGAAGGCGGACAGACCGGCGGCGACGACGATTAGCGAGAGTCCCACCGTGAGCGTGCGCTTGGGGCCGAAACGGTATGCGGCCCACCCGGTCAGGAGCATCGCCAGGCACTGCACACCCACATACACGCCGAACAGCAGGGTGACCTTTTCGGCCGGCGCCTCGAGCGCTTCGGCGATGCTGTGCAGGATCGGGTCCACGAGGCCGATGCCCATGAAGGCGATCGTGGCGGCGAAGGCGGTGATCCACACGGTACGGGGTTGCTCGCGGAACGTGGTGAGCAGTGACTTCTCCGATGTGGCGGTCCCGGTGGTCGGGGTGTTCTCGGTGACTGTCATGGGGTCCTTCTCGATCGCTGGCTGATGACGTGTCCGGCCCGCGGACGTCAGGTCGCGTTCGTCGGTTGCGTCGGGGTCTCGTCGAGTCGGTCGCGCAGTGCCTGGAGAGCCGGGCCGGCGGCGGCGAGAGCGGCCCGGTCTTCGTCGTTCAGTGCGGCGAGCGCACTGGTGAGGACGACGTCGCGCTCCTCGCGGATCTGCGACACGAGGGCGCGGCCGTGGTCGGTCAACCCGACCAGGACCGCGCGTCGATCCTCCGGGTCGGGTCTGCGTTCGACGAGCTCGTGTCTGGTGAGGCCGTCGATCACCGACGTCGCTGTCGGCATACGGATGGACTCGCGATCGGCGAGTTCACCCATCCGCATCCACCCGTCGTCGGCGAGGACGTTGAGGGCCGAGGTCTGCGCCGCGGTGAGCTCGACCCTTGGTGCGCGTCGGCGAAGCGCCAGGTAGAGCCTGGTGATCGTCGGACGCAGCGTCAGGGCGAGCTGCGCGGGATCGGAAGCGGACACGTTTAGAAACTCTAATACTTAGAGTTTCGAAGTAACAACTCGTCACGGTGTGACGCTTCTGACACGCGCGTCAGACGCCGATCGGGCTCCCACCGTCGCGCCAGACCGCGACCACCGACGGCCGCGGTTGGGAGTTCCCGCCGTCGGGCCAGTGCGATGCCGGATTGTCCGCGGAATGGTCGTCGAGTTCTCCGGGATGCTGCACCGCGATCAGGATGCGGCTGCTGTCGATGACCGGACCGCACGTCTCGGCGCCCTTGGGGACGGTCAGGAACTGCTTGGTCTCGCCCCGACGGTCCCCGTCGAGCGCGACCGCGAACAGGCCGTCGTTGGAGTCGAGGGCGTTGCCGTCGGTGGAGATCCACAGGTTGCCGTGCGGGTCGAAGGCGACGTTGTCGGGGCAGGAGATCGGGCTGACCCGGGTCTTGTCGAAACCGCCGTAGTAGGTGTCGGCGGCGGCGGGGTCGCCGCAGACGAGCAGCAGTTCCCAGGTGAACTCCGTGCCGGTGTGGTCGTCGGTGATCTCGAGGATCTGACCGTTCTTGTTCTCGTTGCGGGGGTTGACGAGATCGGCGGCGGCCTTGCCGTCGGTGCCGCGGTCGCTGTTGTTGGTGAGGGCGCAGTACACCTTGCCGGTCTTCGGATTCGGTTCGATGTCCTCGGGACGGTCCATCTTGGTGGCACCGGCGGCGTCGGCCGCCTCGCGGGTGAACACCGCGACCTCGGCCGGTGACATGCCGGTGATGTACGAACGGGCCGTGCCGTCGGCATTGACGGTGAGCAGGGGCTTCCACGACCCCTTGCCCGCGAACTTGCCTGCCGCAGGCAGTGCGCCGGAACCGTCGACGGGTTCGCCGGTGAACGTCGCGACGTACAGGGTCCCCTCGTCGAGAATGCGCATGTTGTGTTCGCGCGCGGTCCTCGACAGTCCGCTCTTGATCCTTCGACTCGACACGAACTTGTAGATGTACTCGAACTTCTCGTCGTCACCGCTGTAGGCGACCACGGTGCCCTCGCCGGGACCACTGCCGACGACGTAGATGTTGGCCGACTCGTGCTTGAACCGCCCCATTGAACTGTGTTTGACGGGAACGGCTTTCGGATCGTGTGGATCGACTTCGACGATGTAGCCGAAGCGGTTGGCCTCGTTGGGCTCGACGGCCAGGTCGAAGCGTTTGTCGAAGCGACCCCAGTGGTGTTCGTCGGCGTCGTCCTCGAAGGTGTAGCGCGCGAGACGTCCGGCCGTCTTCGGGTCGGTCACCGTGCTCGCGTTGCCGAAGTAACCGTTGAAGTTCTCTTCGCCCGAGAGCATGGTGCCCCACGGGGTGAGCCCGCCGGAGCAGTTGGCGATCGTACCCAGGACGGTGGTGCCGGCGGGATCGGCGCTCGTCTTCACGAACTCGGTGCCTGCGGCGGGACCGGTCAGGCGGAACGGACTCGACGCGGTGAGGCGCTGGTTACGCGGTCCGACAACGGTTGTGAGCGCGCCGGAACCGGGCTGGGCGGCCACCTCGACCACGGCGATGCCGACGGAGGCCATCGCGATGCGGGCCTGCTGTTCGGTGGGTTGCCCGTCCTGGTATCCCGTGAACATGAACGGTTCGGTGGGGTACTCCAGATTGGCGACGAGGTAGAAGTGGTCGGGCACGCCGTCGACCGGGATGAGCCCGGCGAAGTCGTTGTTGAAGCCGAACTGCCCGGCCTGGGCCTCGGGGGTCTGATTGGCGAAGTCGAACTCCGGGGCGCCGGGCAGGACGGGGTCGCCCCAGCGGATGACCACCTCCTGCCGATATCCGTCGGGGATCACCACCGCGTCTTCGGTGTTGGCCGGGACGGCCGCGAACTTCATGCCCGGCAGCGCATCTCCGGTGGCAGATCCGGTCGTCGAGGTGCCGTTTCCCGAGCCGCTCTCGCCGCAGGCCGCGAGCACCGATGCCGCTCCGACCGCGACGGCCGTACCCGCCGACGTCTTGAGGACGCTCCGCCGCGAGACCGCGGTACGCACGACGTCGCGGAAGTACGCGTTGTCGCTGCGGTTTCCGGGATCGTGACGGCAGGCATCGCCGCATTTGTAGCGACACGTCACCTGGGCGCGAGAGGAACGGCCGGCGTCGTGACCGGTGGAGGTGAACAGCGGCAACTGGATTCGCACTCGCAGGACGCTAGGCGGCGCGAGCGAACCGGTGGAGACCCGGATGTGAACGGGAACCCAACGTGCGGTGGCCGTCCGCCGGCCGAGCTCTGTCGAAGCCGCTAGGTGTACTGCCCAGGCAGGTTGGTTGAGGGATTGCGACGACACGCGGTAGTGGGTCGTTGAACAGCGAAGGTCTCCCGTCGTGAAGTGGAGCTGCTACGACACACACTTCACAACCGGGAGACC
>NZ_MKKG01000013.1:0-97902 GCF_001942325.1 Gordonia sp. CNJ-863
ATGTCCATACGGTCCTTCGCAGACTTCAATGGAACTCCCAGGCGGTGATGGTGATCGGTTGGCACCTTCACCGTCATCGCCTGGGCCCTCAGTTCCGGGTCGACACGACGAACACAGGGTGGGGACTCTTATCTGGCCACCAGCGGGGACCTCGACCTGGCCACCAGTGGGGACTTTCTCATGGCCATGGACAACTGTCATGGACTTTCTTCGTGCAGTCGAACATATGTTCGTGTACAAAGGATTCATGGCACCTCTCGAATCCCTCCTCGACCAACTCGCCGGAATCACTCCACGCACGGACGATCCCACTGGCCGCGCGACGTTTTCACAGCTGGAGTTCTTCCGATTGGTCCGTAACCTGGCCGATCACAAGATCGGCACGCACGCAGCACACCTCGACGATCTGCATATTGCAGAGAAGGCGGGGTCGACCCTCAAGAAGCTGCTGATCGAGATGGGGTTCGCACCCGCGGTGTCGACGCGCACCACTCGCATCGCCGGCAGTCTCGGAGTGCTGGGCAAGGTCGAGGCCTGCGCCGCCGACGGACGGTTCTCGGGCGAGATCGTCGACGCGATCGTGCGTGGTATGTCCGTCATCGAGAAACGTTCACCCACAGCACTTTCCGACGACGAGCGGGCGGTCTACGAGTCCGGCCTGCTCGCCCAAGCCCTTTACGGTGCCACACCTGCCGAGGTTCTCAAGCACGCTCAGATCATCGGCAACACCATCGCCGACGACGAGGGCGGCATCCCGACGTCCGACGACCGCGCCCTGCACATGCTGTCGCACCACGTCACCGACGACAACCGGGTGGAGATCCACGCCAACGTGACCCAGAGTGTGGGTGAGAAGTTCATCGCCATGATCGACGAACGCAGCGTCCCACGTCCCGAACCCGACGGCTCCCCCGACCGCCGCTCGGCAACCCAGATCCGCGCCGACGCCCTCGAGGTGCTGCTGGATCAAGCCGCAGCGGGTGCGACGCTGGACACCATCGGGACACCCCGCACCCACATCGTGATGACCATCCCGGCTACCGGCGACCCAGCCACACTCCCCTGGACAGGATCTGTCACCCATGCCATCGCCCGACAACTGTCCTGCGACGGCACCTTCACCGAGGTCATCATCGACGGCGAGACCGTGCCGCTACAGATGGGCCGCGAACGACGCCTGTTCCCAGCGCACCTGCGCACCTGCGCACCTGCGCACCTGCGCAGAGCGATCATCATCCGCGACGAGACCTGCATCAAATGCGGTGCGCCACCATCGCATACGCAGGTCCACCACATCGAGCACTGGTCCGACGACGGTGAGACCGAACTCGACAACGGCTGCCTGCTCTGCCAGCGCTGCCACACCCAGGTCCACCACCACGGCTGGGACATCATGATCGGTTTCGCCCGCCACCCCTGGCTCATCCCGCCTGCCGATATCGACCCGCAACGCCGCCCGCTACCCGCCTACAACCGACGCACCATGCGCCTCGACGACGCCGCCTGACACAGACTTACGCGCAGCACCTTCCGCACCCGGCATAGCCGGGACCGCATCCGTACCTTGACAACTCCACAGTGAAACGCCGATCGGGTTCCGCGGATTCGTGGATTCAGCCACCGTCGATCCGGAAGATCCGGAACTGCGGGGTCCCGCTGGGACTCGTGACGGTCATCTCGAGCGTGGCGATCCCCGCCCCGTCGTCCCACAGCGTCGGATACCGGACGTTGATCGCGTCGAGCCGGCCCAGACCGGTGGGCCGGGGCGGCAGGATGTACTGCACACCCCGTGCCGCAGGTTGATTGAGCTTCGCGAAGAAGTCGAAGTCACTGCGGATGACGAACTGCTCCGGGCTATCGGAGAAGAGCCAGATCCGGGAGATCCCGAAGGTGTCGACCAGAACCGAACCGTCGGGCAGGTTCTGGTCGTCGAACCAGCCGGCGACATTTCGTGACACCTCGCCGAACCAGTAGAACCAGAATCCCGACGGCGGATAGCGGTCCGGCCAGAAAGCCGAGCGCAGCCCGTACTCCTCCTTCCCCAGCGACGGGTTGAGCATCGACGTGGCGGTGACCGGGATCGACGTGGCCAGCACCGCGGCCATGAGGAACGACATCGCTTTGACGTGTAGCGAACGGGAAGACCGGGACTTCCTTGTGCTGCTGCAGTTTCCGGAGACCACTAGGACGGCGACCACGACCAGCGGGGTCGCCGCCATATAGAAGCGGAACCAGCCGAAGGTCGAGCCGAGGATCACGGCCGACATCTGGAACAGCAGGACCGAACCGAACACCACGCCGACCACCGCGGCGTCGAGGCGTCGCGACCGGAGCGCGACCCAACCCACGATCGCCAGAACCGCGGGTAGGAGTGGCTGCATACCGAGCAGGTTGCCAGCGATCACCTGCGCGAGCGGTCCCGCGCCGACGTCCTCGACGGAGATGATGCCGGCCGCGGCCCCCTGAGAAGCGTTGCCGTACTGCGACGAGAACTGGGCGAACGCGCTCCCGTCGAGAAGCCAACCGCACACCGCCCACAGGACGACCGCGAACGCCACCGGCAGTGCGACGATCGTGGCGTCGTGCACCCCGAACGGCACACCCGCTCGCCATGCGGCCCGTCCGGCCCGGCTCCGACTGCGGATGCGCAGGGTCGACACCACGAACACCCCGAGTGTCACCGCCGCCGCCACCGGCAGCGCTTCGTACCGGGTCAGGTAGGCCAATCCCAATGCCACACCGGCGATCACCAGGTCGATGATCGCGAAGCGGTTGATCCAGAGCAGAATTCGACGACACGCCCACAGCAGGAAGAACAGGAACGGCGCCTCGCTCATCCCGATGCCGGCGTAGAGCACGACCATCGGGATCAACGCGAAGGCGGCGACGGCCGACCAGCGCAGCACCGCACCGCATCGGTAGTCGATCGCTATCCGCCGAACCTGCCAACCCGCACCGGCCATGAAGAACGCGCTCATCACCGCCCCCGCGAAACCGACTCCCCGCAGTTCCGGCCACCGGTTCAACGGCCAGTGCGCACTGAGCTCCACCAGGGGGATCTCGACGAGACTCGGCAACGGATTCCACACGAACCCGATGGCCCCCAGGTGCGGGTCACGACTCCAGATCGTGAACGCCGCATTGCCCACCCGACTGCTGGCGTCGGGATTGATGAACCCCACCACCAGATACAGGTAGACGCCCACCGCCAGGTATCCGGCGAGAAGCACGACGAACAGCACTGTCCCCCAACGCTGTTTCGGCGTGAATCGCGCACGGGGTCGGACTGGCATGTCGACCGTGCGGTCCGGGACCGCCGGGGCGCGTTCCGCGGTCGCGATCGTCATGGGGTGCGGTCGTCGTCACGATCGCCAAGGCCCGCGACTCGTCGCCGATACACGGTCGCGCCCGCGGTGACGAGAACGGCGACCGCGATCACCGCGATGCTCACACCCAGCCAGGTCAGCCAACCGGTCCCGACCTGTTCGATCTCGGTGCGCGGACCGTCGGCCCTGATCGACATCAGGTCGGTCTGCCCCGCGCGACCCGCGACGAGCACAACCCCGCGGAGATTGGCGAGCTCGCCTTCCTGCTCGTCGAGGAACGCGAAGATGGAGTCGACCAGGCCCCAGGACCCCGACGTGCTCACCAGCACAACGCTCCTCGAGTTCTGGGCGAAAGCCTGGATCGTGCCCAGCCCGTCGGGGATCGTGATCCGCACCTGCGCGGGGAGGTCGACGAGGGTCGCCGCGTCCTCGGTGTTGATCGGTGGGTCGAGGGCCTCGGCGTTCGCCGCATCCGCGACCACGAGGGCACCTGTACGGCTGGAGACCGCCTGCTCGATCGGCACCAGAACCGGCGACAGCGCCACCGCCGACGACCGCTGCACCGATGCGATGAGTTGTGCCGCGGCGTCGAGCTGGCCCGGGTCGGTGCCGTCGAGCGCGACCTGGACCGTCGGTTGGCAGCCCAGCGGGATCGACGAGAAGCCGCCCAACCGAACCGGTGTCGTGTCGCTCGACGCGGTCGACGACGGATCGATCTGGAAGGTCATCAGGACGCTCCGCGGGTTGCACGCCCCGGGTGCCGGTTCGTAGGAGATCCCGAACTCGAGTGGTTCGTTGGCCGCCACCTGCGCGGCCGGGATGCTGAACCGGATGTCGAGTGTGCCCGACGCGTCGAAGACGCTCGTCTGCAGCACCTCACCGCCGCTGACCGCCAGTACGCTGGCGCGCTCGTTCTGCACCACCGGCGTGTAGCGGGCGAGCAGGTGCACGTTGACCCGGCCGGGTCTCCCCAGGGACAACGCGGTCGGATCGAAACCCGGTACCAGCGTGGCGGTTCCGAGGACATCGGCCGTGAGCCGGTCGGAGAACTGCCCGAACGTCACTGTGTCCGAACCCTGGATGTTGCGGTCCGCACCGGACTCCACCACCGCACTCGACGTCTGCGTCAGGCCGGTGAGACCGGCACGGAACAGCACGACCTGATCCGGCAGCGAGGACCGATCGCCGCTGACGACGAGCGTCGCGTCCGGCCCGCCCGCACCGTCGAGCCGGATGCTTCCGGGACCGCTCTGCTCACGCACCACAACAACGCGAGTGAGCGGGTCCGTCGCACGCGGCAGCGGTCCGTCCGGGGTGTCGACGACGTCGATCGAGACCCGTTGCGGCCGGTAATGATCGGCGATCGCGGCGACCAGCCCCAGCGTGGTGTGTGCTGCCGCGGGACTCGGATTCCGTGGCGCGTAGACGGTCACACCGCTGATCACCGATCCGAAGACGTCGGCGATGGCGCCGGGCACCTGCGCGGCACCGGCGAAAGACACCGCGAGGTTCGTGAGAGCGACGTCGGGGTCGGGGCCGCAGACGGCGTCGGCGTCGTTGGTGCGCAGGGTCAACCGGAGGTCGGCGCGCCCCATGACGACCGGGACCTGCGTCAACGGTACGGAGAACGGCGTACTGAGCTGCTGCGGACCGAATTGCGGGACGTCGATGGTGCCGATGACCGTTCCGTCGCCCCGCGCCACCTGCACGAACGAGTTGCTCACGTTGGTCGCCGAGGCGACCACACCGGTCAGCCGCGTCGGCGCCATGCCCTCGGGCACCGGGACACTCACGCTCACCGGGGCATCCGTCGCGTCGATCTGCACGGACGTCCCGAGACCGAGCTGGCGCCACCCCAACGTCGTCGACGCGTCCGGCACGGCAGCCGCCGGAGCGGCGACGGCCCCGCAGGCGACGACGAGCGCCATCGCACCCCACAAGCGGAGCAGGCGAGCACTTCTACGGCTGGACATTTCCGGCCCCTTTCGACGGACGCGAGACTCCCGGCATGGCGGACAGGCCGTGCACGGTCTTCTCCCAGTAGGACGGCTTGTAGACGAGCTGCGCCATACTCTTGACCGCGGCCATCGACTGCAGGAACCAGTAGCCGGGCACGAGCAGAGCAGCAGCGAGCAGATACGGCTTGCCTCGCGTACGGGCGGAGACCACGCCGAGCAGAACGGTCGCGAGATTCCCCACCGTGAACATGAAGAGGCACAGGTAGAACACCGGGCCCGGGAAAAGTCCGCGCATGAAATCGGGTTTGCCCGCGAACCACCAGCAGCAGCGCCCAGAACGCGAGGTTGAGAGTGTTGGCGATCGGCATCCCCGCCGTCAGGTTCGCGATTCGCAGCGTCGGCACCACCCCGAGCTCACGGACCATCGCGGTGGGATGCCGGGTATGCACCAGGAAGGTCTGGAGATAGCCCTTGTACCACCGGGATCGCTGACGGACCCAGTTCACCACGTCGGCGTTCGCCTCCTCCTCGGTCAACGAGTCCAAGACCACCGTGCGATATCCGAAGCGCGCGAGGCGGATACCGAGGTCGGCGTCCTCGGTGACGTTGAAGGCATCCCAGCCGCCCACCTCCCGCAGCACCTCGGTGCGGATGTGATTGGACGTACCGCCCAGGGGGATCACACATTTCGACGCACTCAGCGCGGGCAGCATGTACGAGAACCACTGGTCGTACTCGATGGCGAACCACCGGGTGAGCAGGTCGTCCCGTTCGTTGAAGTAGCCGAGGCGGGCCTGGACGGAGGCAACGTCGGGCGCTTCGGCCGCGAACACCGCCGCGGCGCGTCGGAGCTGCAGCGGATCGGGGATGTCCTCGGCGTCGTAGATGGTGACGAGCTCGCTGCGCTCCGACGGCAGGCTCATCGCGTGATTGCAGGCCTTGGGTTTGGTGCGGGGCTCACTCGGCGGCACGAGGACCGGGGTGATGCCGGCGAGGTCGGCATCCGCGATGGCGTCGAGGGTCGCGTGATCGTCACTCTCCAGGACCAGCAGGATGTCGAGTTTGTCTGCGGGATAATCGATCTGACCGACGCCGACGACGAGATTGGCGACGATTTCCGGTTCGCCGTACACGGGGAGCAGAACCGTGTACACCGGCAGCTCGGCGTCGGGGATGGCGCGGGCCTCCTCGTCGGACACCCTGATGACGCCGCGTCCGGACATACCTCGGGTGACGAGGACGAACTTGTCGACACTGGAGATCACGAAGTAGACGGCACAGATGCTCAGGACCGCCGACAGGGCTGTGCGCCAGTCGATCACGAAGCCCCCGGCGACCATTCCGGCCACGATCAGCAGACCCACCCGCTGGACCCGGCTCAGCGGCCGACGCGCCGACATGTCGTCGGGCAGCGTCGTCGTGGCGCGACCCTGGTCGAGGTCGGTCACCGCGTGGTGCTCTCGCTGGAACGGACGATCTGCCAGGCGAGGCCGGTCAACGCTGTATCGACGGCGTCGACGGTGGAACCCTGATCGGCAGGTCGACGATCACCACCGCGGATGAGCCACCCGATGGGTTCGACAACGGTCGTCGAATAGCTCGGCGGTTGCGCTCAGATGCGCGGAATCTGTTGCGTGTGAGGTTTCTGTTCACCGGCGGTGCGGCGATCCTTCATGTGGCCGAAAGAAGCTGGCACGCGGGTTTTTTGGCCAGGCCAGAGGCTGTGGAGAAACCTGACAGTCGAACGTACGTTCGTGTACAAAGGAGTCATGTCTCGATTCGAAGAGCCCATCTACTGACGAAGAAGCCGATCGAGAATCTTGTCAGACCCCTGATGTAGAAATGAAGACAACGAAGTCGTAAGACCGAGCAGTAGTCAATGACGTTCCCACCCCACCTGATTCAGATCCTCTTGAGAGGGAAGAAGGTTGCTGTCATGACCGACTCCGATACGGCCGACGCCGCGGCGCTGCTCGAAGCTATATTCGACCAGCTCACCGAGGTCACCCCACCCGCCGACGACCCAACCGGCGCAAAGACTTTCGCCCAGATCGAGTGGATCCGACTGATCCGCAACGCAGCGGACCACCAACTCGGCTCGCACACAGCCAATCTCGATGTGCTCGGGGTGCCCGAACGACACGGCTCCACCACCAAGCGACTGTTGATCGAGATGGGTTTCCCACCCGCGGTCGCCACACGCTCGGTGCGTATCGCCGGCAGTCTCGGGGCGCTGGGCAAGGTCGAGGCGTGCGCTGCCGACGGGCGCCTCTCGGGTGAGATCGTCGATGCCGTCGTTCGGGGAATCGCCACGATCGAGAAACGGTCACCCACAAAGCTTTCCGACGACGACCGAACGGTCTACGAAACCGAACTCCTCACCCAAGCCCTGTCCGGTGCCACACCCACCGAGATACAGAAACATGCCCAGACCATCGGCAACACCATCGCCGACGACGAGGGCGGCATTCCCGCGTCCGACGACCGATCCCTGGACACCCTGTCACACAGCGTGACCGACGACAGTCGCGTCGAGATCCACGCCAACGTGACCCAGGCCGTCGGCGAGAAGTTCATCGCCATGATCGACGAACGCTCTGTACCGCGTCCCGAGCCCGACGGCGCCGACGACCGACGCTCCCCCGATCAACGACGCGTCGACGCCCTCGAGATCCTCCTCGACCAAGCAGCACAAGGTGCATCCCAGGACAGCATCGGTGCACCACGTACCCAGACCCTGTTGACCATCCCCGCCGACGGTGGTGATCCCGCCTTCCTGCCCTGGACCGGGTCGGTCACCCAGGCCACCGCGCAGAAACAGTCCTGCGACGGCACGATCACCGAGATCATCATCAACGGAGAGACCGTGCCCCTGGCGATGGGTCGCGAACGACGCCTGTTCCCAGCACATATCCGCAAAGCCATCATCATCCGCGACCGATGCTGCATCAGCTGCGGCGCACCACCCTCGCACACCCAGGTCCACCACATCCAACACTGGTCCGACGACGGCGACACCGACCTCGACAACGGCTGCCTACTCTGCCAACGGTGCCACACCCGGGTCCACCACAACGGCTGGGACATCATGATGGGCTTCGACCGCCACCCGTGGCTGATCCCGCCCGCCGACATCGACCCCCGACGCCGACCCCTACCCGCCTACAACCGACGCACCATGCGACTCGACGACGCCGCCTGACACAGACTCACGCGCAGCACCTTCCGCACCCGGTGATCAACCGGGACCGCGTTCGATCATTGACAAGTCCATAGTGAAACTGGGCCTCCCGCGTGGCGCGGCGGTCACCCCGCGGACGAACCCTCCACCGCTGCATGGGTGCTCACCGCGTCGAGGGCTTCGGTGAACGGCGGGATGAAGAACTTCGCACCGAGTACGCAGCAGGCGTGGCCACCGTCGACCTCGAAACGCTGCGACCCGGGGATGCCGTCGAGCAGCAATTGCTGGCGTTCCGGTTCGACGACGCGGTCGCGGGTGGACACGACGACAGCGGTCGGGACATCGATCTCGTGGAGCCAACTGCGGGAGTCGAACTGCCCCAGACCGTTTCCGAACTCACCGAGGTGCGACAGCGGCGTCGAGAAGAACTGCCGCAGCGCCCAGATGGATGTGTGCGACGTCGTCTTGTTGAGGCTTTTCTCGGAGACACGCGGGAGCATCCGGTACAGCGGCGCCAGGATGCGGCCGGTCCGTTCCGACGACCTCCGGTGCTTGGGGTCGTTGGTGCTGAAGAACGGGCCCGTCGAGCAGAGCACGAGTCCCGACACCCGCTCGGGGTGCCGACGCCACGTCAGCTGGGCGATGCCGCCGCCCATGGAGAAGCCGGCGGCGACGAAGCGGTCGATGCCCAGGACGTCGGCGACGGCAACCACGTCGTCGGCGCAGTCCCGGAGGTCGAAGGTCTCGGACTCGATGCCGCGGCCGTGCCAGCGAGCGTCGAGGGTGATCACCCGGTGACGGTCGTTGATCGCCGGGATCGTCGGGTACCAGCACAGCAGGCCGGTGGTCAGCACCGAGTGGAGCAGGAACACCGCCGGGGCGTCGCGGGGTCCCGAATCGGTGACGAAGGCGCGTCCCCGGCCGGGCAGGTCGAGCATCTGACCTCTGGGTATGTCCGTGGCCGGGTGGGGCGAGAAGACATGGCGGACTGCTCTGGCGGTGCCGTTGAGAAACTCGGGGATCACGCATACAACGCTACGTGAGATGCTGGTCACATGATCGACATCGCCCGTCCGAAAATCGAGGGGTCGATCGCCGTGGCCGACGGTGATCGTCGCATCGGGTTCGCCGAATACGGATCAGCTACCGGACGGGCCATCATCTGGCTCCACGGGACGCCCGGCGCTCGCCGCCAGATCCCCGTCGAAGCCCGTGGATATGCCGCTGAACGGGGGGTTCGCCTGATCGGGCTGGACCGGCCGGGCGTCGGGTCGTCGACGCCGCACCGGTACGAGAACATCGCCGCCTTCGCCCCAGACCTCGAGACCGTGCTCGAAGCACTCGGCATCGACGAGTTCGCCATCATCGGCCTCTCCGGCGGCGGACCGTACACACTCGGAGTGGCGCACGCGATGCCCGATCGGGTGGTCGCCGCGGGCATCCTCGGCGGCGTCGCCCCGACCGTCGGACCCGACCGCATCCCCGGCGGGGCGATGAAGCTCGGCTCGTTCCTGGCGCCGGCGGTCGACGTCGCGGGTTCGCAAATCGGACAGGTCCTCAGCATCGCACTGCGCTTCGCGCGGCCGATCGCCGAACCGGCCATCACCGTCTACGGCCGCTTCTCCCCCGAAGCCGACCGAGAACTACTGGCGCGCCCCGAGTTCCGGGCCATGTTCCTCAACGACCTGCTCCACGGCGGGCGCCGCGCGATGGAGGCACCGTTCGCCGATGTCGTCGTCTTCGCCAAGGACTGGGGATTCCGCGTCTCCGACGTCGGAGTGCCCGTGCGCTGGTGGCATGGCGACCACGATCACATCATCCCGTACGCACACGGCCAGCACGTGGTGTCGTTGCTCCCCGACGCCAAGCTGTTCGAGCTGGCCGGCGAGAGCCACCTCAGCACGCTGCACATGGCCACCGACATCATCGACGAGCTGCTCGCTATCTGGGATCAGTCGCGGGCGTTGAAGTAGGCGGTCGACCTCACCTGGCCTTCGCGGCTCGTCGCTTGCGCTCCTCGCACCTCAGGCATCAAGAGGTCAGGGTGCGGTCGCCGACAACCCGGCGGCCAGACCCAGCACGACGGCCATCAGCATCAGTTCGACGACGGCGTTCCGGATGGACGCGGTCTCGGTCTGGCGATGGCGCTCGACGGCAGGTACCCAGCGTCGTCGATGCCAGGCGGCGACCCCCACCAGCGCCGCCAGCATCACGACCTTCGCCAGCAGAATCCGCCCGTAACCGGTGGTGACCAGTGCCGACAGTCCGTTGATCTCGGTCAGTGCGGCGACCACGCCGGTCACCGCGATCACCCCGACCGCCCACGGCGCCCGCTGCGAGAACACCGGCAAACTGCGCGCCCACCCGGACCGGCCGCGCACGGAGAGGACCATCGCGGCGAGCAGTCCGCACCACCAGGCGGCGGCCAGCGCATGCGCGCCGACGAGGAACGGGCCGAGGGCGTTGTTGCCGGCGTGACCGGCGATCGCGGTGGCCAGCACACCGATCGCTGCGAGCGCTCCGACCACCAGAACCGGGACCTCGACGGCGGTCAACAGGTCGAGTACCGCCCACAGGACGATGAGCAGGCCCGTGACCAGCGCGACCATCTCGGAGGCACCTGAGGTCAGGACCTCACCGAAGTCGGCGGCACTCACGTCGAGCACGTCCTTGCCGGACCTGTCAGCGGTACGCACCCAGGCGCTGATCAGCGTCGCCACCACCCAGACACCGGCGAGCGCACCGATCCAGGTCGACGACGGTTCGGCGTCGACCGTCGGCAGCAGTCCGAGGCCGAGCACCACGACCGACACGCCGAGCGCGAGGGTCGCGGGCAATGCCACCGTGTCCGGTCCGTCGGGGCGGGCGAGCAACCAGCTCACCAGCAGTCCGGCGAACAGGACCGGGACACCGACCACGACCCTCACGCGTCAGCTCCGTGTCTTGGGACGGGTCAGCCAGAACACGATTCCAAGACCCAGCACCAGGACCACGACGGCACCGACGATGAAGTACCACACCGGGATTCCGTCGTCGGACTGATCGGCGGAGGCGTCGGCGAGCGGGCCCGGTTCACCGTTGCCGGCGACCGTCAGCTCGAAGCTGCGCTGCCCGCTGATGACGTGTCCGTCGGCGGAGGTCACCCGGTAGTTGATCGTGTACTTGCCGGTCGGCCCGAGTTCCCGCATGCCGACGCTCACCTTGCTGCCGTCGACCTTCGGGTCGCCGGACTGCCAGAAGTGATCGTCGGGTCCGACGACGTTGAGCACCGCATACGCGGACTGGATGCCCTCGTTGAAGGTCAGCGTGACGGTCTGCGGACCGGCGGGCAGGCTCGCACCGTCGTCGGGATCCATTGAGACGAGCCGCGAATGCGCCGATGCGGCGGGCGCCGACCAGGTACCGACCAGACCCAGGCACGCCAGCGCGGCCAACGTCAGCAGGATGGACCGGCGCAGCGGCAGTGCGCGCTTACGCATCGCGACGACCGTTGCGTCGGACCACCATCAGCGCCGCGACACCGAAGACGGTGCCCAGCGCACCGACGACCAGTCCGATGCCGCCGAGCCAGCGGGCTGCGGAGTCCTCGGAATCCGTCGACGGCGACGCCTGCGACATCGAGGTGCTGGTCTCGGGAGCCGCTGCGTGGTGTGCGCCGTGTCCGTCGCCGCCTGCGGCGAGGGTGATGGTCGGCGCAGGTTTCTCGGGTTCGGTGCCGTCCGCCGGGGTCGGCTGGTTCCAGTCGGCCTTCTCCCCGTCGGCGTAGGTCTGCAGCGTCGGCAGCGTGACGGTCTCCTGCTCGGGGAACGGGCCGCCGGAGAACCGGAACTGCGCGAACTGCCCGACCGGGACTCCGGGTGAGCCGGGATCTGCGGTCCAGGTGATCTCGGTGACCAGGTCGTCCTTCTTGGTGACGACCGACTTCCAGCCGCTCATCACCTCCGGGCGTGCCGACTTCAGGCCGGGCAGGGTCACGCGCAGCGACGTCGTCGGAGCCGACTCGGACTCGTTGGGGACGACCAGCGTGACGACGCCGTATCCGCCCTGGGTGACGGTCGGCGCGTTGGCGGTCACGTGCGCCGATGCCACGCCCGCCCCGGTCAGGGAGGAGACGCCGACGACCGCGGCAGCGGCGACGGGCAGGACGAGGCGACGGGCGATCGTGGCCCGCTTCGAGAGGTTCTTCATCTGGGTTCTTTCTCAAGTGTTCGGATCGTCTGTGCGTGGCGCGCGCACGACAGCACCGAACCGTCGTGGGTTCGGTGTGGTGGCGCGGCGTCAGAGCCCGAGCGGAGGTCCGCGAACACCGGTGCCGCCGACGGCGGGACCGGCGACAACAGCGGGTTGAGTCCAGAAGACCGGGCGCGCACCGGGCACGCGCAGTACGGCGGGCGGTGTCAGCGATGCGATGACCGACCCGATGACGGCCAGCAGCTGCGCACCGACGACGATCAGCACCGCGCTGAGCGGGATCGCGACGAGGTGTGTCAACAACATCGGCAGCGCGGGGGCGTCGTGGGTGACGTGCGCGGCATCGGCGGCGAGCGACCAGTGGCTCGCGACCTGCGCGGCAGTCAGGACGCCGACGGCCGATGCAGCAGCCGGGACCAGGCGTCGGCCCCGGGTCGCCAGCTGCAGGAGCATCGCCGCGGCCACGCCGATCGCGACGGTGAGAACCACACCGCCCGAGCTGAGCGCATGTCCGCCGGCGGCACCGTGCGCGGCGATCGCGACAGTGGGCACCACACCGGCCGCGGCGACGCGCGTGAACGCGTCGGGCGTGCGGACGGTGGGTGACATGGCCCCCATCCTAAGGAGTGGGTCCGGGTCGGACGGAGTCGCCCAACCCGGCCAACTCCCGCCGGACGCGGTGAAACAATCGAGGACATGTCGCATTCACCGGCTCCTGTCGAGGTACGCCCAGCTGGATTCGGTTCCGTCGAGGTTCGCGAGCTGTCCTCCCCCGACGAACTCGAAGAACTGATGCGGGTCTTCGACGACGTCTGGCGACCCGACCCGACGAGACGCCCGGTGGGCATCGACATGCTGCGGGCGTTGTCGCATTCGGGCAACTACGTCTCCGGCGCCTTCATCGGTGATCACCTGGCCGGTGGAAGCGTGGCGTTCCTGTCGGCACCGGCCGGTGAGGCCCTGCACAGCCACATCACCGGGGTCTCCCGACGCGGCCGCGGCCACCATGTGGGTTACCTGCTGAAGATGCATCAGCGGAAGTGGGCGCTGGCACGTGGACTCACGACGATCACGTGGACCTTCGATCCGCTGGTCGCGCGCAATGCGTATTTCAACATCACCAAGCTGGGAGCCGAACCCATCCACTACTACGAGGACTTCTACGGCGAGCTCGGTGATGAGTTGGGCGGCGGCGCGGACTCGGATCGGGTGTTGATGTCGTGGGCGCTGCACGACGAACTGCCCAGCAGCGTGGACGGCGTCGGAAGTGTCGAGGCGCTGATCGCCGGCGGTGCGGTGCCGGTGATCGACGATTCCGATCGGTCGCGTCCGGTCGCCCATCACGAGCGGTTGGACCCCGACGCGACAGTGGTGGTGGCGTTGCCGCGGGACGTCGAAGCGATGCGGGTGAGTCATCCGCTCGACGCCGCGCGGTGGCGGATCGTGCTGCGGGATGCGATGTCGCCGTTGCTTCTCGAGGGTGATGCCCGACGGTCGGTGCGGTTCCTGCAGTCGGGTCACTACGTGTTCGGTCCGGCGGGCTCGGGGGTGCGGTGAGCGGCGAACTGACTCCCGACGAACTGACACCCGCCGACTGGGGGCGGTACCCGCACACTCTCGCCGACGTTCTGCCGGCAGCGTCGGTCGCCCTGAGCGTTTCTGACAGCGCGGCTCTCGTTGTGCCTCCAGGCGATTCGGTGGTGGTGCTGCTGATCGACGGACTGGGCGCGACGCTGCTCGAGGAGTACGCGGAGTTCGCGCCGACCCTGCGGGAGCTGACCGCGACCACTCTGCGTGCGGGATTCCCGGCGACGACGGCGACCAGCATCCTGAGTCTGACGGTCGGCGCACCCTGCGGCGTGCACGGGATCATCGGCTACAGCTTCCGGCCCGACGACGACTGCCGGACACGGGGTTCCCGACGGGTGCTGAACTCGCTGCGCTGGAGTCTCGATGACGCGCAGGGACCGTCGGCGCTTCTCACCTATCCTCCTGCGCTGGTGCGTACGCATCCCGGGAGCCTGGAAACGCTTGCCGACGAAGGTGTTCGGGTGACGTACGTGATGCCCGGCGAGTTCCGCGGGACCGGTCTGACGCTGGCGGCGTTTCGCGCGCCCGGCCAGTACGTACCGGCGGTGACTCCCGACGGGGTGCGCGACGGCGTCCTGGCGGCGGTGCGGGGACACAGTCGTCGTCGTCGGTTCGTCTACGCCTACTACAGCGAGTTGGACACGGCGGGACACATATACGGCCCGGGGTCGTCGGCGTGGCTGGAGAAGCTCCGGCTCGTCGACCAGCTGGTGGCCGAGCTCGCCGCGGAGTTACCGTCCGGCACAACACTGCTCGTCACCGGCGATCACGGCATGATCACTGCCGACCGCGCCATCGACATCGATACCGCGCCAGGACTTCTCGAGGGCGTCGACGCCGTGGCCGGTGAGGCGCGAGCGCGGCATGTGTATGCGTCGTCCGGTGCTGCCGACGACGTGCTGAAAGCATGGTCGGGGTATCTGGGCGACGCCGCACACGTGGTCTCGCGCGAGCAGACCCTCGACGAGGGCTGGTTCGGCCCCGAGGTGACCGATGCGGTGGCGAACCGGATCGGGGACGTGGTCGCGGTGGCTCGGGAATCGGTCACGTTGACGCGGTCGAAGAACGAGACGATGGAGTCGATGATGATCGGCCACCACGGCGCCTGGACGGCCGCGGAACAGCTTGTGCCGCTGGTGGTTGCGCAGGGCTAGTCAGTTCTCCTCATCAGTCACCAGATCAAGGCGGACGCCGAGGAGGCGGACCGGGCGGTCGATGTCGAACTTGGTGAGCAGGTCGGCGACCACGGCTTCGAGCTGGTCGAAGTCGAGGCTCGGGGCAGGGAGTTTCCGGGACTTGGTGCGCGTGCAGAAGGTCGTGGTCCGGACCGTCACCGCGACGCGGAACGGTAGGCGCTCCTCGGCGATCACCTGATCGAGCAGCTCACGCAAGAGTTCGGCGGCCGCGGTGCGCATCTCGGACGGGTCCGCGATGTCGGTGGCGAAGGTCCGCGATTTGGAGTGCGACCGGGCGAGCCACGGTTCGGCGGTGACCGTCGAATCCCCGCCGCCGCGGCACAGGACGTACAGCCAGTTGCCCTGGTGCGGGCCAAAGGCGGCGATCAGATCGTCGCGGGGTGTGGCGATCAGGTCGTTGACAGTCGCGACACCGGTGGCGGCGAGTTTGGCCGACGTCTTCGGTCCCACGCTCCACAGGTCGCGAGTCGGCCTCTCCCCCATCAGGTCCAGCCAGTTGCGGTCGTCGAGCAGGAACACGCGCGGCGCACCCACGCCGTCGTCGGGTGTGGCGCCGGGCGGCCGCTTGGCGAAACCGGTGGCCATCTTGGCGCGCTGCTTGTTGTCGCTGATGCCGACACAGCTGGTCAGGCCGCACCGGTCGAGGATCTCGTGCCGGACCCGTTCGGCGAAGTCGACGATGGCGGCGTCGTCGAACTCCTCGACCTCGGCGCCCCGCACGCCGACGCCGAGGTACGCCTCGTCCCAGCCCCACACCTCGACGGGGTGGCCGGTTCCGCGCAAAACGTCCATGACGTCGGCCGACGCGGCGTCGTACGCCCCCATGTCCAGGGGGAGGTACACCGCGTCGGGCAGCTTCTTGTAGGCCGCACGCAGCGGCATCCCCGCCCGCACGCCGACATCCCGCGCCTCATAGGACGCGCAGGTCACGACCTTGCGTGCCTCGGTAGGATCGCCGTTGCCGCCGACGATGACCGGGACACCGACGAGCTCCGGGCTGCGCAGTCGCTCGACCGAGACCTGGAATTGGTCGAGGTCGACGTGCAACAGCCACCGGTAGCGTTGCGAAACCGACGTGGTCACCCCGCCAGGGTAACCACGGACCGGCGGTCAGACGGGGCCGTCAGACAGCGATACGGACGTCGATCTCGCCGAGTCCCACGCCTCGGCACGACGAGCGCAGCGAATGCGGGTTGTAGCGCAGCACCGACAAGCCGCGCTGCGTCTCGGTCGACCACCCGGCGAACGACGCACTGGCCTCGGCGATGAACCCGGTCAGTTCCGCGATCGACGGCTCGTCGAGCGCGGCCACCGCATGGACGAGCACCTTCTCGAGCAGCGCACGGTCGCGGTGCAGCGGTGGCGGCACCAGATTGAGTGCGGGGGAAGCGGTTCCGCAGTTCGTCGGATCGGTCAGGGCATGCACCGCGACGACCAGGAAGGCCAGTGAGACGATCGCCCGCGAGGCGGGATCCCCGAGGCGACCCGGATATGACTGGATGATGTGGCACACCTGCACCGGCCGCGGCGGGGTGACGCCGACGGCCTCGGCCCGGCTGGGCTCGAGGAGCCCCAGCGCAGCCATCGCCTCTTGATGTGCGGACGAAATGGTTTCCGCGGCAAGCGCATCCGCATGCATCCGCCGCAGTTGGGCGATGATCGCCTGATGGCGTCGCGCCGCCTCGTCGATCTCCCGAACCAGATGTTCGGTCAGCCCGAAAGTCGACGAATAGTGGGTCAGCGCCTGATATCCGGGCAACACGATGTGTTGCTCGATGGCGATGGCTTCGGCGATTGCCGACGGTTCGAGAAATTTCCTGGTGCTGCGCTTAGACGCGCGCGCCGAGAGAGTACTGGTCAACTGAGCCCTCCACACACGTAGACCACAAATGCTCCGGTGTGGAATCTGCCCACCCCGGTGTTGACCCCCTACGCCCCGAGCACCCCCTTCGATGCCGTTAACGAAGCGCACGATCACCATAGCTGGAATTACGGAAAAGTGTGAGTCGAACGACTGATGATGCGAAGAATCGGTCATTCCGGAACACCGACGAATGCGTATTGGGCCCTATTACCCAGTCGCGGTCGGCACATCGACCCTCTACACACCACCGAAGACCCTTCCTTTCCCGGGCCCGGCGGGTTTCACTCGATCAGAGGGCTTCGACGGGAGGACTCGAGACGATGCACGCAGTGACGCTGACCGGGAATCTCGACGAACCGCTGTCGCGATGGCTCTGGCTGCTCAAATGGTTGCTGGCGATCCCGCACTTCCTGGTCCTGGTCGTGCTGGACATCGCGTTCTTCTTCGGCACGGTCGTGGCCGGCTTCGCGATCCTGTTCACCGGCCGCTATCCGCGCGGACTGTTCGACTTCAACGTGGGTGTCATCCGCTGGAACTGGCGCGTCGCCTTCTACACGCACTCCGCGTTGGCCACCGATCGGTATCCGCCGTTCGCGCTGCGCCGAACCGACTATCCCGCCGACTTCGACGTCGTCTATCCCGAGCGATTGTCGCGCGGCCTCGTGCTGGTGAAGTGGTGGTTGCTGGCGATCCCCCACTACCTGGTCCTCGCGGTGCTCGCCGGCGGATGGCTGGGCGGGCCGCTGACCGTCGGCTACGCGGCACAAGGCGACGACGGCCGTCTGACCATCGCGCCCGTGCTGGCCTTCGTGGTGTTCTTCGCCGCAGTCGCGCTGCTCTTCACCGGCACCTACCCGCGCGGGCTGTTCGACTTCGCGATGGGCATCAATCGCTGGCAGTACCGGGTGTGGGCGTATGCGGCGCTGATGTGTGACGAGTACCCACCCTTCCGGCTCGATCAGGGCGGGGACGAACCGACCACCTCGACAGGAGTCCGCGATGTTGCGGTTCCTCGCCCGTGAACTGCACAGCTGGCGGATGATGCACGCTTCGTCGAACCGGCTGGTCCGGCCGCTGGATCGGCTGGAAACCACTGTGCTGCTGGCTCTCTGCGTGTCGGCGCTGGCAGGTCTACTCGCCGCCCTGACCGTCGGCGGCAACACCTACGCGGCACACAAAGCCGCCGCCGAGGTCCAGGGACCGCGGCATTCGGTGAGTGCCACCGTCATCACGACTCCGAAGCAGGACGACAGCCCGACGATCGTCGCCTGGCGGCGGCCCGACGGCGCACGCCTCACCGCCGCCGTGGACTCCGAACGGCAGGACCGCGTCGGCCGGGTCCGCCTCATCTGGCTCGACGACGAGCAGCGCGTCGCGGACCCGCCGGTCACCCACACCGACGCCGTCGTCGAGGGCGTCATGGCGGGGCTCGGCGTCGTGATGCTGACCGCCATGGGCTGGTGGGGGCTGGTCCTGCTGGTCCGGGCGGCCGCCGACCGGCACCGGATGCGCCGATGGGAGGCCGAGTGGCTGGAGTTGGACATCGACAGCCACCGGTGAGATCCCACGGAACCTCCTGCTCAGCCGTCTTCGGCGTCCTCGAGGTCCCCCGTCGACAACCATGCCTGCGAATCGTCGATGCCGACCTGTGGAGGCAGCGGAGGTACGCGGGTCCCGAACACCTCGTGCGTGAGTTTGCTCAGGGCCCGGCATTCCTCCGCCCAGGACATCCGGCCGGCCGGGGTGGTCTCGTAGGTTCGACGCCCCGGGTACCCCGCCGATGCCTCACGGACACCGACGAGCCCGCGTCCGACGAGTTCGTTCAGAACCGACCGGAGCTCGCGCGACTGGAGGCGGTAGCCGCGGCGATGGAGTTCGTCGAGCATCCGACGGTCTGACGCGTCTTCGTTCAGGCCGATACCCAGTATGTGGACGCGAATGGCTGCGCGCTCAACAGCTCTCATCTGCCATCCTCCCTTCGTTCTCCGAGACCACCGCGATGGCGGGGCAGACAAAGATCGGACGCCTACCGTCCGGGTCCGTCGAGGACGGCTTCGACGAGCAGTCGCTGTTCGGCGCGGGCGACGTGCAGCCGTGTGGTGGCGATGGCGTCGGGATTGACCGACACGGAGGTGATCCCCATCCGCACGAGGCGTTCGGCGAAGTCCGGGTTGGTCGACGGCGCCTGCCCGCACAGCGACGAGGTGATCCCGCAGCGGCGGGCGGTGGAGATGATCGTCGCGATGGCGTCGAGGACGGCCGGGTCGCTGCCGTCGAACAGTTCGGCGCAGGATTCGGAGTCGCGGTCGACGCCGAGGATCAGCTGGGTGAGGTCGTTGCTGCCGATCGACACCCCGTCGATGCCGGCCTCGACGTATTCGGGCAGCCAGTACATCACCGACGGCACCTCGGCCATCACCCAGCGATGCAGGCCGCGTTGGCGGCCGAGCGGACTCTCGTCGATGAGTTCGAGGCAGCGTTCGAGTTCCCAGCGGGTCCGGACGAAGGGCAGCATCACGTGCAGATTGGGGTGCGTCTCCCGTGCCCGCGCGAGCGCCGCGAGTTCGAGCCGGAACACCTCCGGCTCCGAGACGTACCGATAGCAGCCGCGGAAGCCGATCATCGGGTTGCGTTCCTCGGGTTCGAACTCCTGCCCGCCCTCGAGTCCGCGGAACTCGTTGGTGCGCAGGTCGGTTGTCCGGTACACCACCGGCCTGGTGCCGAACGGCCCGGCGATGCGTCCCAGGGCGTCCGCCATGGCCGAGATGGCCGACTCGGTCTCGCCGGCGGCGATGACCGCACGCGGATGACGCCCCGACAGCGCCTCGGTCAGCATGAATTCGGCGCGGAGCAGACCCACACCGTCGACGCCCGTCGCGCCGACCTCGGCGGCGTGCTCGGGCGACCCGAGGTTGACGTAGATCTTGGTCGCCGTCACCACCGCCGGCTGCCCCTGCGCCCCCGATGACGCCGAGACCTCGGAGACCGTGGCCCGCTGCGGTGCGACGCGACCGGACCTGACCTCACCGGAGCCACCGTCGACCGTCACCACCGATCCGGCCGTGAGAACCTTGGTGCCCGTTCGGGTTCCGACGATGCACGGGACGCCGACCTCGCGGGCGACGATCGCGGCGTGACAGGTGATCCCGCCGCGGTCGGTGACCACGGCCGAGGCGCGGCGGATGGTCGGCAGCCAGTCGGGGTCGGTCATCGGCGCGACGAGCACCTCGCCGTCGATGAGTTCGTGCCCGTCACGCGGGGAATGCAGGATGCGGACCTCGCCGCTGGCGATGCCCGGGGCGGCGGCGAGACCGCGGAGCAGAACCGGCTTCGACGACTCGTCCGAGGAGTCCACACCGGTGGTGATCGGCCGGGACTGGACGATCCAGATCCGGTGCTGCGGATCGATGGCCCACTCCATGTCCTGCGGGCGCGCGTAGTGAGTTTCGGCTCGCAGCGCCATCCGCGCGATCGTCTGGACGGTCGTCGGGTCGATGACCGGCGTGGTCCTCCCCGGCGGCACCGGCTCGCGGCGGTCGTGCCCGTCGCTGCCCCGCACGATCCGGAATTCCTGGTTGCCCAGGCTGGTCTCGAGAACCGAACAGTCCGCCCTCGCCACCAGGAAGGTGTCGGGGGTGACCGCACCGGACACCACCGCCTCGCCGAGTCCTTCGACGGCTTCGACGACGAGATGGTCGAGGTCACCGGTGACGGGGTCGGCGGTGAAGACGATCCCGGCGACCTCCGACGACACCATCTGCTGCACCACCACCGCCATGAGCGGATCCGAGGACAGGCCCTTCTCAGCTCGATAAGAGACGACCCGCGGGGAGAACAGCGACGCCCAGCACCGCACGATCGCACCGAGAAGCTCGTCGGCGGAGCCGACATTGGTGAAGGACGCGTTCATGCCCGCGAACGACGCATCCTTGCCGTCCTCCCCGACCGCCGACGACCGCACCGCCACGTTGGCGCCGGACCCGTTCGAACCGGCATCCGAGTCGAGGCTCCGGTATGCGGCGAGCACCTCGTCGACGATCCTCGGGGTGATGCCGACCTTGGTGACCATCTCGGCCATCCGGCGGCTCAGGTCGGCGAGCCGGGCATCGTCGCCGACCGCTGACAGGGCCTCGCGATGGGTGGCCACCAGGTCCTCGTGCACCCCGCCGTCCCGCATCGACTCCGCGAACGCGTCGGCGGTCAGCGCGAAACCGTCGGGGACCGGCAGTCCGGCCGTGACGAGTTCTCCCAGGTTGGCGGCTTTGCCGCCGACCACCATCATCTGCTCGAGTCCCAGCTCCGCGAAGGTCAGTACATGCCTCATACGCTCACCATTCTCTTCTTGCGGCGCGAGCCTAGTGACCAACGGCGACGACCGTGATGACCAAGGTCTCTTCGTCGTGGTGCGTGCGCGGCGTCGAATGGCTGTGTCGGGTCCCCGCGGAGGTGCCGACCGGAAAAACGGTGCATGAGATGTCCACCCCACAACCGCTCCCGTGGCCGCAGGCGCTGAGCGCCTTCGGACGATGCCTGGTGGACGTCGTGCGATCGCTACGGCAGCGGCGACTGCATCAGCCGTCGGCGAACCTCGGTCGCGGCATCGCCTTCGCCGATGGCACGCGGGCCGCCGTCTACCGGGAGACCGTCCGCAGCAACGGCCCGGTCACCGAGCCGGTCAGCCTCATCGTCGCGTTCCGGTTGCGCTGGGTGGGAGGCAACCGGGTCGCACATCGACTGTTCCGTGTCGAAAGCGTGTGCAACACGGTCTTGTTCGCCGGATTCGACGGATTCGTGTCGAAACTGTGGATGACGGCCGACCACAAGCACATGTACCGGGGCGTCTACGAGTGGGACGGCTACGACAGCGCGGTCGACTACGTGCGTGCCCTGTGGTGGCCGCTGATGGTCGTGAGCCGCCGGGACTCCATCCGCTTCCACGTCGTCGGCGAGAGCACGCGCGCATCACTGCTCGACGGCGCTCATGGTGATTCAGATGGGTCGTGGTGGCAACCGGTGTGATCCGCCGCGGCTCACCGGTTGTCGTCGACGATCTGCCGACACCAGTGATCGACGTCGCCCCAATCCCGGGCGTCTCCGTAATCGCCGCCCATGAGACGGAACACGATCCGGCCGACGCCCGGCCAGTCGCCCTTGGCGATGGCCCCGGCGAACTTCCGATGATCCCGCAGGGTCCCGCTCGCCTCGATTGCCGCGACCGCTCGCGGCAGCGGAGTGCGTGGCCGGAGGAAGCGCGCCACCCGCGGTGACAGGAAGGTGGAGGTCTCGCCGACCGAGGAGACCGAGAACGCCCACACGGGGCCGTCGCGTTCGTTCGCCACCATCTCGGCGAAGCGCTCCGCCGCGGAGAGCCACTGGCCGTTGTGGATCGCGCTGCCGATGACGAGATGGTCGGCACCGATGGCGGTGTGGTCCGGCGGACCGGCGGCGGTGAGATCGCACAGATGAACCGTGGCGCCGGCGGCACGCAGACCGTCGGCGACCCGGTCGGCGATCTCCTTCGTCGATCCGTTCGCGCTCGCGTAGGCGACCACGGTGCGCTTAGCCCTCACCACGACCTCCGCGTCAGGGGGGCGGTGTGGGTGACCATCACCGGGCACTGCGCGACCTGCAGGACAGCCCGGCTGGTCGATCCCAGCAGCAGACCGCGGATTCCGCCGCGGCCGCGTGTGCCCACGACGACCAGCTGAGCGGTCTCGGCGGCATCGACGAGAGCATCGGCGGGAGAACCGATCTCGACCCGGCGCTCGATCTTGACGTCCGGGTAGTCCTCCGGGTACCCGGCGAGCTGTTCGCCCAGCAGCTCCTCCGCCTCGTCCCGGAGCTGCCGGATGATCTGGTGCTGGTCGCCGTAGAACGCGGTGCCCGAGAAGCCGCCGAACGTGTGCACCGCGAGCAGCGACGTCTGCAGCAGGTCGGCCTGCCGGAAGGCGTGGCCGATCGCGGCGGTGGAGGTCGGCGAACCGTCGACGCCGACCACCACGGGCCCGGCGGTGGGTGTCGGGCCGCCGACGACGATGACCGGGCATTCGGCGTGGATCGCCGCGTCGTTGCTCACGGAACCGAGCAGCAATCCGCGGACGCCGCCGACGCCGCGCCTGCCCACGACCAGGCTGTGCGCCTGAGCGGACGCGTGCCGGAGCGCGAGCACCGGCGAGCCGCCGACGACCGTGCCGTCGACCGGCACATCGGGGGCCGTCTCCTTCGCCACCGCCGTCCCGGCCTCGACCGCGCGCCGGGCATCGGACTGCATCGCCTCGACGACGACATCCGACGTCATCATCGCGGTCGGCGCGTACGCCCCCGGGAAGATGCCGACCGCGGACAGCACGCGCAGCGGACGGTTTTCGCGGGATGCGGCCGCCGCAGCCCAGCGGACGGCCATCAGTGCACAGTCGGAGCCGTCGACTCCGACGACGATCGGTGCGGTCGAATCGGTCATGGTGATCTCCTTCGTAGAGCGGTCTGCACGATGACGACGACCATCGCGATCGCGGTACCGGCGATACCCACGGCGAGCACGACGCGCGCGACCGTCGACCAGGGAATCCCGGAGTCGCCGAAGTCGAATGGGAAGACCTGCCAGAGACGGACCAGCGCAATGAGCCCGAACGTGTCGATGGCGAGTTCACCGATCATCTCGACGATCGGCGGGTCGGCGATGAAGTACATGGCGTTGGCGACGATCCCGGCGACCAGCGCGGCGACGACCCAGCCGATGATGCGGCCGAAGTCGTCGGTGAGGAACGGAACCGACTCCCAACCCGGCCAACCGAGAAGGGCCACCAGCAGTACGGCGTTCACGGCGATACTCACCGAGTAGCCGACTTGCCTGCGCCGGGCGTCGACCCGATGGTCCGACAACGACTTCGAGGTGGTCACGGCTGCTCCGAGGGGTCGACGACGCCGGCACCTCTCATGGTGGTCGCGGACCCCGGCGTCGAACCTGAGTCGAAGGTCATCTCGGCCGGTCCGAAGGTCCCACTGCCGTGGCGGTTCGGTTGCCCTCAGCCGGTGACGAAGATCCAGATCAGGAACACCACCCAGGCGATCGTGCCGAGGATGTTGACGCCGAGGGCGGTCATCAGCAGGGCGTCACGACCGCCCTCCGCCCGGTTGATGCCGATCACGGTGAGCGCCATGCCGACGATCGTGCCGAGGCAGATCGGGAACCCGAGGATGCCGAGGATCAGGCCGGCGAAGGCGTAGGTGTTGATGCCCGGGGACGCCGGAACGGGGTGTGCACCAGCATGTCCCGCAGCCGGGGTGCCGGGTTGTCGCGGCGGGTACGGGGACTGGGGTTGGCGCTGCTGGGGCGGCGGATACATCGGTTGGGGTTGCGCGTACGCCGGCTGGGCGGCGGTGATCCCGGCCGGGGCACGGTGGAGCTGCGACCACTGTTCGGGCCGGAGATCGGCCGCACCGACGGCACCGAAGACGACGCCCGGTTGTGCGACGACCCCGGGACGCAGGTCGAGTCCGTGCAGGGTGCCCGCCACCGGGGCGTCGACCGTGAGCCGGCCCGACGGCGAGTCGAGCGTCGCCAGCGGCTCGCCCGCGCGCACGACCTGACCGTTGCGGGCGAGGACACCGGAGATCACGGTGCCGGGCGGGACGGTCGGGAACGCGATGCGGCGTGCGGAGGCGTCGACCG
This sequence comes from Gordonia sp. CNJ-863, assembly GCF_001942325.1. Taxonomy (NCBI): domain Bacteria; kingdom Bacillati; phylum Actinomycetota; class Actinomycetes; order Mycobacteriales; family Gordoniaceae; genus Gordonia; species Gordonia sp. CNJ-863. The sequence goes on from NZ_MKKG01000013.1 coordinate 24,979, forward strand.
CGGTCGCCGACATCGGCGGATCGGTAGGCCGCCCCGCGTACTGCTGGGCGGCGGCAGCCCCGTGGACGTCGACGTTGGTCGATCGCAGCAGGCCGCCCTGGGCAACGACGACCTTGGGGTCGCCGATCCGGGCGACGCGACCCACCGACGACAGGGCCGACTGCAGCATCGGGATGGAGCTGGTCCCGCCGGTGACGTAGACGATGACGGGCCCCTTCGGTCCGGTGCCGGCGGCGTCGGCGCGGGCGATGGCGTCGCGGGTCAGTTCGACGGCGCGTTCGACGAACGGCGCGATCATCGACTCGAACTCGCGGCGGGTCAGCAGCAGCGTGTGCCGGGTGCCGGGCAGTTCGATGACGGCCTGCGCGGTGTCGGAGAGGGCTTCCTTGGCGGACCGGACGTGGTCGGCGAGGGCGATGGCGGCGGCCGGTGCGCGAAGGCGGGCCGGAAGTCCGGGGTCGATCTCGGCGGCTTCCTCGAGCACCCATCTCGTCATGCGGGCGTCGAGGTCGCGGCCGCCGAGGTTGTTGTCGCCGCCGGATCCGGTGACGGTGAAGCCGTCGGCCCCGGCGCGGATGAGGACGGCGACGTCGCAGGTGCCTGCGCCGAAGTCGAAGACGCACATCCGCTCGTCGCCCGTGACGTCATGTCCGCGGTAGACGTAATACCAAGCGGCGGCCAGGGATTCGGAGGCGATGCGCAGCCGGTCGGCGGAGATACCGGCGCGCTCGGCGGCGCGTCTGAGCACCCCCTTGCGGCGTTCGCTCCACTTGTCGGGGTGGGTCAGGATGATCGAGTCGAAGTCGGGAAGTCCGCTGTGGCGCAGCGCGGCCTGGTGCGCATGCCGCAGGACCGCGCCGATGAGGTCCTCGATCGGCCAGAACCGGTCGCCGAGTTCGATCTCGCCCTCGTCGATCCGCGACTTCGGGGAGTCCTCGTAGGCATCGGGGGCCTGCACGCGACGACGCACGGCGTCGTGCCCGACGACGATCCCGCCGTCGTCGGCGAACACCGCGGACGGCATCGCCGGACCACCCGAACCCAGGGGCACGATGACCGGTTCGGCCGGCCCCACGCGGTAGGCGGCCGCGGTGTTGCTGGTTCCGAAGTCGATGCAGAGTCGCCGGCGGCTCTCCTGTGTCACCTGACCACCTCCCACCATCCACCCTGAGGCACATGGTTACACAACTGACCGGCGTTCATCCGGTGGGCGCCCGGAGGACCCGGGCGATCGCTTTGCGGACGTTGTCGACCGCCACGATCTGGGTGCGCAGATCGGCGGCGGTCTTCTCCCGGTCGGCGGCCGACTTCTTGGCCTCGACCGCGGCGTCGTTGATGATCTTCGCCGACTCGGCGAGGAGTCGTTCCAGCAGTTCGTCGTAGGCGATCTGCAGGTCGCGCTCGCCTCGGACTTGATCGACTGCAGTTGCGACCGCACGTCGGCCTTCATGTCGTTGACCGCCTTGGTCAGCCACTTGCGGTGGTTCTCCTTGCCGACCTTCGACGCCCGGAAGCCGACCACCACCCCGGCCCACACGGGCACGGCCACCACGTTGACCACCGGGATGATGGCCAGCGGTCCGCCGGCGGCGACGATCGACAGGAGCACCGGGTCGACCATGTTCTTCCACGGCGAGATCTTCTCCTGCTCACGCAGCTTGAGGTCGGACACATTGCCGGAGATCCGGTCGACGAGTTCGCCCGAGATGGTGGCGTCGGCGAAGAGGTTGTCCGCGATCCGCTCGATCCCGGCGACGAAGAACGCACTGACCTCGCGGGCGGCGGCCTCGAGGTCGACGGTCATCTGCCCGATCAATTCCTGTCCGGCGCGGTGCGGTTCGTAGAAGCGGAGCTTGTCGATGCGCGTCGACCACTGGCCGAGGAGTTTGTCGAAGCGGTCGCGGATCAGGTCGTCGGTCTGCAACGACGCGGCGGTGATGTCCTGGTTGAGCCGCGCGCGCCACTCGCGTCGTCGATCCTTGAGGCGCTGCAACCGATCCCGTTCGGCCTCGATGTCGGCGCGCTCGGCGGGGGTCGCAGTGGCCGCCTTCATCTCCAGAACCAGGCGTTTGCGGACATCGTCGAGGCCGGAGAAGGTCAGCTGCAGCGCATTGCGTTCCGGCGAGGCCGCACCTTCGGCGACCAGCGGCGTGAGGGCGTCGACGAGTTCGGGGATGCCCGACGCGGCGAGGGCACGTTCGCGGCGTTCGGGATCGGTGATGGCGGCGGCCTGCTCGGCGATGCGGTTGGAGATGCCGATGATCGGGATGTGCGCGAAGCGAGGCGCATTGGCACCGATGAGTTTCCGGTTCTCGGCGACGATCGTCCGCCACTGCCGCATCACCAGATCGGTCTTCGTGACCACCAGGACCACCGAGGCGACCTCCTCGCTGACGCTGCTGAGGAAGGCGAGTTCGGGGGCCGACAGCGGTGCCGTCGCGTCGCACACCATCACGAGCACCGAGGCGCCGCGGGCCGCACTGACCGCGGCTTCGACGTGTTCGGGAACCAACGATCCGACGCCGGGGGTGTCGACGATCGTGACGCCCGGGAGCAACGGCGAGTCGATCCCGACGCGCGCCGAGACCGGCGGCACGAGAACGGAATCGACTGCGGTGCCGGGCGCGAGGCGTTCGGCGGGAACCCCAGCGGCGTAGTGACCGCCGACGGTGATCCAGTCGGCGAGGTCGGCGACCGGGATGCGATGGGTGGCACCAGGGAACTCGATGAGTGCCGAATTGACCGGCAGGTCCTCGGTCGCGGGGGTGAACCGGACGTAGACCGAGGTGGTGATCTCGGTGTCGACCGGAGCCAGTCCGTTCACACCGACGAGGGTGTTGACGAGAGAGCTCTTGCCGCGGCTGACCTCGCCGATCACCACGACGGTGCCCTGCGGTGCGGGCCGGTCCGTCACGCGGAGAGCACGGTCGGCGATGGCGTCCTCGCCGTGCTTGCGCAGCATGTCCACGGCGGCTCGCAGCGTGGCGTCGGGGGTGGGGACCGCGGACTTGGCGGGCGCCTTCTCGAGACTCACTGCCCCGCTCCTCGTTTCACGACTGTTCCCCGGCTCATGTGGTCCACCGCCCACGGCGCACCAGCTGATAGGTCTGTTCGAGAACCAGCAACGCCTCCTTCTCGGCGGATGTCGCGGCGAAGGCCCGTCGCGTGCGGCAGTCGGTGGCCCGTTCCTTCGCGGCGTCGGCGATCTGCGGTGGCGCGGCATTGGGCGGCAGCGACAACAGCAGGCGCACATCGCGACTCGCGACCACGAGGGTCAGCTCGCCGATGAGGTCGCTGTCGGGTTGCCAGCGGGCGAGGGCCTCGAGCGCGGCGACCTCGCGCAACCGGTGCAGTTCGGGAGCGGTCTCGGCCTCCTCGATCGCCTCCAGGAAGGCATCGCGGCGCGTACTGCGATACGCGGCCTCGCGTAGTTCGGCCAGTGCGGTGCGGGCCTTGAGGATGTCGCCGACCGCGAGGAAGCGTCGTCCGATCGCGAGGCGCAGTTCGTCGATGCCCGAGACCCGGTGCAGCCATTCGCAATACGCGCGCGCACCCTGGCGGGCGACGTCGGCGCCGGCATCCATCGCGTAGGTACCGACCAGTTCTTCGAGTCTGCCCAGCAGGTCGACGTCGAGTCCCGGTGGTGGCGGCGCCGCGCCGTCGAGGATGGTCAGCAACTCCCAGGATTCGAGGAGTCCGCGACGGGAGATCTGTGCGGTCTCCCGTTCGGTGACGCCGCAGACCCCGGCCTCGGCCATGAGTCCCGACACTGCGACCACTGCACCCGCGATCGCCGGGAACCGCCGCCAGACGCGTCGGGCGATCTCCTGCGCCTTGAGCATCGGGTTGTCCGCGGCGATCAGGTCGGCGTGGGAGATGACCAGGATCGTGTTCTGCGCCGACGCCCCGGCGTCGGCGAGGAACTGCACCTCGTCGGACTTGGGACCCGCCGCGTCGTCGAGGAAGAACAGGATGACGTCGGGTCGCGGCAGCCGACCCTCCCCGGAGAAGACGCGGCGGGTGGCGATCTCGGCGGTGTCGGTGAACCCGGACAGCCCGGGGGTGTCGATGACCCGGAATCGCTCGCGGAGCAGGCGGGACGGGGTGTAGACGACGGCGTGGTCGATGTCCTCGGGTCTCCGTCCGAGGTCGCCGCGCATGGTTCCGGGGATCTCGGTGACGGTGCCGTCGAGGCCGACGACCTCGACGCGCTGCGGGTTGCCCTCGGTGTACAGGGCGGCGACCTTCGTGCACTCGGCGCGGTCGGTGGGTGCGACACGGTCGCCGACGAGTGCGTTCAGCAGCGTCGACTTGCCGGCGCTGACACGTCCGACGAGCGCGACGGTGAGCGGGTTCGCCAGTTGCGCGCGCAGGGAACCGATCAGCGCGGGATCGGCTGCGAGCGGGGTGACCTCGTCGAGCAACTGCTCCACGCGACCCCGCACGGTCAGGTGTTGCTCCACTGATAGGTCCTCCAGTTCACGGACATCGCCTCGTGACGTTGCGCCGTTTCCGATTCTGCGCCGTGTCGGTGCCGCCGGGAACATTTCCGCGTCGTCGACACTCCAAGTCACGTGACGAGAATTGTCCATTACCGTCGACGCCCTGACAGTCGACCGGATGACGGTATCCGGGCCGACGCCGCGTGCGTCGCAGATCCGAGCAGGAGTCGAACACCATGACCGATAACACCACCAGTTGGGACGACCCGCTCGACGGGGACGACTTCGAGTCCTGGCTACGCGAGAGCGATCCGCCGAGCGAGCTGGCCGTACCGGCCACGACCTGGGATTCTGCGGTGGAGACCGCCTTTGATCCATCCCACGAACTGACCGAGGACCTGACCGCCGCGCCCGGACCGGGCCCGCTCGACGAGGAATCGTCCGACGGCTCCCCCGATGCCGAACTCGTGGGATTCGACGACGATCTCGGTGGAGACCTGGACGCCACCCTCGACACCCCAGACGCCTTCGGCAGCGACGACGACGCCGGCGACGAGTCATTCGGGGGAACGACTTTCGACGACTCGGCCCTCGGTGACGACTTCTGAGGATGGACACTTCTGAGGTGCATTCGTTGACCGACGAATCCGATCCGGGCGCAGACCTTCTCGAGCATGCGCGCTCCGGCGACCCACAGGCCTTCACCATGCTCGTCGAACAGCACCGGGACCGGTTGTGGGCCATCTGTTTACGCATCACCGGCAACCAGCACGACGCCGAGGATGCCCTCCAGGACGCATTGGTCGCCGCGTGGCGCGCGATCGGAAGCTTCCGGGGCGACGCGCAGGTGTCGACATGGCTGTACCGGATCGGATCGAATGCGGCGCTCGCGCGCATCCGCAAACGATCCGACGCCGACGACATCGACGACCACGACCCGGTGAGCTCGCTCGACGTCGCGCAGCAGGTCGTCGTGTCCGATCGCATCCAGGAGGCGTTGTCGCAGGTCCCGGACGCCTACCGGGCCACTTTCGTGCTGCGGGTCTACGGCGAGCTGAGCTATTCGGAGATCGCCGAGGCGCAGGGTATCGGCCTGCAGACCGTGCGCAGCCGCATCTCGCGGGCACGGTCCGTCCTCGCGGACCTGCTTGCGGATCTGCGATAGCAGTCGTTGCCCTCCGCTAACGAATTACGCTCTGTCCGAGCACGTTTCAGCCACCTGAATTCTGGGTTGACCACCTGGTGCGCGATTACGCTCATCCTCGTGCTCATCGGCGGCCAGGTCATCTCATCGGATGATCGACTCCTCCCAGGGAACAAACACCGCCGAGTTCGTCTCCAAGTAACCAGAGCACGAAAATCCATCACCCACAGCATTCCCTGGAAGGAAACATCATGAGCGAGATCCCCGAAGACGCAGTACTCGTCGACACCGACGGCGACGGCACCATCGACGCCGCCCTGACCGACGTGGACGGCGACGGCGTCACCGACGCCGTCCTCGACACCGACGGCGACGGCCAGGCCGATTCCATCGCCTACGACACCGACTCCGACGGCGAGATCGACGTCATCGAGGCCGACACCGATGGAGACGGCTACACCGACCTCGCGGTCGCCGACACCGATGGCGACGGCACCTTCGACACCGCGGTCGACGACGAGGGCAACGTCGAGGTCGGCGACTTCGGCAGCATCGACGGCGGCGACGCGGTCTGACAGTCCACTCCTCGAAGGAATCCCGGTCGCGCATCGCGGCCGGGATTTCGCCCTTTCTAGACTGTCCGAGTGCGAACCGACCTGAGCAAGTTGGCCGACCCCGATCGCGGAAACATCGGATCCCTGGAGTTCGCCATACCGGTGTGGGCGACCGCGACCGCGCTGGTCCTCGTCCTGATGGTGGCCTGGCTCTTCGGGTCCGTCGCGAAGTGGCTGTTGCGTCGACGGGCACGGCTGAACACGACCACCTGCATGGTGCTCTCGATCGTCGGCACTGCCGTCGGCTTGTTCATCGCCGGCGCCGTCGACCACCGCATGGACATCTGGAGCCCGGTGACCATCGTGCTCGGACTGGTGAGTTCGATCGTCGCGGTCGGCGCCTACGCGTTGATCGCGGCTCGGCTGCAGACCCCGACCGATATCTCGGTCGCCGAGATCCTGGAGTCCGGCGAATCCGAACGGGTCGAGTTCAAGTCGACCGCCCGCATGAACCTGCGCACCAAGCAACGCGATCCCGCACTCGAGGCGGTGATCGTCAAGACGGTGGCCGCATTCCTCAACTCCGACGGCGGGAACCTGCTGATCGGCGTCGACGACGACGGCACTCCCCTGGGTCTCGACGCCGATTTCACGTTGCTCCGCCAGCCCGACGCCGACCGGTTCGAACTGTGGCTGCGGGACCTACTCACCACGATGCTCGGTCAGAGCACCGCCGCCGAGGTGGGCATCTCTTTCGAGAAGATGGCTCGTCCCTCTGGAGACGCCGACTCCGAGGGCCCTGCGGAGGCGCTGGTGTGCCGGGTGGAGTGCACCCCGTCGCCGCGCCCGGTCTATCTGCGCGGCACGAAGAACAACGCCGTGCCCGAGTTCTGGGTGCGCGCAGGCAACTCCAGCCGGCAACTGAACGTCGACCAGGCCGCCGAATACGTCATGTACCGCTGGCCGCTCGGCGTCGGACGCGCGGTGGCGGCCCAGGTCCAGGCCGCCGTGCGGTTCTCGGCCGTCTGACCACCGCCCAGACGCAACGCGCCACTTGGCGGACGAAAACTCGTCCCCCTGAGCCGTATTCAAGGGCAGATTGCCCTCCGACCACGCTCAGGGGGACGGGATTTCACGACGCCTCGGGTCCTCCTCGCGTCTGATGCGATGACGGTCGGGTCGTGTGACGGCTCTGATGTCCTCGAGAACGCTCTCCCAGTCGTAGAGAACGTCGTCATAGGTGACACGCACCGTCATCCAGCGATCGATCAGAGTCATCCGGTCACGACGACGATCGTTCCGAAATGCTTCTGCGCTCGAGTGGTATTGCCGACCATCGCATTCGATCAGCAGCGAACCCACGCGCAAGTCCGCCCGCTCGTGTCCGCCGATGGAGGGCTGGACCGCCACCTTGAACCCAGTGGCGACCAGTCGAACACGCGCGATCGATTCCGTGCCGGACTGAGATCGTGCATCGCAGCGTCCGAACAATTCCATCACTGCCTTCGTCACCCCGCCCATGTCTGCCTGGATGTCGGGGATGGTCAGCTGGGTCTGGTTCAGGATGGAATCGACGGTCGCGACCCAGTCCTCCGGTTCAAGACAGCGCGCCGCGCAACCCAGCGCGATCGGGATCGAATCGACCGCGGACACCACCGGAAGAGGCCGACCATAGCCCTGACACCACCGAAAAGGTCCGGTCGGTCGGGCTCCGGACTTCCGGTGTTTGGGCCGGCGAACGTGGGTCTCCTGGTATCCCGGAGGTACCCAGATCCCCTCGGAACCGTGTGTTCTGTGAAACCGGAGCGCAGAAATGCACGATAACGCGCCACCTGCGGCCACCGCCGAGACCGCTCGGTCGTCGGCGCCCTCCGCACTCACCCAACCGTGCGCGACAGAACTGAGCCGGCCCGCACGGCGGGCTTCGGCCACCTCCGCCCGTGACCAGCCGTTCGCCAGTAGTTCGCTGAGTGGGTAGACGCCGCAATCTGACATATGTCTTGGACGCGCCGCTTCCACTTCCGGTTGCGCGACTTCGGAAAGAGGACCGAAACCGTCCTCGATGCCTGGGACCGTGGTTTCAGAGCACACGACCACGACATCAGGAGGAACCGTGAACTGGACACTCGAAGTCGTCACCCTGCCCGTCAGGGACGTCGATCGCACCAAGGCGTTCTACGAGTCGATCGGGTTCAACCCCGATCACGACCACACCGTGAGCGACGAGATCCGCTTCGTCCAGATGACCCCGCCCGGGTCGAACTGCTCGATCGCGTTCGGCAAGGGCATCACGGATCGAGCGCCCGGGACCACCGGCCCGCTCATCATCTGCGTCACCGACATCGACGCCGCCCGCGAACAGCTGCTCGCCGCGGGTGTCGAGGCCAGTGAGGTCGACGTCCAGCCGTGGGGTCACTTCGTCTACTTCACCGACCCGGACGGCAACCAGTGGTCGGCGCAGTACCTGCCCTACCGAGACAACGCCGGCTGACACGATCGACGCAGCTACGGTGGGATATGCGATCCCCCATCGACGACTATCTCCATCAGGTTCTCCAGGACTGTCGTGACGACGACGCCGGGGACGTCATGTCCGGCAATCGTGAACTCGAACGGGCGGATCCGTCGTCCTTCGGCATCGCGCTGGCCACCGTCGACGGGACCGTCTACACCGCCGGCGACGCCGACCACGAGTTCGCCATGCAGTCCATCGCCAAGCTGCCCGCCTACGCCCTCGCGTTGCGGGACCGGGGACTCGACGGCGTCCTCGACCGCGTCGACACCGAACCGTCCGGCGATGCCTTCAACGAGATCTCCCTCGAAGCCGAGACCGGCCGCCCCCGCAACGCACTCATCAACGCCGGCGCCATCGCAGTCCACGGCATGGTCGACGGCGACAGCGCCACCGAACGGGTCGACCGCATCGCCGACCTCGTGAGCACCCTCGCCGGGCGCGAACTGTCCATCGACAACGACGTCCACTCCGCCGAACTCGCCTCCGACGATCACAACACCGCCCTCGCCTACCTGCTGCGATCCGCGGGCAAGCTCGAATACGAACCCGACGAGGTCGTCGACGGATACGCCGCACAATGCGCGATCAAGGTCAGCTGCCGCGACCTCGCGATCATGGGGTCGGTCCTCGCCAACGGCGGGCTGTCCACCACCAATGACGACGAAAGCCTCCTCGAAGGCTGGATCACCCGGCACCTGTTGTCGGTGATGGCCACCTGCGGCATGTACGACGGCAGCGGCAGCTGGATGGCCAAGGTCGGAATACCCGCGAAAAGCGGTGTGAGCGGGGCGATCTTGGGAGTTCTCCCCGGTCAGGTCGGAGTCGCGGTGTGGTCGCCACGACTCGACGAGCAGGGCAACAGCGTGCGCGGCGTCGCCGTGTTCGAAAGGCTCTCCCACGACATGGAACTGCACATGATGCACGTCGCGCCGTCAGGCATGCCGGCATTGCGCTCGGTCCACGAAGACAATGGTGCGACGGTCGTCGAACTCCAGGGCGACGTGCGCTTCGCGGGTGCCGAGATCATCGCAAGCCGTGCGTGTGAGGGCTTTTCGACCGACAAGGTGATCATCGACCTCACCCACGTCCGTGTCATGGACGACGCCGCCCGCGGACTGCTGCGCGAGGTCGCCAAGCGCCTGGGTGACGACCACGACACCCACATCGAGGACCCGAACGAACTGATGGACGAAGGCCCCGACGACCAGGACACCGACGAGAAATGATGAACCCGACACGGTTCCGCGTGCCCTGGATCGCAACCCTCGCCGCCATCGTCGTGCTCCTCGGGGTGACACCGGCATCCGTTCCGGCCGCGCCGGCCACGCGTCCCGTGGACGTGTCGTCGTCTGTGGCCACCGAATGCGCGGGCAAACCCGTGCGGGTCGACGCGCGATGGTATTTCCCCGCCGGCCGGCCCACCGCTCTCGTCTGGCTCCAACACGGCTTCTCCCGTAGCGCAGCGAATCTCGACGCCCTGGCGCGCTCCTATGCGAACTCAGGCTTCCTCGTCGTGAGCCCGACACTCGACTCGGTGAACCTCGGCGGGTGCGCCGTCGCGTACAACATCGCCGACAACGCGGCCTTCGCCCGCACCATCGGCGGGGTGTTCGGCTCGGGCCGCGACGCCGACAGCCCGCTCGGTGCCAGTCTCGTCCGGGCACGGGACGCCGCCCACCGGCCCGACGTGACGATGCCGTACCGGATGGTGTTCGCCGGGCATTCGGCCGGCGGCGAGTTCGTGGTGGTCGCGGCCGACGCACTCCGCCGAACGGACCCGGTCGCCTACCGGCGCCTGGCGGGACTCATGCTGTTCGACCCCGTCAACTCCTTCTTCGGCGACCACTTCTCCTCCGCCGCAGCATCTCTCGGTGCCGAGCGGGTCCCGATCCGGGTGATCGCCTCGCAGCCGTCGGTGTCCAACTCCTTCGAGTCCGGGGTGGCCGTCCTCGAGCGGACGACCCGGCAGGAGTTCCTCGGCTCGCGACTGGTCACCGGCATCCACATCGATGCCGAAGGCGAGTCCACCGACCTGATCGGTGAACTGTCCGAACTCGCCGTGCCGCGTCCGCGAAACGGCCGGGTCATCCGCACCCTGGCCACCGGATGGTCGTCGGACATGGTGGCCGGCACCGTGACCCCGACCTACTACCCCGGCGGACGCTACTACGACCTCCTCCTCTCGACCCGCACCGTCACCACCCTCCCCGTGCGCTGAGACACCCCGGACAGCGAAAAGCCCTCGCACTCAACGAGTGCGAGGGCTTTTCAGCTGAAGTACGGCTTACCGGTATTCGTTGGAGAAACCGTAGTCGTCCAGCGGCACCGCAGCGCCGGCCGGAGCACCGAAGGTGCCGTCCGGGCTGTAGTAGGTGTCGTCGTAGGACGGCACCGCGTAGGCCGCGGCACGTGCCTCTTCGGTGGGCTGAACCTGGATGTTGCGGTAACGGTTGATACCGGTACCGGCCGGGATCAGCTTACCGATGATCACGTTCTCCTTCAGACCGATCAGCTTGTCGCTGCGGCTGTTGATCGCCGCGTCGGTCAGGACACGCGTGGTCTCCTGGAACGACGCCGCCGACAGCCACGACTCGGTCGCGAGCGAGGCCTTGGTGATACCCATGAGCACCGGACGTCCGGCTGCGGGCTCGCCACCCTCGGTGACCACCTGACGGTTGGCCGCCTCGAACTCGGCACGCTCGACGAGCGAACCGGGCAGGAACTCGGTCGCACCGTGATCGATGATCGTCACGCGACGCAGCATCTGACGAACGATCGTCTCGATGTGCTTGTCGTGGATCGACACACCCTGGCTGCGGTAGACCTCCTGGACCTCGTTGACCAGGTGGATCTGCACCTGACGGGGACCCATGACACGCAGGACCTCGTGCGGGTTGGCCGAGCCCTCCATGAGCTGCTGGCCGACCTCGACGTGGTCACCGTCGGCGAGGAGCCGCTCGGTTCCGTCGTCGTGCTTGAACACGCGCAGACGCTGACGCTTCGAGATCTTGTCGATGACGACCTCTTCGGAACCGTCGTCCGGGATGATCGTGATCTTGTAGAAGCGGTCGTCGTCCTCGAGGCGAATCCGGCCCGAGACCTCCGCGATCGGCGCGACGCCCTTGGGGACGCGGGCCTCGAAGAGCTCCTGGACACGAGGCAGACCACCGGTGATGTCGTCACCGACGCCACCCTGGTGGAACGTACGCATCGTCAGCTGGGTACCGGGCTCACCGATCGACTGGGCCGCGATGATACCGACGGCCTCACCGATGTCGACGAGCTTGCCGGTGGCCATCGAACGGCCGTAGCAGTGCGCACACACACCGGTGCCGGTGGCACAGGTGAGGACCGACCGGACCTTGACCTGGGCGATGCCGGCCGCGAGGAGAGCCTCGATGGCCGGGTCGCCGAGATCGTGGCCGCGCTCGACGACGACGTTGCCGTCGGCGTCGACCGCGTCGGCGGCCAGGGTGCGTGCGTACGCCGAGGTCTCGACATGCGCGTCGCGGATGATCGAGCCGTCCGGCTGCTTCTCACCCAGCGGCACGTTGATGCCGCGCTCGGTGCCACAGTCGGTCTCGCGAACGATGACGTCCTGCGACACGTCGACCAGACGACGGGTCAGGTAACCCGAGTCGGCGGTACGGAGAGCCGTGTCCGCCAGACCCTTACGGGCACCGTGCGTGTTGATGAAGTACTCGGCGACGGTCAGGCCCTCGCGGAACGAGGACTTGATCGGACGCGGGATGAACTCACCCTTCGGGTTGGTCACCAGACCCTTCATGCCCGACAGGTTACGAACCTGCGTCAGGTTACCGGTGGCACCCGACTTCGGGATCATGATGATCGGGTTGTCTTCGGGGTAGTACTCCTCCATGGCCTTACCGACTTCTTCGGTGGCCTGCTTCCAGATCTCCACCAGTGCGTCGCGACGCTCGTCCGGCGTGAGGGCACCGCGCTGGAACTTGCGCTCCAGGCCGTCGGCGCGCTCCTCGTAACGGTCGAGGATCTCCGCCTTCTGCGGCGGCACGAGCACGTCGGCCATCGACACGGTGACGCCCGAACGGGTGGCCCAGTAGAAGCCGACGTCCTTGAGCTTGTCGACGGTCTGGGCGACCACGATCATCGGGTAGCGCTCGGCGAGATCGTTGATGATCGCGGCCTGACGCTTCTTCGGCATCTGCTCGTCGACGAACGGGTACTCGATCGGCAGCAGCTCGTTGAAGAGCACGCGGCCCAGCGTGGTGATGGTGGTCCACGGCTGACCGAAACGCCATCCTTCGGGGAACAGCTCGGCCTCGACCTCGGCCGGCGGACGCTGACCGGTCAGACGCACCTTGATGCGCGACTGGACGGTGAGCTGACCGCGGTCGACGGCCATGATGGCCTCGGCCGGGCTCGAGTAGACACCGCGTTCGATGTCGTCGGCGGTCGCCGGGGTGTACTCGCCTTCCGCACCCTCCTTGAGGGAGGTCAGGTAGTACAGACCGGTCACCATGTCCAGACGCGGCATGGCGAGCGGGCGGCCCGATGCCGGCGACAGGATGTTGTTCGACGACAGCATCAGGATGCGTGCCTCGGCCTGCGCCTCCGCGGACAGCGGGAGGTGCACGGCCATCTGGTCACCGTCGAAGTCGGCGTTGAAGGCCTCACACACGAGCGGGTGCAGCTGGATGGCCTTGCCCTCCACCAGCTGCGGCTCGAAGGCCTGGATGCCGAGGCGGTGCAGCGTGGGTGCACGGTTCAGCAGAACCGGGTGCTCGGAGATGACCTCTTCGAGGACGTCCCACACCGCGGGGCGCTGACGCTCGACCATGCGCTTGGCCGACTTGATGTTCTGGGCCTGGTTCAGGTCGACCAGACGCTTCATCACGAACGGCTTGAACAGCTCGAGAGCCATCAGCTTCGGCAGACCACACTGGTGCAGCTTCAGCTGCGGGCCGACGACGATGACCGAACGGCCCGAGTAGTCGACGCGCTTGCCGAGGAGGTTCTGACGGAAACGACCCTGCTTGCCCTTGAGCAGATCGCTCAGGGACTTCAGCGGGCGGTTGCCCGGGCCGGTGACCGGACGGCCACGACGGCCGTTGTCGAACAGGGCGTCGACCGACTCCTGCAGCATCCGCTTCTCGTTGTTCACGATGATCTCGGGGGCACCGAGGTCGATCAGACGCTTGAGGCGGTTGTTGCGGTTGATGACGCGGCGGTACAGGTCGTTCAGGTCGGAGGTCGCGAAGCGGCCACCGTCGAGCTGAACCATCGGACGCAGCTCCGGCGGGATCACCGGCACGGCGTCGAGGACCATGCCCAGCGGCGAGTTGCCCGACTGCTGGAACGCGGCGACGACCTTCAGGCGCTTGAGAGCACGGAGCTTCTTCTGGCCCTTGCCGCTGCGGATGGTCTCGCGCAGCGACTCGGCCTCGGCGTCGATGTCGAAGGTCTCGAGGAGCTTCTTGATCGCCTCGGCACCCATCGAACCCTGGAAGTACTCGCCGTAGCGCTCTTCGAGCTGGCGGTACAGCTTCTCGTCGATGATGAGGTCGCCCGGGGCGAGCTTGACGAACTTGTCCCAGATCTCCTCGAGACCGTCGAGCTCACGCTGAGCGGAGTCGCGCATACGACGCATCTCGCGCTCGGCACCGTCGCGCACCTTGCGGCGCACGTCGGCCTTGGCACCCTCGGCCTCGAGCTCGGCGAGATCCTGCTCGAGCTTCTGCTGACGCTCGTTCAGGTCGGCGTCGCGCTGATCGGCGACGGCCTTCTTCTCGACCTCCATCTCGGCCTCGAGGGTCGAGAGCTCGTTGTGACGCAGTTCGTCGTCGACGGCGGTGATCACGTAGGCGGCGAAGTAGATGATCTTCTCGAGATCCTTCGGCGCCAGGTCGAGCAGGTAGCCCAGCCGGCTCGGCACACCCTTGAAGTACCAGATGTGCGTGACCGGTGCGGCCAGTTCGATGTGGCCCATGCGCTCACGGCGCACCTTGGCCTTGGTCACCTCGACGCCGCAGCGCTCGCAGATGATGCCCTTGAAGCGGACGCGCTTGTACTTACCGCAGTAGCACTCCCAGTCGCGGGTCGGTCCGAAGATCTTCTCGCAGAACAGGCCGTCCTTCTCGGGCTTGAGCGTGCGGTAGTTGATCGTCTCCGGCTTCTTGACCTCACCGTATGACCAGTTGTGGATGTCGTCGGCCGTGGCCAGGCCGATCTTCAGTTCGTCGAAAAAGTTGACGTCGAGCACTTGTTACCTTTCCAGAGCTCTGTTGTCAGTGGTGAGGATCAGTTGGCGAGGTCGTCGACGGTTGCCGACTCGTTGCGCGACAGGTTGATTCCGAGGTTGGCAGCAGCGCGCTCCAGGTCCTCGTCGTCGGTGTCGTGCATCTCGATGGCGGCACCGTCGGAGCTGAGCACCTCGACGTTCAGGCAGAGCGACTGAAGTTCCTTCAGAAGCACCTTGAACGACTCGGGGATACCCGGTTCCGGGATGTTCTCGCCCTTGACGATCGCCTCGTAGACCTTCACGCGGCCCACCACGTCGTCCGACTTGATGGTGAGCAGCTCCTGCAGGGTGTAGGCGGCGCCGTACGCCTGCATCGCCCAACACTCCATCTCACCGAAGCGCTGACCACCGAACTGCGCCTTACCACCCAGCGGCTGCTGGGTAATCATCGAGTACGGACCGGTCGAACGAGCGTGGATCTTGTCGTCGACCAGGTGGTGCAGCTTGATGATGTACATGTAGCCGACCGCCACGGGGTACGGGAACGGCTCGCCGGAACGACCGTCGAACAGCGTCGCCTTGCCGTCGCCGTTGACCATGACCTCGCCGTCGCGGTTGGGCAGCGTCGAGGACAGCAGTCCGGTCAGCTCCTCCTCACGCGCACCGTCGAACACCGGGGTGGCGGTGTTGGTGTCGGGCTCCGCCGAGTACATGTCCTCGGGCAGGTTCGAGGCCCACTCCGGGACGCCCTCGGCCACGTTGATGTTCCAGCCGGCCTTGGCGATCCACCCGAGGTGGGTCTCCAGGATCTGGCCGATGTTCATACGACGCGGGACACCGTGGGTGTTCAGGATGATGTCGACCGGGGTGCCGTCGGGCAGGAACGGCATGTCCTCCTGAGGGAGGATCTTGCCGATGACGCCCTTGTTGCCGTGACGACCGGCGAGCTTGTCGCCGTCCTGGATCTTGCGCTTCTGGGCCACGTAGACGCGGACCAGCTCGTTGACGCCCGGCGCGAGATCGTCGTCGTCGTCGCGGCTGAACACGCGCACGCCGATGACCTTGCCGGTCTCGCCGTGGGGCACCTTCAGCGAGGTGTCGCGAACCTCACGGGCCTTCTCACCGAAGATGGCACGCAGCAGACGCTCTTCCGGGGTCAGCTCGGTCTCGCCCTTCGGGGTGACCTTGCCGACCAGGATGTCGCCGTCGCGGACCTCGGCACCGATGCGCACGATGCCGCGCTCGTCGAGGTCGGCGAGGACCTCGTCGGAGACGTTCGGGATGTCCCGGGTGATCTCCTCGGCACCGAGCTTGGTGTCGCGGGCGTCGATCTCGTGCTCCTCGATGTGGATCGAGGTCAGGACGTCCTCTTCCACGAGGCGCTGCGACAGGATGATCGCGTCCTCGTAGTTGTGGCCCTCCCACGGCATGATCGCCACGAGCAGGTTCTTGCCGAGCGCCATCTCACCGTTCTCGGTGCAGGGGCCGTCGGCGAGGACCTGGCCGGCCTCCACGCGCTGGCCCTCGTCCACGATCGGACGCTGGTTGGCGCAGGTGCCGTGGTTCGAACGCGCGAACTTGCGCATCCGGTAGGTGTCACGGGTGCCCTCGTCGGACATGACGGTGATGTAGTCGGCCGAGACCTCTTCGACCACACCGGTCTTGGACGACACGATGACGTCACCGGCGTCGACGGCGGCACGGAGCTCCATACCGGTACCGACCAGCGGCGACTCGTTGCGCACCAGCGGCACGGCCTGACGCTGCATGTTCGCACCCATCAGGGCGCGGTTCGCGTCGTCGTGCTCGAGGAACGGGATCATCGCGGTCGCGACCGACACCATCTGGCGCGGCGAGACGTCGAGGTACTCGACATCGGTGGCGCCCACGAACTCCACCTCGGAGCCCTTCTTGCGCACCAGCACACGCTCGTCGGTGATACGGCCGCTGCCGTCGAAGTTGGTGTTGGCCTGACCGATGAGGAAGCGATCCTCCTCGTCAGCGGTCATGTACTGGATCTCGTCGGTGACGACACCGTCGACGACCTTGCGGTACGGGGTCTCGATGAAACCGAACGGGTTGACCCGTGCGTACACCGAGAGCGAACCGATCAGACCGATGTTCGGACCCTCAGGGGTCTCGATCGGGCACATACGGCCGTAGTGCGACGGGTGGACGTCGCGCACCTCGAGGCCGGCACGCTCACGACTCAGACCGCCCGGGCCCAGCGCCGACAGACGACGCTTGTGGGTCAGACCCGACAGCGGGTTGTTCTGGTCCATGAACTGCGACAGCTGGCTGGTGCCGAAGAACTCCTTGATCGCCGCCACGACGGGACGGATGTTGATCAGGGTCTGCGGGGTGATCGCCTCGACGTCCTGGGTGGTCATGCGCTCACGCACGACACGCTCCATACGCGAGAGGCCCACGCGGATCTGGTTCTGGATCAGCTCGCCGACGGTACGCAGACGACGGTTGCCGAAGTGGTCGATGTCGTCGACCTCGACGGGAACCTCCACACCACCGGGGACGGTCATGTAGGTGGTCGTGTGCGGGTCGGCCTCGTGCAGACGCACCAGGTACTCGACGGTCGCGATGATGTCCTCGCGGGTCAGGGTCGACTCGCCGGTCATCGGGTTGCCCGTCAGACCCAGCTTCTTGTTGACCTTGTAGCGGCCCACACGGGCGAGGTCGTAGCGCTTGTCCTTGAAGAACAGGTTCTCCAGGAGGTTCTCCGCGGACTCCTTGGTCGGCGGCTCACCCGGACGCAGCTTGCGGTAGACCTCGAGCAGCGCCTCGTCCTGGTTGGCGGTGTTGTCCTTCTCCAGGGTCGACATCATGATCTCGGAGAAGCCGAAGCGCTCGGTGATCTCCTCGGTGGTGAAGCCGAGGGCCTTGAGCAGCACGGTGACCGGCTGACGGCGCTTGCGGTCGATACGCACACCCACGGTGTCGCGCTTGTCGACGTCGAACTCCAGCCACGCACCGCGACCCGGGATCACCTTGACGGTGTGCAGGGTCTTCTCGGTGGCCTTGTCGATCGCGGCGTCGAAGTACACGCCGGGGCTGCGGACCAGCTGGCTCACCACGACACGCTCGGTGCCGTTGATGATGAAGCTGCCCTTGTCGGTCATGATCGGGAAGTCGCCCATGAAGACGGTCTGCGACTTGATCTCACCGGTGTTGTTGTTGATGAACTCAGCGGTGACGAACAGCGGCGCCGCGTAGGTCATGTCCTTGTCCTTGCACTCCTCGACGGAGGCCTTGACCTCGTCGAAGTGCGGCTCGGAGAACGACAGGGACATCGACCCGGAGAAGTCCTCGATAGGGGACAGCTCGTGGAGGATGTCCTCCAGCCCGCCCGTCGGGTTCTCTTCTCCGCGGGCGATCGCCTTGGCGCGCCACTCCGGGGACCCGACGAGCCATTCGAAGGAATCGAGTTGGAGGTCGAGGAGGCCGGGAACCTCCAGCGGCTCGCTGATCTTTGCAAACGACGCGCGATGCGGCGCGCCGGGGATTGTTGAGGTGGACTGGCGGTTGACTGCCAAGATGCGTCCTTCCAACACGACGTTATTCACAACCTAGATGTGCGGTGGCTTGATGGGCCGTTCGCTGGTGACACCCTGAGATCGGCGATCACCGCAGCACACACATACAAGGAGTGGCCGAAGAAGGATCGATAGATGGACAGGAGGCAGCCAGCGCAACGTCCAACTGTAGCAGAAAATAGACGTCCTTTGTCAAGTCCGTCGAGAAACGATTTCGCACGGGTGGCTGCCTGCACGTCAATCGCTGGTCACAGCCTGGCCTGACAACGCCGAAACGTCAAGCGGTACGCGCCAATTTCGCGAACTTGTCCCCGGAGTCGTCCGACCGCCTGGCGGTCACGCCCGGATCAGAAGGGCTCGACGCCCTGGATCCGCCACGTGTCGCCCTCCTTGACCATGGCGAACTGCGCACGCGGGGCACCGCTGTTGGTGGCCATGCTGTTCTGCGTCTCGCTGATGATCATGTTCGCGATCACGGTCGCGTGGGCGCCGTCGCCGCCGCCGGTCAGATCCTTGACGCCGAGGGCGTCGACCCGGCACTCGGCACCGGTCTTGGTCTGGGTGATCAGGTCCTTCTGCGCCTTGAAGGTCTTGTCGAACTCTTCCCGCGCCTGACCGGTCAACGCATCCTGGGCACGCTTCTGCCAGGCGTCGAGTTCGGTGTGCTCGTAACCGAAGATCGCGCAGATCCGTTCCTGTGCCTGCCCGGTCAACTGCGACGTGGCCTCCTGGTCGACGAAGGCTTTGTTGGGACCCACGTCGGCACCGGGATGGAAGGCGAGGACCACGGCGACGATGCCGAGGACCACCGCGGCCGCGGCGAGGATCGCCGCGAGCGGGGCCGCACGCTTCTTCCTGCCCTCGGCACTCCCCTGCCGGCCGGGCCGGCCCATCGGGCGGTTCGACGAGGTGTCCTCATCGGTTCTGCCGGCTGCGCTGGGACGCAGGGTCGAGACCCGGGAGACGGGCCTGGTCTTCGGCTTGGTGAGGTCGGGCTTCGCGGGGGCGGTGTCGGTGTCGGCGGCGTCGACGGAGCTCGAGGTGTCGTCACCGGACCCTTCGTGGCTCGTCGACTCGCTCCGCTCGCCCGGCCCGGCGGCTTTCGCTCCTTGCACCTCAGGGAGCGCGGGTGCCGACGCATCGACCTCGGGGGCATCGGGTGTCTGCCCGGGCTGCGTGGCACGGGTGTGTCCGGCGACCTTCGGCGTCGGACGACGCTTGCCTGCGGGCTTCTTCGGGTTCTGGGCCATCAGTTTCCGCCTCCCGGTGCCGGCGCGGGCGCCTGTCCGTTACCCGACTGTCCCGCGTCGGCGTAGGCGATGCCTTCCAGGCCGAGGAGGTTCTCGGCCTTCCAGGTGTCGCCGTCCTTGATCATGCTGACGTCGAATCCGCGCGTCTCGTCGACGCCGGGCTGGCCGGGCCGCTCGAGGGTCGTGATGACGTAGACGAGGACCTTCGCCTTGCCCTCGTCGGGGTTGACCTCGCTCGGCGCGCTGCGCACCAGGCGGGCGCTCAGCTTGGCGGCGTCCGGGCCGGCATTCGACAGCATGTCGAGGACGCTCCCGTCCTTGCCGCCGAGCACCTCGTTCTTGGCCTTGCCGGTCAGCGACGCCTCGGCGCGCTCCCGGAAACCGTCGAGGTCGGCGGGATCGATCGTGGTGATGTTGAGGACGGCCTGTTCGGCCGCCTGGGTCGCGTCGTCACGCGTCTGCTGCGCCGGGTACTGGTTGGCATAGACGTCGTAGGCACGCACTCCGAACACGGCCACGCACACCACCGCCGCGATCACCGCGACGATCGCCAGCGCAAGCGGCGCGACGCCTGCGAGCCGCCTCAGCGCGGGTCGGGTGCCGGTGTTCTTCTCGGTCGGACCTGCATCCGGATCGGTCGAGCCGGTCGATGCAGAACCTGTGGGTTCGGGGGTGCCAGTCATAGCAGAAGACACTGTATAGATCGCTCCTGAGCGCAGGCCAAGGCCCGAGTGTCCGCACGAAGCGGAACCGGAGCCCTGGAAGGCCTGCGTCGTCTACTTGGGCCGCACGCCGAGCAGCGCTGCGAGCTGCTGGGCCAGCGGGTTGAGGTTCAGCTTGTCGGGGTCCTTCTTCGGCGTGGAATCCCACGGCTGCGGGTACGCCGGGTTGGCGTACTTCGCACGCTCCGCACTGCGCACACCCGTCGGGTTGCCCAGCGGCACAGTGCACTTGGCCTCCGTGTTGAACGGGAAGTCGTCGTAGTGCTTGTCGAAGTTCGGGTTCTTGCGCCGCATCTCCGCCATGATCGCGTCGGTGCCGCCATAGCCCCGCGTACAGGCCGCCGGGTTGTTGGTCTCGAGGACGACGCCGAAGTGGATCTGGCCGTCGCCGGGTGCCGGTGAGTGGCTGCCCGCCGACAGAGCGGAGAGCATCGCGAAGGTCGTCGAGATGTTGTAGGTCGCCGGCTCGATGGTGCGGGACACCTCGGCGAGATCCTTCACCACCTTGGAGATGTCGTTGCCGTTCTTCTGGATCAGCTCGGAGATCTGCGTGGCCGACAGCGTGCCGGTGGTGAGCAGACGTCGGAGGTCGGGGTCGGAGCTCGCGAGGGTCGCGGTGACCAGGTCGAGGTTCCGCGACCACGTGAGGATCGCATCCGACTGGTCTGCCTGCGTGGCGAGCACGACATTGGAATCCTGGATGAGCGAGACGACCTCGGGCAGGTTGTCGACGCCCGCGCGCGACAGCTTGCCGAGCGAATCGACCAGGCGGGTGAGGTTCTCACTCTGACCGTTGAACGCCTTGCCGAGTTCGGTGATGACCGTGTGCAGGTCGTCGACCGGGATCGACGAGGTGAAGTCGATGGCCGACTTCACGACGTCCTCGAGCGGCTCGGGCAGCTGGTACTTGGTGATGACGTCGCCCGCCTTGAGGTACGGACCCGACGAGGTCGTCGGCTGCAGGTCGACGTACTGCTCACCGATCGCCGATCGCGAGGCGACGACGGCGGTCGCCGACGCCGGGATGTCCGGGCCGCCCTTGTCGATGTCGAGCTTCACGTCGACGCCGGACTTGGTCAGCGTGAGTCCGCCGACGCGCCCCACCGGCACACCCTGGTAGG
This sequence comes from Gordonia sp. CNJ-863, assembly GCF_001942325.1. NCBI lineage: Bacteria > Bacillati > Actinomycetota > Actinomycetes > Mycobacteriales > Gordoniaceae > Gordonia > Gordonia sp. CNJ-863. The sequence continues at coordinate 46,495 of NZ_MKKG01000013.1, forward strand.
TGACCTCGGCGTTGGTGAAGATGCCGCCGGAGTCGGGCAGCTGCGCGGTGACCGAGTACATGCCGACGCCGGCCAGCTTGTCGAGTCGCGCGTACTTCGCGCCCACATAGACCAGCGCCACCAGGCCGACGACGACGAACACGATCAGCTGGATCTTGACGAGCTTGCTGATCATCGTCCTGCTCCTGTCGGTGCCTCAGGGGTCTGCGACTTCGGCGCCAGACCCATCGCCGCGAGCGGGCCGTCGAGAACGCCCTGTCCGGGTTTGGCGGGTGTGGGCATCGGGCCGGCGCCGTCGGCGGACCGGGAGAACGATGCCGCCGGGTAGCGACCGCCGGACGGCGGGGTGTTCGGTCCGGGACGCCAGTTAGGGCCGGGCGGCAACAGGGTGATCGTCGGCCAGCCGTAGCGCGGTCCGTTGCCGTTGTAGTACGGGTTCCGCGGATCGACAGGCACCTTCACCCGGGCCGGGGGCGAGTACTTCGGTGTCCCCTGCCCCACGCCGAGCGCCTCGAGCTGGTTGAGGAGCCGGAGGTCCAACGTCATGAACAGGTTGGTCGAGTCGCCCTTGACACCGGGCAGCAGCCAGTCCGGGAACGGATGGGTCAGGACCAGCGGTGCGGCGGTGATCGCATCGGGCGCAGCAGCGGCGAGCTGGGTGAGCACGGGACGCAGTGCCTTGAGGTCGTTGATCAGCGCCTTGCGCGACTTGCCGAGCACGTCGGTGCCGACCTGACCGAGCTGGTCGAGCTTGGTCAGCAGGTCGACGAACTGCGGACGCTGCTCCTCCAGCACCTCGATGCCCTCGGGCAGCTGCTTGAGGATGCGGTCGATCTGATCGGTCTGCGCCGCGGTCCGTTCGGACAGGTCGGCGAGGCCGTCGATCGCGCCGATGATGTCGTCACGCTGGCGGTTGAGGCCGGCGATGAGCTTCTCGGTCTGGTCGATGAGGTCGCGGACCTTGCCGGCCCGGCCGTCGAGCGTCTTGTTCAGCTCGGTGACGATCGGCTGGATCTGGTTGATGCCGCCGCCGGTCAGCAGCAGCGCCAGCGCTCCGAGAACCTGCTCGATGTCGGTCGCGGTACGGGTTCGCGACGTGGGGATCGGCTGGGCCGGGTTCTGCCGCGGCGCGTCGGCGCTGCCGTCCGGCTCGGACAGGGACACGAACTTCTCGCCGAGCAGCGAGGTCTGCTGAACGCTCGCCTCGGCCTTGTCGGACAGGTCGACCTCGTTCTTGACCTCGACCGTGACCTGGGCGAACCACTGGTCATCAGGCACCTCGACCGCGGTCACGCGGCCGACGGGGATGCCGTCCCGCTTGACCATCGACTGGGGCACCAGGTCGAGCACGTCGTCGAACTGGATCTTGTAGGTGCGTGCGTTGTCGCCGGTGTCGACGCCGCCGGGTAGCGGCAGCGACTGGATGCCGTTGGACATACAACCCGACACCAGCACGGTCAGCGACAGGACCGCACCGGCCAGCGTCATCCGCATGGTGCGTCGGTTCATCAGTTGCCTCCCCGAGGACGTGGGGTGGTCGACTTGGTGGTCGACGACGATGCGGGTGCGCGTGCCGCCGGCGGCGCGGGAGTCCGCGACGACGGGGTTCCGATCTCGGGATCCGGGTTACCGGGAACCGTGCCGGGCACGGGCGCCTTCTGCAGCTTGTTGTTGCTCATGATGCCGAAGGGCAGCACGGGCAGCAGCGGCTCGAGCACACCGTCGGTGATCTGCTTGCCGAGCGCCTCACACTGGCTGATCAGCGGACGCAGCGTGTTGCTGAACTGCGTGGCCTGCGGGTTGCCCGGGAGCAACTGACCGAGGTCGAGCAGGCGGCACTGCGCACCGATCAGGTCCTGCAGATCCGGGATCGTCAGGCGCATCGACAGGGTTCCCGACTCCGCGTCGTAGGCGTTGATCAGATTGCTGATGGTGATCGGCAGGACGGTGAGGACCTCTTTGAGGTTGTTCTTCTCGTCGAGCAGCGCCTGCGTCGTCGGCTGCAGGTCCTTGACGGTCTCGCCGATCTGCTCGCGGTTGTCGTCGAGGAACTCCGCCACGTCGCCGAGGGCGAACGACAGCTTGTTCAGGGCCGACGCGAGCTGGTCGCGTTCGCCGGCGAGGAACTTGTTGAACGACGCCATCTGCGTGTTGAACTGCCGCACCTGGGCATCGTTCTCGCGCAGCGCGCCGACGAAGGTGTTGAGGTTCTTGACGGTGTCGAAGAGGTTGCCCCGCGAATCGCTGAGGGTCGTGGTGGCCTTCGACAGGTTCTCGATGGCCTCGCCGAGCTTCTCGCCGTTGCCCTCGAGGTTGGCGGCACTGGTCGCGACGAGTTCGCTCACCGCGCCCTGGCGGCCGGTGCCGTCCTGCTTGTTGGCGCCGTCGGGACCGAGCGCGTCCGACAGTTCCTTGACGCTGCGATACAACTCGTCGACCTCCACCGGAACCATCGTCTGGTTCACATCGAGGGTGATGTCGCGGGAGGCCTTCGGTCCGCCGGAGTAGGCGGGGGTCAGCTGGATGTAGCGGTCGGCAACCACGGACGGGATCACCTGCACGGCACGGACGTCCTCGGGCAGCGTGATGCCGCGGTCGACGGTCATCGTCACCTTCACGGTGTCGCCCTGTGGAGTCACCGAGTCGACCTTGCCCACGGCGACGCCGAGGATGCGCACGTCGGAACCCTCGTAGATGCCGACGGAACGCTTGAATGTCGCGGTGATCTTGGTGGTCCCCATCGAAGAGAACACCCACCACAGCGCGCCGGCGACAACCAGCGCGATGATCAGCCCGAGGACGAGCGCCACGATGTGGCGCGGTGTGAACCACCGGCCGGGACCGGAGGTCTGTGTGAGGTCTGGCGCGGTCATCAGCCTGCCTCCGTTCCGCCGTTGTTCTGTTCCAGCGTCTTCTTGTTCGGCGGACGTGTGGTGTTCTGTTGCGGCAGGGCCGGCGGCAGGAGGTTCACCACGGTCGACTCGAGCCAGCGGCCGTTGCCGAGCGCGTTGGCGTAGAGCCGGTAGAACGGCGCCATGTACTTGATCGAGTCCCGGATGTTCTGGTTCTGACGCTGCAGCAGTTCATTGACGCCCTTCAGCGCGTCGAGCGCCGGCCCGATCTGCTCCTCGTTGTCGCGCACGATGCCGGTGAGCGAGTCGCCGAGGCTCGTCGTGCTCGCGAGCAGCGCGGAGATGGCCTGCTGCCGGTTGTTGAGCTCGTCGAGGAGCTGTCCCGCACCGCCGATGAGGCGCACGAACTCCTCGTTGCGGTCGGCCAGCAGCTTCGACGTGTCCTTGGTGGCGGCGAGGAGCTTCTGCACCTCCTGGTCGCGGCTGGCGATCGTGTTGGACAGACGCGCCAGCCCGTCGAGCGCCGGACCGGTGGTGCCCGCGGTGCCCGAGAAGGCGTCGGAGAGCACGCGCATCGACTCGGCCAGCTGGTCGTTGTCGAAGTCCTCGATCTGATTCGCGGCGGCCGAGAACGCCTCGATGACGTCGTACGGGGCGACCGTGTCGGTCAGCGGGACGTCGGGATCGGCGGGCTCGCTGCCGCGCGGGTTCAGCGACAGGAACTTCTGACCCAGGATCGTCTTGATCTGGATCGACGCCTGCGTCTGGTCGCCGATCCAGGTGTTCTCCACCTTGAAGGTCACGTCGACCTTGTCGCCGTTGAGCTTCACCGCGTCGACCTCACCGACCTTCACACCGGCGACGCGCACCTCGTTACCGGGCTTGAGCCCGGCGGCCTCGGAGAACTTCGCGGTGTAGCGGGCTCCGGCACCGAGCAACGGGACGTCGGTCAGGTAGAACGCGCTGAGTCCCAGCATCATCAGGATCAGGATGCCGATGGCACCGATGCTCACCGGACTGCGTCGACCACCGAACCGGCGATGGGGGTGCTTCTTCGGCGCATCCGCCCGGGCTGCGTCGTCCTGGTTGTCGTTCTGGTCTGCCATCGTGGTCACCCCCCTGGCTTCTCGTCGGTCCAGCAGCGCGTCGCGGCGCTGGTGTAGAGCACGTGATTGATGTCGGGCAACGGCACCAGCGGTTGTGTCAGCACCGTCGACTTGCCGTTGCCGGCGACGATGTCGATGCCGCACAGATAGAACTGGAACCAGGAACCGAAGGTCGCGGCCCGGCCGATCTTCTGCAGCTTGATCGGCAGGTTGGTCAGCGTCTGCTCGATGTCCTTGTCGCGCTTGTTGATCTGATCGGCGAGCGACTTCAGACCGGCGATGTCGCCCTGGATGGAGGGTCGCGTCGCACCGAGGATGTTCGCGGTCACCGAGGTCAGGTTGGACACCGACGAGATTGCCGAGCCCACCGAACCGCGCTGTGCGGCAAGGCCGGTCACCAGCTTCTCGGTGTTGTCGAGGAGGCTGGTGAACTGCGCGTCGTTGCGGTTGACCGTGTCGAGCACCTTGGTGAGGTTGCCGATCAGGTCACCGATGACCTTGTCCTTGTCGGCGATCGCATTCGTCAGGTCCGCGGTGTCGCTGACCAGGCGCGTGATCGAGCCGCCCTGACCGTCGAAGATCGCGATGATCTGCTCTGTCAGCTTGTTGACGTCTTCGGCCGACAGCTGCTGGAACAGCGGACGGAACCCGTTGAACAGTTCGGTGAGGTTCACCGGCGGATGCGTGTCGGTGCGGCCCGGCTCCAGCCCGAACGTGTGGCCCTGCGCCACGGTCTTCGTCGGGTCGCCCGCCCCCCGCTCCAGACCGAGGTACCGGAGACCGGTGAGGTTGCGGTAGCGGATGTAGAGCTGGGTGCCGTCCGGCAGCCGGTCACGGTCGACGTTGAACGAGACCATGGCCCGGTTGCGGTCGTAGACCTCGACCTTCTCCACCTGTCCCACCCGGACGCCCGCGATGCGGACGTCGTCGCCCGCATTGAGCAGCGTGGCGTCGGTGAAGACGGCCTTGAACTTCGCGTCACCGTCACCACCGGCGTTCGCGATGGTCAGCGCGAGCAGGCTGGTGGTGACCACGGTGACGACCGCGAAGACGATCAGCTTGACGAGGGGCGCGATGATCGACCTCATTTGATGTCGACCTTCGCTCCCTGGAGGGCGCCGCCGGCGAGCATCGTGACCCAGGTCGGCACCGACTCCGGCGTCTCACCGGTGGTCGCGCCGTAGATGACCTGGAGCTGCTTGCGGTAGTCCGGGTCATCGAACGGGTTGGGCTCGACCGATCCCGCGGGGATGCCGCTGAACTGCGGCTGCGGGAGCGTCTTGACGGTGCGCGGGCCTGCGTTGCGTGACGGCGGCTGGTAGCTGCCGTCGGCGAGGCCGCCACCCGGGTACTGCGGGAACGGGCGACCGTTTTTGGCGGGCTCGTAGCACACGGCGGGTGGATCGAGGTCCATGAAGCGGGGTTCGTCCTGGTTCGGTAGGTATCGGCCACGGGGATTGACGAACTGCAGGTTCACGCGCACGCCCGGGTTCTTGGTGCCCTCGCCCACGATGACTCGAGACTCGGGGATCAGACCGGCGAAATTGCGGAACGTGCACACGAACGTCGGAGACTGCTTGGCCAGCCCGACGAGCAGTTGTTCGGAATCGACGGCGAGGTCGATCAGGTCGGTTCGGTTCTGGCGGAGCCAACCGGTGAGGTCATCGGAGGCCACACCGAGCGTGGCGATCAGGGTCCGCAGATCGCCCTGCCGTCCGACGATGGTGTTCGACGTGGTGCGGAACGAGTCCAGCGCGTCGACGACGTCGGGCAGCGCCTGCGAGTAGGTCTGCGAGAAGGTGGCCAGGCCCTCGAGGGTGCCCTCGAGGTCGGGCAGGTTCTTGTTGACCTCGCCGAAGATCTGGTCGAGCTCCTCGAGCGTGGTGCCGATCTGCTCGCCGCGACCCGACAGCGCCTTCGACAGCGAGGTGAGCGTGGCGTTGAGATCCTGCGGCGGGATCGCCTCGAGCACCGGCAGCAGGTCGTCGAACAACTGCTGGACCTCGAGAGCATTGCCGCTCTTGTCGGTCTCGATGGTTGCGCCGTTCTTCAGCGTCGGACCGTTGTTGTCCTCGGGAACCTGCAACGCCACGTACCGCTCACCGAAGAGCGTCTTCGGCAGGATGCGCGCGGTGGTCTTGTCGGACAGCTCCGAGGCCTTGGTCGGATCGAGGCCGAGGATGACCTCCACCGAACCGTCGGGCGCCGGCTTGACCTCGCGGACCTCGCCGACGACCATGCCGCGCGCCTTCACGTCGGCGTTCGCGGGAAGCGCGTTGCCGGTGGAGTCGGTCAGCAGGGTGACGTCGGTGAAGTCTTGGAACGTCTTGTTGAACTTGGTGATGGTCGCGGTGAGGAACAGTGCGACCACGATGAAGAAGACCAAGCCGAGCAGTCGTCGGCGCAGGACCGCCATCTGCTAACCCCCCACTCGCACGGTCGTGGTGGTGCCCCAGATCGCGAGTCCCAGGAAGAAGTCGAGGACGGCGATGAGGACCAGCGCCGCTCGGACCGCGTGACCGACGGCCACGCCCACACCTGCGGGACCCCCGGATGCGTAGTAGCCGTAGTAGCAGTGCACCAGGATGATGACGAAGGCGAAGACCAGCACCTTGCCGAACGACCAGAGCACGTCGGCCGGCGGCAGGAACAGGTTGAAGTAATGGTCGTAGGAGCCGCCGGACTGCCCGTTGAAGACGGTCGTCACCACTCTCGAGGCGAGATACGCCGACAACAGACCCAGCACGTACAGCGGAATGACGGCGATGAAGCCGGCGATCACGCGGGTCGACACCAGGAACGGGATCGACGGCACGGCCATCGTCTCCAGGGCGTCGATCTCCTCGGAGATACGCATGGCGCCGAGCTGGGCGGTGAAGCCACAGCCGACGGTCGCGGACAGGGCGAGGCCTGCGACGAGGGGCGCCACCTCACGGGTGTTCACGTAGGCCGACAGGAAGCCGGTCAGGGCCTGCGACCCGATCTGGTCGAGTGCGGCGTAACCCTGCAAGCCGACGACGACGCCGGTGAAGCCCGACATCAGCACCATCACGCCGATGGTTCCGCCGATGACCGCGAGTCCGCCCGAACCGAAGGCCACTTCGGCGAGCAGGCGCAGGACCTCACGGGTGTAATGCACCAGCGTCTTCGGCATCCACGCCAGCGTGCGGCCGTAGAACGACATCTGCTCGCCGGCACCGTCGAGCACCTTGAGCGGTTTGCCCAGCTGTTTGCGGGCCTCGTACATGTAGTACTCAGGCCTGCTCTTGGCGATCGTCACGCCGCCGCCACCATCGGTCACGCTAGCTCCCCTTCGGTGGGACGATCTGCAGGTAGACCGCCGTGATGATCAGGTTGGCGAGGAACAGCAGCAGGAATGTGATGACGACGCTCTGGTTGACGGCGTCACCCACACCCTTCGGGCCACCCTTGGGGTTGAGCCCCTTGTAGGAGGCGACGACGCCGGCCAGCACACCGAAGATGGCTGCCTTCAGCGTCGACACGTACAGGTCGGGCAGCTGGGCGAGCGCACCGAACGACGCCAGATAGGCGCCCGGGGTGCCGCCCTGCACCACCACGTTGAAGAAGTAACCACCACCGATACCGATCACGGCGACGAGGCCGTTGAGCAGCATCGCGACCAGGACCATGGCCAGCACACGTGGGACCACGAGGCGCTGGATCGGGTTGATGCCCAGCACCTCCATGGCGTCGATCTCCTCACGGATGGTGCGCGAACCGAGGTCGGCGGCAACCGCCGATCCGGCCGCACCCGCGATGAGGAGCGAGGTCACCAGTGGCGACCCCTGCTGGATGACGACCAACACGCTGGCCGCGCCGGTGTACGACTCGGCGCCGAGCTGTTTGATCAGCGAACCCGTCTGCAAGGAGACGATTGCGCCGAACGGAATCGCGATCAGGGCGGTCGGCAGGATCGTCACACTGGCGATGAACCACGCCTGCTGGATGAACTCCCGCCACTGAAACGGGCGCACAAAGGTCTGGCGTGCAACATCGACGAAGAGCTGAACGATATTGCCGGTCTGGGCGAGAGCACCTGTTCCGGCCTGCGCGATTCGGTCGACGCCACGCGTGGTGGCATTGGTCATCCCTAGATGGTCCGCCCTTCGTTCCCGTCAGCAGCACGATGACTGGGCTTGGTCAGTGCGTCGCCGCCACCGGGCGTCTGCCACTGTTCGGTGGGCGCATCGCTGCCGCCGTAGTCGATGACGTCGGTCTTGGCGTCGGCGACGGCCACGTTCCCGGCGGGAGCGCTGGTCCACTCGTTGTCTCCGCCGTGGCGTCCGCCGCCGCCGCCCGCCATGTCCTCGGCGTGCGCGCGGCTCTCCTCGCGGATCTGGTCTTCCTGCTCCTGGCTGCGGCGGATCGCTTCCTGCGCGTTCTCCGGCAGGTCGGGCAGCATCGCGTGGACGCGCTCACGGTGACGGGCGATCGCCTTACGTTCGGGCATACCGGGATTGGGCTGCACCTGCGGGATGATCTCGGTGAAGTCCTCCTTGGTACCACCACCGGAGATACCCGCGGCCTGCATGGCCTCTTCCTGCTTCTGGACGGCCTCGTCCTTCTCCTCGGACATGCCGATCGGACCGAAACGATCACCGGAGAGGAACTGCTTGACCACCGGCTGCTCCGAGGTGAGCAACTGCTCGCGCGGACCGAACATCACCAGCTCCTTGCGGAAGAGCATGCCGATGTTGTCCGGGATCGTCCGGGCGATGTTGATGTTGTGCGTCACGATCAGGATCGTCGCGTCGATCTGCGCATTGATGTCGATCAACAGCTGCGAGATGTAGGCGGTACGCACCGGATCCAGACCCGAGTCCGGCTCGTCGCACAGGATGATCTGCGGATCCAGCACCAGCGCGCGGGCCAGACCGGCACGCTTGCGCATACCACCGGAGATCTCACCGGGGAGCTTGTCCTCGGCACCGGTCAAACCGACCAGGTCGATCTTCTCCATCACGATGTCGCGGACCTCGTTCTCCTTCTTCTTCGTGTGCTCACGAAGCGGGAACGCGATGTTGTCGAACAGGCTCATCGAACCGAACAGCGCACCGTCCTGGAACAGCACACCGAACAGCTTGCGGATCTCATAGAGTTCCTTGGCCGAACACTGCGTGATGTCGGTGCCGTCGATGATCACCGAACCCTGCTCGGGATGCAGCAGACCGATCAAGGTCTTCAGGAACACCGACTTACCGGTACCCGACGGACCGAGCAGCGCGGAGACTTCCCCCTCCGGGAGGGTCAGAGTGACATCACGCCAAATGTTCTGAGAACCGAACGACTTGGTGAGCCCCTCGACACTGACCTCTACACCCACAACTTCCTCCAGACGATCGCTGCCCCCGAAGGCGGCCACGGTGTGACCGCACACCCACCGGTGGCATTTGTGGTTGGGGTCACTGTAACCGACCAGGGACCACCAACCATGCGACCGGAGTCACTCAGCTTGCGCCCGCGAAAGCTACCAGCCGGTAACTCTCGCTGCGTCGATGACATTAGCCGATGGAACGAAGTGAGGGAAGTCGGACATCAGCGCCGGATGTGATGCCGGACGCAGAGTCCCAGGTCACTCGGGAAGTGTCCGTTTCGGCGATGGAAATTGAACCGAGAAGGCGCCTCGTGCGTCCAATCCTCATGACTTGGTTCCCGACCGATCGACACGGACTCATACGGCGCGAATCGACGCTGCGGGTCGGCATCACCGACGACACCGTCGCAGCGGCGGTGGACGGGGGCGACTTGATCCGACTGGCGCCAGGGGTCTACGTGGAAGCCACCCCCGACACTGCCGATCCCACCGCGGCCCATCGCCTGCGGTCCATCGCGGTGGCGACCTCGGCGCGCGATCGCGGCACGACGACGCTGAGTCATGATTCGGCCGCAGCCATCCTCGGCCTGGAACTCCTCCACCCCGACCGCGAAGCTGTCCATCTCACCAAGAAGTCGAACGCGGGCGGTTTCGTGCGCGGCCACCGACATGTGCACAACGGTCCGCTGACATCCGCCGAGATCAAGATCGTCGACGGGATCGAGGTGACGACACTCGAGCGCACTGCGGTCGACGTCGCGACGAACGGCGACTTCGCGCAAGCACTCGTGGCCTTCGACCGAGCGCTGGCGATGAAGGCCGATCCATCGGCCATGACAGCCATCCTCGACGCACGATCACGGCGGCCCGGGACCAGAATCGCACGACGCGCCCTGTCGTTCGCCGACTCGTCGTCGGAGAGCGTAGGTGAATCGTGGAGCCGCGCCCAGATGATCGCAGCCGGACTCCCCGTCCCACGCCTGCAGCACAGGTTCCGGACATCACAGGGCGAGGCGCGGGCGGACTTCGACTGGGACGGTCGGCTCGTCGGCGAGTTCGACGGACTCCAGAAGTACGGAATGCGCCCCGGAGAGACCCCACGAGAGGCACTGCTACGCGAGAAGCGGCGCGAGGACGCCCTGCGAGCCATGGGGATCATGGTGGTCCGCTGGACGTGGGCCGAGCTCGAACGAGGAGAGCTGGTCGGCCTCCTGAGACCCTGGCTCGTGAAGTTGGGGCTCGCGGCCGCCTGAGCGAGCCACTCTCAGACTTCATTTCGACGCTGCGACTTCGATCGAGGTCGCAACGTCGAAATGAGGTCTGGAAGTCAGGCCGCCACGAGAGTCGAGTGCCCAAACAGCAACAAGCCCGGGACAGCAATGCTGTCCCGGGCTCGTGAGTCGCGTAAGAAGAGTCTTACTTGACGGAAACCTTGGCGCCGGCCTCTTCGAGCTTGGCCTTGGCAGCCTCGGCGGCGTCCTTGTCGACCTTCTCCAGGAGAGCCTTCGGAGCACCCTCGACGAGGTCCTTGGCTTCCTTCAGGCCCAGACCCGAGACGACCTCGCGGACGACCTTGATGACCTGGATCTTCTTGTCGCCGGCACCCTCGAGGATGACGTCGAACTCGTCCTGCTCGGCAGCGGCCTCGCCACCGGCAGCAGCCGGGGCACCGGCAGCGGCAACGGCGACCGGAGCGGCCGCGGTGACCTCGAAGACCTCTTCGAACTTCTTCACGAAATCGCTGAGCTCCAGCAGGGTCAGTTCCTTGAACTGCTCGATGAGCTCGTCAGCGGTGAGCTTCGCCATGGTGGCGTCCTTCCTGTAAGTCCCCGTACGGGGTTGGTGTGCATCCCCGTACGGTCCGGGGATTGGCTTGGTGCGGCGAGTTATTCGCCGGCTTCGTTCTTCTTCTCCTGCAGGGCCGCTGCGAGACGCGCGACCTGCGATGCCGGCTGGTTGAACAGACCGGCTGCCTTAGCCAAGTTGCCCTTCATGGCGCCGGCGAGCTTGGCCAGCAAGACCTCACGGGTCTCAAGGTCGGCGATCTGCTCGATCTCGGCAACGGACAGCGCGCGGCCGTCCATGTACCCGCCCTTGATGACCAGAGCCTTGTTGTCCTTGGCGAACGTCTTGATCGCCTTCGCGGCCACAACCGGCTCACCTTCGATGAAGGCGATGGCGGTCGGACCGGTGAACAGCTCGTCGAGCCCTTCCACGCCCGCATCAGCTGCGGCACGCTTCACCAGGGTGTTCTTGGCGACGGAGTAGGTTGCACCCTCGCCGAGGGAACGTCGCAGCTGGGAGATCTGGGTGACGGTGAGTCCACGGTATTCCGTGACCACTGCCGCCGAGGAGCCCTTGAACTGCTCTGCGATCTCCGCAACAGCGGCGACCTTTTCGGACTTGGCCATACTTCGCCTCCTCTCCTCGTCACTTGAGTTGGTCGGGTTCAACTGAGCGACGGGCCGTGGAGGCGATCGAGGGCGGAAATGACAAACGCCCCGGCACGCAGGCACGGGGCGTGAAGACGCACACTGATGTGTGGGACCACATTCCTCGTTCATCCTGCGTGGGCCGGCGACTTCGTCGCGCCTTCGTTCGGGAGTTCCCGACGACCAACGGTCTCTGGTTGAACCGATACGACGCACGGTTGTGCATCACACCGACGACTAGGCTACGTCCTTGTGGGGGAACAAACCAAATCGACCGACGCGCACGACGCCAACGAGCGCGCGCAGGCCGCCATGGACGCCGTCGCGGCGCGGCATCTGCAGCGCGCCTTCTGGCTGCCGGCGACGCGGACGGCGGCGGTCGCCTGGCCGATCGGGTTCGTCGCGGCGCATCTCGGATCCTGGCACTACTGGTGGCACGCACATCTCGTCGACCTCCTCGTCGACGCCGCGATCCACAGACCCGAAGGTTCGGCACACGGAGACCGCTCCTTCGACCCCGATGTCGCCGACGACGCCAACCGGGTGTTGCGCGGGATCAAGGTGCGCAACCTCGGACGGTGGACGAACAACTACTACGACGACATGGCGTGGCTGGGACTGGCGATCGAACGCGCCGACCGTCACCTCGACCTCGACCATCGACGCGGCCTGGAGGTCCTGACCCGGCGCATGCTCGACGCCTGGGTTCCCGAGGACGGGGGCGGTATCCCCTGGCGCACCACCGACCAGTTCTTCAACGCCCCGGCGAACGGCCCCGCGGCCATCCTGGTCGCCCGTACCGGTCACGTCGAACGCGCGGTCGCGATGTGTGACTGGATGGACGCCAACCTCATCGACCCGAAGACGCACCTCGTCATCGACGGCCTGAAGAAGCAGCCCGACGGTTCGCTGAAGGCCGAGACCGGCACCTATACCTACTGTCAGGGCGTCGTCCTCGGCGCCGAACTCGAGGCCTTCCGCGCGACCGGCGGACAGCGCCATCTGGACCGTCTGGCCCGCCTCCTCGGTGCCGTCGAGAAGCACTCCTGCACCGACGGGGTGATCAAGGGCGGCGGCGGTGGCGACGGCGGCCTGTTCCACGGGGTGCTCGCCCGTTATCTCGGGCTCATCGCCACCGACCTCCCGGATGTCGACGGATCGGATGAATTGCGTGCCCGGGCAGCCCGAATCGTGGCCTCGAGTGCCGATGCGGCGTGGGCGAACCGCACCGAGGTCCGCGGCCGCGTCGTGTTCGGCAGCGACTGGCGCAGCAGGGCCGTCATCCCTACGGCCGCCGGCAAGAAAGCCCAGTTCGTGGCGGGTGCGGTGATGCCTCGGAGGTCCCCGAACGCGATCTGTCGGTGCAGCTGTCGGCGTGGATGGTCCTCGAGGCGGCGGCCGCGATCGACCTGTCGCTACCGGAATGTGACCGGCCGTAGACCTCCGATGGCCAAACCGAGGCCACCTGGTTAGCCATCCGATACCGGCGCTGAGCTATTCTTCAGCGAACGCGTGAGGTGACCTGGAACACACTGACATCCGCCGCCAGCGGAGCGGGTCCGGCGCCCACGACCGACACGAAGGGGTGTCGGTGTCCACCCGGCCATCTCGACCAGCAGCACTCGCGGTGCGACACCTCTCACCCCAGGCAGGGTGGTGCACCATGACGTATCAGTTGGATCCCGCGGAACGCCGTGCGCGGCCGGCCCCTTCGCCTTCGCGACGTCCCACGGAAGCACCCCATTTCGGTACCCTCCCCCTCGGCGACCCCACCGGAGGAGCCGACGGCATCCGCTGGCGTGAACAGGTCGACGGCAAGCAGCTGTACCCGCGCGTCGTCATCGACCGCGACGTCTCGATCACCATGAGCGACGGGGTCGTCCTGCGTGCCACCGTGATCCGTCCGGCCAACCGGTTCGGCCAGACGGTCCTCACCCCGTACCCCGCGATCATCAACATCAACCCGTACAACCGGGCCGCCATCGACTTCGTCGACCAGGCGCTGCACGCTCCCGTCCTCGGCAAGGCGTTGCACACCGCGTCGGCGTCGATCGATGCGGCCGGTACCGCACTCGAGGGCCTCACCACCCTCACCCAGACGCTGTCGGGGGGCGTCTTCGACGTCTTCGGCATCAACCGCAACCTGGTGCGCAGCGGCTACGTACAGGTCGTCGTCGACGTCCGCGGCACCGGTGCGAGCCACGGCAAGTGGCAGATCCTCGGCCCGCGCGAGCAGGAGGACTCCGTCGAGATCATCGACTGGGTCAGCGAGCAGGACTGGTGCGACGGCACCGTCGGCCTGGCCGGCTGGTCGTATTCGGCGATCAACTCGCTACAGGCCGCGGACAAGCGCCCGCCGCAGCTGAAAGCCGTCTTCGCAGTGGAGGGTTGCGACGACATCGTCCGCGACATCTACATCACCGGCGGCATGCCTTCGGCGTTCATCCCGGTGTGGCTGTCGGCGGTGAACATGCTCAAGTGGGTGCCCAACCCCGCCAACATCATTCGGGACATCACCAGCGGTCACGCGTTGAGGTGGGCCATCGACCGGGTGAAGTCGCCGGCCACCGAGATCCCCTCGCTGCTCTGGGGTTTCCTCACCGCCCGCGACCCGCGCATCTTCGACGACCCGTATTTCGACGAACGCGACCCGATCGTCGACCGCATCGAGGCACCCACGTTCACCGTCGGCGCCTGGCATGACCTGTTCGGCCGCAGTGCAACCGGCGTCTACGAGCGGCTGAACATGGAACCGGGCCGCAAGCAGATGATCGTCGGCGACGGCTATCACCTCGACGTCGGTTCGGGATACGGCGGCAAGTTCGCGCCACCGCGTCTGGACGTCCTCGAACGCGCCTGGTTCGACCGCTGGCTCAAGGGGCACCGCAACGGCGTCGAGCACTACGGGCCGGTCACGATGCTGCAGCAGGGAGGTGCGTGGACCGCCGGACAGAACTTCCCCCGCCCGGGCGTCGAGCCGAAGCGGTTGTACCTGACGGCCGATGCCTCGTCGACCGCCGACCATGCGGTACACGACGGCTCGCTGGGTTCGACTCCCGCACAGGGTGTCTCGTCGTTGCACATCCGCCCCGACATCCGCGGTCTCCGATCGCGCGACATGACCCAGGTGACCGCCGGCGCCACGATGGTCCTCGGCGCCGATTACGCCAAGGACGCACGCTTCCAGGAGCGGGGCGCGTTGTCGTTCACCACCGGCCCGGTTCTCGAGGCCACCCCGATCAGCGGCGCGATGAACCTGCGACTCAACGTCGCAACCACCGCCCACGAGGCGATCTGGGCGGTGACCGTGAACGACGTTGCGCCCGACGGCACGTCGACGGTGCTCACCAACGGCGCCCTCTCCGCGTCGAATCGCGCACTGGACCGCAGCAAGTCGACCTACGCGGCCGACGGCAGCCTGCTCTCGGCGCACCACTACCTGTCGCACAAGCGCAAGCTGCCGGTGCCCGCCGACGAGCCGGTCCGCATCGACGTCGACCTGGTCCCGACCGACGCGGTCCTGCAGCCGGGGCACCGCCTACGCGTCGACGTCTACGCGGCGAGCCTGCCCCGCTACCTCACGGTGGTGCCCGACCTGATCAAGGCACGCGGCCGCAGGCAGCGCCTGGTCCTCGACCCCGACCATCCGAGCTACCTCACGTTGCTCGCGGGTGAGGGACTGTGCGCCGACGCACCCGAGGCGGTGCAGCTCTAGCTGCGCAGCGCCCCTACCTGCAATTTGGGACGGTTCTTTTTGTTCGTCCCATTGACACCGTCGTACCTCCGACCTACGTTTTGGGTGACAGCCGTTACCCAGAACCTCCGATCGGAGTGCACGTCCGATGACCACCGCACGGGTTGCCACCACGCCGCCGCAGGCGCCGCCGAGCACCCCCGCACCGACTATCCCGTCCCGCCACCCGGACGGACCCTGCAAGATCCCGATCGGCCTGCGGCTCGTCGGACCCCTGCTGGGTCTGCGCAAACCCGACCGCGAACTGTTCCGTCATCTCGGTGAACTCCTGACGATCGGCGACGAGCCGGCGGATCGCCTGGTCGAGTGGATGCACACCGCCGGAATGGCCCGGTCCCGTCCGCTGTTCGAGCGGGCACTCGTCAACGGCATCGACTCGATCGACGACGCCCCGGCCCCGCTGCGCGAGTTCTTCACCGAGGTGGAAACCGTACCCACCTGGGTCGACCGCGACCTGATCGAGAAGGGCGCGCGGGTCATGCGCAGCGGAGGCGCCGACGGCCTGTACGTGGCGCGTGACGTCGCCCTACTCGGCGGCTACCAGTTCGCCGGTTTCAACCAGACGCTGCTGCGCACCGGCGCCCTCGAGAAGGGCTCGAACACACGGTTCGCCGAGACCACCCAGTGGGCCACCGACGTCATCACCGAAAACGGTTTGCTGCCACAGGGAATCGGTTACCGGTCGACGCTGCGCGTCCGCCTGATCCACGCGATGGTCCGGCGCCACGTCGCGGCACTACCCGACTGGGATTCCGATACCTGGGGGCTCCCCATCAATCAGACGGACATGGCCGCGACGCTCGTCGGAGCACTCGTCTCGCCCAGCCTGGGCGTGGTCATGATGGGACTCGTCAACCGCCCCAGTGAATATGACGCCGTCGCGCACCTCACCCGGTACGCGGGATGGCTACTCGGCGTGCAGGACGAGTTCCTGCCCACGGGCTTTCGCGACGCGATCCGCGTGCTGCTCCAGACCTCGTACGTCCTCTCCACCCCCGACGAGACGACCAAACAGCTCTCGGTGCCCATGGCCGACGATCCGCTGCAGTGGAACTACTCGCGGTTCCCGAAGTTACGTCGCAAGATCGCTCGCGCACAACACCTCTCGGTCACCAGCGGCTTCCTGGGACCCGCGGCGATGCGCACACTCGGACTGCCGTTCGTCCCACCGTGGTATCCGGCGATCCGGTTCCCGGTGAACATCATCCGTTCGGTGCAGGCGCAACGCCCCGGCGGACGCGAACGTGCAGCGATCCGCGGCGCCGCCGAACAGCGCGAGTTCATGCGGATCATGACCGGCGGTGAGGCCACCGTCGGCCATGCCGCGAAGGAGATCACCGGGCACTAGGCGCCCGATCAGCCGATCCCGGAATCGGCCAGCACCACGCGGAACACGAAGGCCGCCTCGGGGCCGAGGACGAGGCCCACGAGTTCGATGAAGGTGAGCACGAAGCCGCGTCCGTGCCCCGGCCCCTTGGAGTCGTCGAGGTGATGGGCGAGCTCGTGCAGCACCACGAGCTCGCGTAGCGCCCACCGGCCCTCCGCCGACGACGGGATCGCGATCTCCGCGCTGAGCAACTTGTCACCGGAGATCGTCGTCGACCGGGCGTAGTGTGCCGAGCTCTGGCCGCGCCGCTCGCGCACCGACACCGGCTCGGCGGCGCGTGGGAACCGCGACCGTACGCTCGGCAACTCCAGCACCAGTCCCACGTAGTCGCGCACCGCGTCGATCGAGGCGAACCGGGCCTCGGCGGGCAGCGTGAGTTCGGTTCCGGCCAGCTGCACGGTGCGCGAGGAGGACGCGGTGTCGAAGAGTCGGAAGACGAGTCGCTCGGCGTCGTAGTACCGGGCACGCCCGGTGTCACGCGGACTCATGGCATCGCCAATGATGATGAGGGTCCGCCGTACCCGATGGGAGTCCTCATGCGCCGTCCCGACCTGCACGCGATCGGCGAACGTGTGCTGCGACTGCCGGGCGCGACGCTGAGCCTGCGCATCCTCACCGACATCGCGCGCGGCGACATCACCGACCGCGCGATGACCCTCGCCGCGCAGGCCTTCACCTCGATCCTGCCCATCGTCATCCTGCTGCTCACGCTCCCGGGCAGCGACGTCGTCGACGACGCCCTGAGCGGGCTCGGCATCCCGGTGAGCAAGCTCGACCACAACTCGGTGGACAACCCGCAGTCGTTCGCCACCTTCGGGATCATCGGCGCACTCATGACCATCGCCGGCGCCACCTCCCTGTCACGTGCACTCGGCCGAATGTATGTCGCGATCTGGGGCGTCACCAAACTGCCGTGGCGAGCTTTCTGGCGCTGGGTGATCGTGCTGTTCCTCATCCCGACCGCGGTCACCGCGCAGGGGCTGTCGACCGGCCTGCACGCCGAGACACTGTTCGGCCTCAACCTCGGCGGCAGCGGCCTCCTCGGCATCGTGCTGGTCTTCGGAGTGACGGTGACGATCTGGTCGGGCACCTTCACCGCCATCCCGCGCTTGCTGGTGTCCACCCAGGTCCCGCTGCGTCTTCTCGCCCTCAACGGTGTGGTCACGGGGCTGCTGATCACTGCCCTGCTGGCCGGCAGCCGGCTCGCGCTGCCCACGTTGGCGTCGGGAACGATCCGCTATTTCGGCACTCTCGGCATCGTGTTCGTCGCGATCAGCTGGCTGTTCGTGTTCGCTGCGATCCTGGTGGTCACGGCCATCGTCGCGCACGGCGTGGCCACCGACCCCGGACGTGTCGGCACCTGGGTTCGACGTTGGGCGGGAACCCCGACCCCGTTTGCTCCGACCCCGTCGGTGGCCTGGTACGACCGCGGCGCCTGACC
Organism: Gordonia sp. CNJ-863; assembly: GCF_001942325.1. NCBI lineage: Bacteria > Bacillati > Actinomycetota > Actinomycetes > Mycobacteriales > Gordoniaceae > Gordonia > Gordonia sp. CNJ-863. The sequence continues at coordinate 64,802 of NZ_MKKG01000013.1, forward strand.
ACTCGTCAGGCCTCCAGAGCGCCTCGCGCACCGCCGAATTCACGGTCGGCGCCGATCTTGGCCCGACGCCCCGCCCGGTCCCCCGCCTTCCGGGCGGCCTCCGAATAGCCGGCCGACGCGCTCGACGCCCGCCACGTGCCGCGAGCGGTGGACTCGGTCTTGTAGAAGTCGGTGACCTCGAGTTCCTTGTTGCGCAGGGCCAGCGCCGTCGAGCGTTCCGGCTCACCCGAGCGCCGTTCGGCGGCGAGTGCTTCTTCGCGGGCGGCGTCGCGGGCCTCGGTGAGACGTTTGCCGATGCGTTCGGCGAAGGCCGACTGGAAGTTGAGTCGCGCAGTGATCGGCGACAGCGGCTTCTCCTCGATCACCCGCCGCGCTCGCCAGCCGCTGCCCTTGGTGACGACCCGCGCGAAGGTCTCGCCCTTGTACGCCCCCGACCGCAGATAGGCATCGCTCGCCGCGACCATCTGGATGATCAGCGACGTGTAGAGCGCCTCGCAGGCGTCGATGTCGGCCTCGTACCCGTAGGCGAGGACGAAGGTCGAGTTGCTCGCGACGTCGACGGTCACGTCGTTGGCCATGGTGATCGCCACGAACAATTGCACGTAGGTGCGCAGGCCACGCTTACCCGGCTCGCCGATCTTGATCTGCCGCGAGATCGGGGTGACCTGCTTACGCGCGGCCGGATCGTGCGCGCGGGCCACGGCGAGATCGATCGACGACGCCGTGGCAAGGCGTTGTGCGGCCTGCATGAACGTCTCGGCCTCATGCTCGTTGTCGGTGTTCTCCGCCTGCCGCAGGAGGGCGGAGATCCGGGTGAGCAGCTTGTCGTCGCGCATGTAGTTCAGACTATCTGCGCGCCCGATCGGTTCCATCGGACTGCAGGCGAGCAGAAAAAGCCAGGTCGGAGACCCTCACGCACAGTGTGTGACCGAAGGGTCAGTTCTGCTCGCAGGCGATGCCGTCCTTGTCGCGGTCGCTCTCGTCGTTGGCGTCGTAGAGGGCCTGGTCGACGGTGAAGTTCGTAACCGGCGTGCCGGAGGTCGAGTCGACGGCGCCGGGCTCGCCGACGCCGTGCGGGTAGTCGGCGTTGAGTGCCGCGCAGTTGGCGTAGTCGGTCGCCGCCGATGCAGGTGCCGCCACCATCAGCGGCGCGATCGCCATCGACGCCGCAGCGACAAAACCCAGAACCGTCTTCCGCGAACCACTCATCGTCGAACCTTCTCTTCCACCGATGTGACCAGGTGAAACTACCCCGGCGAGGATGCCGCACCGGCATCGAGCACCGAGATTGGTCCACCCGATGGACAGTGCCTGCCCCTACAACCCGAATCGCGCCTGCATCCGGCGTAGCGTCTCCGCCGAGGCGAGCAGACCGGCTTCCTCGTCCGGCGACAGCGGCACCTCGAGGCGCGTCTGCGCACCACCGCGGTCGACGACGGTCGGCAGGGAGAGACACACATCATCGAGCCCGGGGAATCCGGAGGCGACCGTGGACACCGGGAGCACCCGGTGTTCGTCGTTCAGAACGGCTTCGACGATACGGGTGGCGGCGAGGCCGATGGCGTAGTTGGTGGCCCCCTTGCCCTCGATGATGGCGTAGGCGGCGTGCACGACCTCGTCCCGGATACGCTCCCGTGCAACGGCATCCATCTCCCGACGCCCAGGTAGCGGCGTCCACGACGTCAGCGGCACGCCACCGATCGTCGCCGACGACCACAGCGGTATCTCGCTGTCACCGTGCTCGCCGACGACATACGAGTGCACACTCTGCACCGCTACCCCGCAGTGCTGCGCGACGAGGAACCGCAGCCGCGACGAATCCAGCACGGTTCCCGACCCGAACAGCTGATTCGGCGGCAGGCCGGTGATCTTCTGCGCCGCATGGGTGACGACGTCCACCGGGTTGGTCACCATCAGGTAGATCGCGTTCGGTGCCACCTCGAGCACATCCGGCAGGATGGCGCGCGTCAAACCGATTGTGGCCTCGGCTAATTCGAGTCGGGACTGTCCCGGCTTCTGCTTGGCTCCGGCGGTGAACACGACGACGTCGGCGTCGGCGCACACCGACACGTCGTTGGAGCCGATGATGTCGGCGCGCGGTACGAACTCCAGACCGTGGGACAGGTCGAGCACCTCGGCGGTGACCTTGGCGGCCTTGATGTCCAGCAACGCGACCGTGCGCGCGACCCCGCGGATCAGCGCCGAGTAGGCGATCGCGGTGCCGACCGCGCCCGCCCCGATGATCGCCAGTTTCGTGGGTCGTCCGTCCATCGGATCACCGTTCGCCTCGGTTCGATTCGCACCTGTCCGTTGCCTGTCAGCGCCCAGCCTAAGACCTCCGGGCATCCCTCGCCCGACGACTTGGAGACGGGTCGGTGAGAGCTCCGTGTCCGTATTGCTAACCTCACCGGTGAGAGCGGTCGCACCTGCACAGGCGGGTGCCAGGGAACCTGGTGCGAATCCAGGACTGGCGCGCAGCGGTATGGGGGACGGACCCGACATCAGGCCACTGGGGCAACCCGGGAAGGCGTCGGGTTCGGACGAACCCGAGTCCGAATACCTGCCGTTCTCGTCGAGTCCACCCGGCGTCTCGCGCACAGATGCCCAGACCAAAGGCAGTTCCACACGTGTCCCGTCCTCCCGACGGCACGACGATGATCGCCACCGCCATGTCGGTACGGCGACTCCCGTCGTTGCCCCTTGCCCTGATCCTTCTCGCGCTCACCTTGGTGAGCATCGCGATCGCCACCGCTTTCGGTGCCGAGACCATCCCCCTCGGCGATGTCTGGCGAACCGTCGCCGGGCGCCTGCGAGGCGACGAGCTCGACGCCGCCCACTCCGTGATCATCTGGGATCTCCGTTTGCCGCGTTCGGTTCTCGCGGCGATCGTCGGCGCCGGTCTGGCGCTCGCCGGCGCCGTCATGCAGGCCCTCGTCCGCAACCCGCTCGCCGAGCCGTACCTGCTGGGCGTGTCGGCCGGCGCCGCGGTGGGTGCGACGGCGGTCATCACTCTAGGATCGTTTGCCGCCCTGGGTGTCTGGGCTTTGTCCGGCGGCGCGCTGATCGGCGCCCTCGCGGCCTCGGTCACCGTGTACGCCGTCGCCCGGGCGCAGGGCGGACTGACCGCCCTACGCCTGATCCTCTCCGGAGTGGTCCTGTCGTCGGCGTTCCTGGCGCTGTCCTCACTGCTGGTCTTCACCGCGGCCGACCCGCATGCCGCCGACAACGTGATGTTCTGGATGTTGGGCAGCGTCGCCGGCGCGACCTGGGCGAAAGTGCAGATCGCCGGGGTTGTCGTCGTGGTCACGGTGCTCGCCATGCTCGCGATCCACTCCTGGCTCGACGCCTACGCAGCCGGGACCGACACCGCGACATCCCTCGGGGTTCCGGTGCGCGCCATGCGAAACGCGCTGTTCGCGGTCCAGGGAATCCTGGTCGGCGTTCTGGTCGCAGTCGCGGGTGGAATCGGATTCGTGGGCTTGATCGTCCCGCACGCGGCACGCCTGCTCGTCGGTGCGACGCACCGCGCGATGATTCCCGTAGCGGTCTGCGGCGGTGCACTGTTCCTGGTGTGGGTCGACGTCATCTCACGAGTGGCCGCGTCACCCCGCGAGATGCCGCTGGGCATCGTCACCGGACTGATCGGCGCACCGATCTTCCTGTTCCTGATGGGACGGCGCCAGTACGGGTTCGGCGGCGAAGCCTGATGGGCGCCGTGCAGCGCTCGATGTCCCTGCGCGCGAACGCCATCAGTTGCCGTCGAAGTGGCCGCCCGATACTGCGCGAGGTGGATCTCGACGTCCCTGCCGGAACCCGCCTCGCCATCGTCGGACCCAACGGGGCGGGCAAGACCACGTTGCTGCGGACACTGTGCGGTCTCGAACAACCGGCCGAGGGACGAATCCGGTTGGGCGACGACGATCTCGATCGTCTTCCCGCTCGGCGTCGCGCGCTGTCGATCGCGGTGGTCGGTCAGGATGAACACCCGTCGGCCGAACTCACGGTCGCCGAAGCGGTGGGCCTGGGACGCACGCCGTACCGATCCGCCTGGGCCATACGTAACTCCGACGACCACGCGATCGTCCGGTCCGCGCTGGAGCAGGTGGGACTGGGCGGTTGGGAACACCGTTCGTGTACGCAGCTGTCCGGCGGTGAACGGCACCGCGTCGTGCTCGCCCGCGCAATCGCACAGCAGACGCCGATCCTTGTGCTCGACGAGCCGACGAATCATCTCGACGCGGCCTGGCGACTGCGGTTGATGCAGGTCCTCGACGACCTCGAGGCGACTGTGATCGCCGCGATGCACGACCTCGACCTCGTCCTCCGCCACTTCGACTCCGTCGCCGTCATTTCCGACGGCGGCGTCACCGCACACGGCCCACCGGTCGAGGTGCTGACCCCGCCGCTGCTGGCGTCGGTCTTCGATGTGTCCGGCACCGTCGTGCCACACCCCGAGACCGGCCTCCCCCATCTGCTGCTCGACTCCCCCACCTCTCCTGCACCGCAGGTCTACGCCACCAAGGAAAACCGATGAGACACAACATCACCCGATACGCCACGCTCGCCGTCGTCCTGGGCATCGCAGCGGGCTGCGGCACCGAGTCCGGCGCCGTCGCAACCGACCGCGTCACCGTCACCAACTGTGGCGCCGAGGTCACCTTCGACCAGCCTCTCGATCGCCTGTTCGTCAACGACGGCGGGATGATCGCGATCGCGCTGGCGGCGGGCGCCCGTGACAAGATCGTCGCCGTGAGTGCGCTCGCCCGCGACAAGGACGTTCTCCGACTCGAATACGGCCCACAGGTCGACACGCTCGACGAGGTCGCCACCGAGCAGCCCACCCTCGAGAACATCGTCGGCGCCAAACCGCAGGTCCTCTACGCCGGCTACAACTACGGCATGAGCGAGTCCCGCGGCATCACCCCGGAGATCCTGGCCTCCCATGGGATCGACGTGTATCAGCTGTCGGAGGCGTGCCGTCAGGTCGACGGCCAGGCTCAGCGCGGCACGATGGACCCATGGGTCGCGCTCGACACCGACCTGCGCAACATCGGCACCATCGCCGGCAATCCCGAGCAGGGCGCGACGGTCGCCGACGACATCTCCGACCGCCTCGAAAAACTCCGTGCTGCACCGCAACCGGCATCGAAACCGACGGTCTTCGTCTTCGACAGCGTCTCCGACACCATCTTCTCGTCGGGCTCCTTCGGTGGCCCGCAGGGCATCATCGACGCGGCGGGCGCGCGCAACGCGACCGAGGATGTCGAGGACACCTGGACCGCGGTGAGCTGGGAACGGATCGCCACCGCCGACCCCGATCTGATCGTCTTCGTCGACTATCCCGGCCAGTCCGTGGAGCAGAAGATCGACGCTCTGCGCACCAACCCCGCCAGCCGCAATCTGAAGGCGGTGCGCGAGAACCGCTTCGTGAACCTCCCCTACGCGATGTGGGTGTCGAGCCCGCTCAACATCGACGCCGCCGAGACACTGCGGTCGGTCCTCGAGGCACATGACCTCGCGCCGGCGTCGGGGATCACGCCCACCCTCGACGTCCGGCAACTCGGACTAGGCGGCAACGACTGGCTCGGCTGAGCACCCCCCCACGAGCGCGAATGATCCAGCCGGTTTGTTATCAGAGGTGAAATACCTTCGACCAGATGACGCAAATCGGACATCGTCCACGTACCGTGATTCCAGTCGGTCGAGGGCATTGCTGCCGCAACATACGTTTCGCCGCACCATTCGGTTCGAGTAGGAGTTCGAAAATGAGACGCACATCGGGAATAACCGCATTGACCGTGGCAGCCGCCGCCACCATGATCACGTCGCCCGCTTCCGCCGCTCCCGGGTTGCCGTTGCCCGGCAACGACTCCGGAAGCCTGTCGGCGCCCCTCCTCGGCGTGCTCCCCAGTATCAGGATGTCGGTGGAGAATTCTCTCGGCAGCGAACTCGGCCCGAATCGTTACAGCAGACCGTTCGCACCCAGGGTGAAGTGGTCGGCGCGCGTCTTCGGCGCCCAGGGCAGGGACATACCCTGTCGAATCGACATCACCTTCCGGGGCACGAGCCTTCCTACGTACCACGCGACGGTCTGCGAGGGCAGCGCCACGTTCACCGACCCCTTCTACAACAAGCCGGGTACCTTCACGATCACCGCCTACGAGAACATGTCCGGGATGGGCGCCCGGGATTCCAGGACGTTCGTCATCCAGTGACATCGGCGTTCACCTGTTCACCCGCACCGGGCTACCGCACCACCAGGGGTTGACCGGCGATCATCATCACGACCTGGTCGGCGCGGTCGGCCATCTCGGCATTCAGTCGGCCGAGTTCGTCGCGGAAGAGACGACCCGACGCAGTGGCCGGGACGACGCCGCTACCGACCTCGTTGCTGACCGCGACGACGGGCATCGGGCAGCTCCGCCAGGCGTCGAGTAGGTCCTCGACGTCGGACCGCACGGCATCGAGTTCGCCGCTGTCCCAAGCATTGTGGTGATCGATCCGCGCAGCCAGCCAGGTACCGAGACAATCGACGAGGACCGGATGCCGCGCGGTACGCAGAACACCGGCCACATCGGTGTCCTCGACCGTCGTCCACGACGCGGGCCGCCGGCCCCGATGAAGTTCGACGCGTCGGTCCCAATCGGGATCACCGGCCCGGGGGCCGCCGGCGGCGACATAGACGACGTCGTCGACGCCGGCCAGAAGACCTTCGGCATACCGCGACTTCCCCGACCTCGCCCCTCCGGTGACGAAGATCCGCCGCCCGACCGACTCGCCCAAGTCGAGCACCTCCCCGTCTCGTCCCGGCCGCGCGCCGAGATCCCGAAGCCGCTCTCGGAGCACGCCGACCGGCGGATTGTGGTGTCCCAGATGGACTGCGACGACGTCGGTGGAGTCGACGACGGCACCCACTCCACGCAGTGCCGCTACCATGGTCGCAAACCCGGGTAACCCGAGATGCCCATCGGACAGGTCCTCACGATCGCCGAAGGTCTCCTCGAGGAAGACCGCGTCGAACTCGGCCCCGGTCACCGCATCGAACCAATCGTCGGGCCACACACCGGTGTCCGTCGCCCACAGCAGCCTCATACCGTCGGGACCGGTGACGTCGTACAAGACCGCATCACCGTCGCGAAAGACCTGGTGGCGCGCCGGGAGCACCCGCACGTCGTGGTCCCCCACCCGCACCTGGTCACCCGCGACGACCGGCGTGAACCGCACGCCGGCGTCGGGCCCCACCCACGGGCGACACACATCGAGAGCATCGGCCGGACCGATGAGTTCGAGTTCACCGACCCCGTCGACCCACGACCGGAACAACAACGACTGCGGTGCAAGATGATCGGCGTGCGCATGGGTGATCAGGACGTGACGTACGTCGGCGAGCGAAGCACCGTGGCGCACCGCCGACCCGGGCGCGTCCGATCCGAAGTCGAGCATGAGCGCGTTGTCGACGAGCGCGGCTGTCTGGGCACGGAAGTCGTGCCGGCGCCGCGCATCGGAACACGAATCACAGCGGCAGAACGCATTCGGCCAGCCGTCGGCGGCACCCGTGCCGAGCAGCGTGACCTTCATCGTTCTCCGGGTCCCGGGTCACGCACCGGCAGCACGGCCGGGCCGTCGCGGCGGTCGAGCACCTCGACCTTCGCGGCGTAGACGTCCCGGAGTCGTTCAGCGGTGAGCACCTCCTGGGGCGTACCGTCGGCGACGATACGTCCCCGGTCGAGGAGCACGAGGCGCTGTCCGTACTGGGCCGCCGATGTCAGGTCGTGCATCGCCGCGATCACGGTCAGCTCACTGGCCTGCCGCATGGAGTCGACGAGGTCGAGGACCTGCTGCTGGTGGCCGATGTCGAGAGCGCTGGTCGGTTCGTCGAGCAACAACACGCGCGGCTGCTGGGCGAGTGCCCGGGCGAGCACCACCCGCTGCAACTCACCGCCCGACAGCGCCGAGGCGGAACGGTTCGCGAACTCCTCGAGGTCGAGTCGCTCGATGACGTCGTCGACAACCTCGCGGTCCGAGCGGGTCTCGCTGCCGAATCGGGCGATGTGCGGGGTGCGGCCGAGGCCGATGAGCTCCCGCACCGACGTGCCCTCCGGGACGATCGGCCGCTGCGGCATCAGCGCCACGGCCCGGGCGATCTCGCGGCGGCGCGCACGACCCGGGTCGACGCCCGCGACGTCGACCCGCCCGGTCGAGGCCACCAACCCGGCGAGGGAGTGCAGCAGCGTCGTCTTACCCGAACCGTTGGGCCCCACCAGGGAGACCCAGGTGCCGGAACCGATCTCGAGGTCGACGTCGTGCAGGACCTCCACTCCCCCGCGCGACGCGCACACACCTCGACAGGTGATCGCGGCGGTCATTCGACGCTCCGTCCGCTGCGCCGGAGGACGACGAGGAAGAAGGGCGCGCCGATGGCGGCGGTGACCACGCCGATCGGCAACTCCGACGGCGACATCGCGGTCCGCGCGACCACGTCCGCCAGCACCAGGAAGGCCGCACCCACCAGCAGCGACAACGGCAGCAGCAGCCGGTGCCCAGGACCGACGAGGAGCCGGACGGCGTGCGGGATGACGATGCCGACGAAACCGATCAATCCGCTCACCGACACCACCGCCGCGGTGCCGAGCGTCGCGACGCAGACCAGCAGCAGGCGCACGCGTTCAGGTCTGATCCCCAGGCTCGACGCCTCGATGTCACCGACCGCCATGACGTCGAGTGTGCGCCCGAACAGCACGATGACGGCGACGCACGCGAGGACGTACGGCAGCACGGTGACGACCTCGGACCAGCCGTCGGTCGCCAGGCGGCCGAGCATCCAGTTGTAGACCTGCCGCAGCGTGTCGTCGTGCTGCTGCATGAGGAAGGTCTGGATGGCATTCGCGAACGCCGCGACCGCGACTCCGGCGAGGATGATGACCACCTCGGTGCGGCCGCCGCCGACGGTCCGGCCCAGCGCATAGGTCGCGGCCACGGCCAGGATGCCGCCGATGAACGCCGCGGGTGGCAGGCCGATCGTGCCCGCGGCACCGCCCAGGACGATCGCGACGGTCGCGCCGAGTCCCGCGCCGCTGGACACACCGAGCAGGTACGGGTCTGCGAGCGGATTGCGGAAGACACCCTGGTAGGCGGCACCCGCGACGGCGAGCATCGCACCGACCAGCGCTCCCAGCGCCACGCGCGGCATCCGCACCTCCCACAGGATCGTCTGCTGGCGGGAGGTGAGCCCGGATTCGACGTCGACGAGCGGGAGTTGGTCGAGGAGGTCGAGCAGCACGCCCTTCGGGGTCAGTCCGGCCGGGCCGACGAGGACTGCGAGCAGGCATGCGCCCAGCAGCACTGCGACGGCCCCGCAGATGACCCCGACCTGACGGCTCACCATCTCAGTTCGACGGCTGTCCGTCGACGCCGGAGACGATCCGCGCGATGTCGCGGACCAGATCGACGACGCGGGGACCCCAACGGCTCGCGATGTCCTCGTCGAGGACGTGGACCTGACCGTTCACCACGGCTCGCAGGTCATCCCAGCCTGCACGAGCGGCAACCTTCTCCGGCGTGACCCCACAGCACTGCGAGTCGGCGAGGAAGATCACCTCGGGATCGCTCTCCAGGATGAACTCGGGGGACAGCTGCGGATAGCCGCTCTGACCGGTCGCGATCGACCGCAGACCGAGCAGTCCGTAGATCTGGCCGAGGTAGGTGTCGTCGGTGACGGTGTAGAACGTGTCGTCGAGCTCGTGGAAGTAGGTCAGAGGCACCTCGCGCAGCGGGACGGTGCGAATGGTCTTCTCGATCTCCTCGCGCATCGAGGTGACGAGCTCATCGGCCGACTCGGCATGGCCGGTGGCGTCGCCCACCTGCTGGATCTGCGCGTACGTCTCGTCGAGGTTCTTCGCCGCCGGGATCTGCAGCACCTCGACGCCCACCCGGTCCAGGCCGGCGATGATGTCGTTGTTGTCGTCGGTGAGGACGACGAGATCGGGGTCGTAGGCGAGGATCGCCTCGAGGTTCGGGGTGTAACCCGACAGCGAGGTCCGCGGGGCCTCGGCCGGAAAGTCGGACTGGTCGTCGACCGCGACCACCTGATCGCCCGCGCCGACGGCGAAGAGCATCTCGGTGGTCGTCGGGCTGATCGACACGATCGTCGACGGGATGCCCGCGGGGGATGCGTCATCGGCCTGGCCACCGTCGGTGCCACAACCGACGATCACCAGCAGCAGCGACAGCAACACGGCAGCCACCGCCGCACCACCACGACGGGTTCCGAGACGGATTCTCACCACGAGCCACTGACCTCCGATGGAAGAACTGGGGAGACAGAGCACGAGGGGCCCGGCATCGACTGCCAGGCCCCTCGTGGGTGTCTCTAGTTACGCGCGAGCGCCAGGATCAGGCCTGGGGAGCTTCGGCGAAGTTGCGGCTGACCTGCGGGTCGACCGGGATGCCCGGGCCCGTGGTGGTCGAGACGGTGACCTTCTTGATGTAGCGGCCCTTGGCTGCCGACGGCTTCGCACGCATGATCTCGTCGTACGCGGCGCCGTAGTTCTCGGCCAGCTTGGCCGGGTCGAACGAAGCCTTGCCGATGACGAAGTGCAGGTTGGCTGCCTTGTCGACACGGAAGTTGATCTTGCCGCCCTTGATGTCGTTGACGGCCTTGGTGACATCGGTGGTCACGGTGCCCGTCTTCGGGTTCGGCATCAGGCCACGCGGTCCGAGGACACGCGCGATGCGGCCGACCTTGGCCATCTGATCCGGGGTGGCGATCGCGGCGTCGAAGTCCAGCCAACCGCCCTGGATGCGCTCGATCAGGTCCTCGGCGCCGACCTCGTCGGCACCGGCGGCGGTGGCCTCGGCGGCCTTGTCGCCGGCGGCGAACACGATCACGCGGGCGGTCTTACCCGTGCCGTGCGGCAGATTGACGGTGCCTCGAACCATCTGGTCTGCCTTACGGGGGTCGACGCCCAGCCGGATCGCAACCTCAACGGTCGCGTCGGTGTTCTTCGACGAGGTTTCCTTCGCCAGCTCAACAGCCTCCAGCGGGCTGTACAGCTTGGACTTGTCGACCTTCTCGGCCGCAGCCGCGTAGGCCTTGCTCTTCTTGCTCATTGCTCTGTTCCTTCTCCGCACTCAACCGGCGGGGTGTGTGGTGCGGGCCGAGCCGGCCCTCCCACGAGATGTGTGGTGGGTCTAGCCCTCGACCGTGATACCCATGGACCGAGCAGTACCGGCGATGATCTTCGCGGCCTGGTCGATGTCGTTGGCGTTCAGGTCTTCGGCCTTGGTCTTGGCGATCTCACGGACCTGGTCCATGCTCACCTTGCCGACCTTGTTGGTGTGGGGCTCGCCGGAGCCCTTCTGCAGGCCTGCGGCCTTGAGCAGGAGCTTCGCTGCCGGCGGGGTCTTCAACTTGAAGTCGAAGGAGCGATCTTCGTACACGAAGATCTCCACCGGGATGACGTTGCCGCGCTGCGACTCGGTCGCGGCGTTGTACGCCTTGCAGAACTCCATGATGTTCACGCCGTGCTGACCGAGCGCCGGACCCACGGGCGGGGCCGGGTTGGCCGCGCCTGCCTGGATCTGGAGCTTGATGATCCCGGCGAGCTTCTTCTTCTTGGGAGGCATCCTTTTGTCCTTGCTTGTTTCCTTGCGAATTCACGCCCGCTGGAGACGTGAAAGTCTGTGTTTATCTGCTGTGCATCCGCTCCCGCGGAACCAGTCAGATCTTCTCGACCTGATTGAACCCGAGCTCGACCGGGGTCTCGCGACCGAAGATCGACACGAGCACCTTCACCTTGCGCTGCTCGGCGTTGACCTCACTGATCGACGCGGGCAGCGTGGCGAACGGGCCGTCCATGACGGTGACCGACTCGCCGACCTCGAAGTCGACCTCGATGGTGTTCGACGCGGCGGCGGCTGCGGCCTCGACGCCCTCGGCGGCGGAGCCCCCCTTGGCGGGCTTCTTGGCCTCGGCGCGCGGCATGAGGAACTGCAGCACCTCGTTGAGCGACAGCGGCGACGGCTTGCTGGTCATCCCCACGAACCCGGTGACACCCGGGGTGTTGCGCACCGCGCCCCACGACTCGTCGTTGAGTTCCATGCGAACGAGGATGTAGCCCGGCAGCACCTTGCGGTTGACCTTCTTGGGCTGGCCGTTCTTGATCTCGGTGACCTCTTCGGTCGGAACCTCGACCTGGAAGATGTAGTCGCCGACGTCGAGGTTCTGCACGCGGGTCTCGAGATTGGCCTTGACCTTGTTCTCGTAGCCGGCGTAGCTGTGGATGACGTACCAGTCGCCGGGTGCGCGACGCAGCTGCTTGCGCAGCTCCTCGACCGGGTCGACCTCTTCTTCAGGGGCCTCCTCGGCGGGGGTCTCGTCGGCGTCCTCGGAAACGACGTCGGTCGCGGGAGCCTCGTCGCCCTCGGCGGCCGTCTCGACGTCGGTGTCACCGGCCTCGTCGACCGCAGCCTCGTCGACCTCGTCGGTCACGGCCGCGTCGACGGTGTCGGTCGATGCGAGTTCGTTCTCCGGGGTGCTCACTGCAGCCCACGCTCCTTATGGTTCATCTCCGGTCGGCTCCCGCTCGCCCGGCCACCCACCGCGTGGGTCAGCCGAACAACCAGAGGACGCCCTTGGCAAAGGCCAGGTCGAGGCCGGAGATGAACGCGGTCATCACGATGACGAACACGAGCACGACGATCGTGTACGTGATCATCTCGCGCCGCGTCGGCCAGATGACCTTCTTCAGCTCGGCGACGACCTGCGTGAGGAACACCCAGATCCGAACGAACGGATTCCGGCTCTCCTCAGCAGAGGCCTTTTTCTTCTTCTTGCGTTCCTTGACGGCTACTGCCGACCCCGTGGCGGAGTCGGTGTCTCTGTCGGTTCCGGATGCACCGGTTGACGAGCGACGTCCGCGAGCCGAGCGCTTGCCGGACGGACGCAGCTCCTTCGCGGCGCCGGTCGACGTCTCGTCGTCCGCACCGCCGGTGGCCTCGTCGCGACCGTCGAGCTCAGCCGCAGCCGAATCGGCCGCAGAACCCTCAGCGGCTTCTTTGGCGCGGGCAGCCCGGTCTCGCTTGCTCAACTTCGCGGTCCTCTCGTCAACGTGTGCCCTTCACCAGGGCAGGGGCGACAGGACTTGAACCTGCAACCTGCGGTTTTGGAGACCGCTGCTCTGCCAATTGAGCTACGCCCCTTTGCGACTTCCCCACCGGAGTGGTTCCGCTGCCATCTCATCGAATCCCGGCCTCGCGACCGGTGCCGACGTTTCACCGCCGACAAAACCAACGCGCCACCCTATGGGTAGCGCGCAAGTCTGAATCAATCAGACACTTCAGTGTAGATCACCGGGGCTGTGGACCCAAAACGCGCTCCACCTGCTCCCTCGTCGACCGTACACGGTGAGGTCGTCCAAGACGGTCATGACACCTGCTGTCCTGCGAGTTCGATGCGCGGCCAGCCCTCGAGATCGTGCAGCATCTTCCGGTCGTGGGTGGCGACGACGACCGCGCAATCGACGTTCTGCAGGGCCTCGGTGAGCTCGTCGACGAGGCTCGCCGACAGGTGATTGGTCGGCTCGTCGAGGAGCAAGAGGTCGGCCCGGGCGGCCAGGCACAGTGCCAGGTGCAGGCGCCGTTGCTGGCCCTGCGACAGCCGCGCCACCGGGGTTCGCGCGGCCGCCGCGTCCAGCAGGCCGAGACCGCGCAGCGACGGCACGTCGGGCTGATCCGTCTCCAGGCGGCGCCGCTGCTCGTCGTAGATCTCATGGGCGGTGCGATACGGGTCCCAGCTCGGTACCTCCTGCGCGAGGAACGCGCCGCGGGCATCTCGACGGAGGTCCACACGCCCTTCGTCCGGGTGCGTCTGACCGGCCAGAACGGCAAGCAGGGTCGACTTGCCGGCACCGTTGGGTCCGACGATCAGCAGCCGGTCGCCGCCGGTGAGCGCGACGGAGACCGGCGTCCGCAGCCGACCGGCCACCCGCGCGTCGGTGACGTCGACGATCGGCGCGCCGGGCCGCGTACCGGACGCCGGCAGGTTCAGGTGCCGGGGTGGGACGGGAACCGTGATCCGGTGGGCTTCGAGTTCCTCCACGCGGCGGTTGAACGCCTGCACTGCTCCCCCGGCGCGCGTGGCCCGCTGATGCTTCCCGGTGCCTTTGTCGGGCCTCCAGTGGGTCTGCAGCCGATCCCTCGCAGCGTCGGCGGCCCGCACGAGTTCGGCATGTTCGGCCTGCTGCGCCGCGTGTTCCTGCTCCCATCGCTCACGCTCCCGTCGACGACCGGCAACCCAACCGTCGTACCCGCCCGCATACACGCGCGGACGTCCGTCACGGCTGGGGTCGAGATCGACGAAGGTGGTCGCCACGTCGCGCAGGAACGCGCGGTCATGGCTGACGACCGCCATCCCGCCGACGCGCTCACGCAGCCGTCGTGTCAGGAAGCGCAGCGCCTCGGCGTCGAGATGATTGGTGGGTTCGTCGAGGAGCAGCAGATCGGCACCGGAACCGAGGGTGACCGCGAGGCGCACACCGTGTCGCCCGCCTACCGACAGCGTCGACAGCGGGCGCGCACGGTCGGCGCACGCGGACAAGGCCTCGAGCGCGATGTCGATGCGCCGCTGGGCATCCCACGCGTCGAGGCGGGTCGCTAGGTCGAGCGCATCGGCGTAGGCGTCCTCGGCTCCCGGGGTGCCGGTCGCGAGATCCGCGGCCGCCCGATCGAGTTGCTCCAAAGCGGCCAGGGCATCGCCGACCGCGTCGTCGACGAGGCTTCCCACGGTGCGCGCACCGACTGGTAGATCCTGCCCGACGAACGCGATGGTGCCATGGCGCGCAACGGTTCCCGCGTCGGGTGTGGTGATTCCGGCCAGGACTTGGAGAAGCGTGGTCTTGCCGCGGCCGTTCTCGCCGACGACGGCGAGTCGTGATCCTGCGGAGACGATCACGCCGACGTCGTTCAGGATCTGCCGGTCACCGCGGGAGACATGCAGTCCTTGCGCGCGGATGTGTGCGGCCGACCCTGCGGGAAACTGCTGGGGCGGAGAAGAGGGGATCGATGATGAAGTGGTGCGTGATGCGGGCATGCGTATGCTCTCGGCTCGTCGGTACGAAACGCTGACCGGTGCCGGACACGACGAAAGCGTCGGCCGGCGAATCCGGGACGACGAACGAGAACTTCAGAGGATGAGAGGGCTCGTCGCCGTCAGCGACGGGTCCAGAGCTTCATCGACGCGATGCCTGAGTACATGGCCGCGACCGTAGCAAGACCGAGCTGACCGGTCCAGCGGATTGCCTGGCACCACCACCGCACCGCACGATCTGCCGAAACGATGTACGCATCGACGGCGGCGACCCCGAGGGGGCGCCGCCGTCGTGGCGTGTTGCGTGCGGAGGGCGTCAGTTGAACTGGACGACCACGGTGGCGCGGCCGAAGATCCGGCGGTCGCCCTGCTTCGCGGTGATCGCGATGGTGCCGCGTCGGGTCTCCGGGTCGAGCGACTTGACCTTGCCGGTGAAGTCGACGGCGGCGCTGTCGTCGGCCGGGACGTACACGGGGCTGGTGAAGCGGACGCTGTACTCACAGAAAGCGGCCGGGTCGCCGATGAACTCCGATACGAAGCTCGCGCCGAGGCCCATCGTCTGCATGCCGTGGGCGACCACGTCGTCCATCCCGGCCGCGCTGATCACGTGATCGGAGAAGTGGATCGGGTTCGGGTCGCCAGCGACACCGGCGTAGTTCGACAGGTTGCCGCGCGTGAGGAAGTACCGCTTCGGCGTCAGTTCCTGCCCGACGGTCAGGGTGTCGAAGTTCACCGCGGCGTACGCGCCGGGAGTCTGGGTCGGGTCGGGCAGGTCGTAGCGACCGGCCTTGGCCTCGACGGTGTGCCCGGGATCGCCGATGGCGTCGATCTTCATCATCACGTGATCGAGGGAGGCCTCGAGCTCGGGATCGACGTCCATGCCGGGACGTGCGGCGAGCGAGGTCCAGGTGGTCATCACCGGCTCGTCGTGCTGATTCCAGATGACGTTCTTGGTGACCATCAGGTCGATCATCTCGGGACTGCTGACGTGGCGGAACGACTCGAGGGAGACGTCGCAGATCAGGCGGTCCCCGACCTTCATCGGCTGGTGGTAGACGAGGCGCTGGTCGGTCTGCATGATCTGCCACATGTCGTAGCCGGTGATCACGTCCTCGAACAGCTTGCGCTGGGCGATGATGCCGAGCACGGAGACGTAGGTGGGAGCGGCGATGAGGGTCTCGTGACCGAACTCGCGGGCGCCCTTCTCACTCCAGTGGGTGGGATGCGCGTCCTGCACGGCCATCGCGTGCTTGCGGACCTCTTCGCGGCCGATCTCGTAGTAGTCGTCGACGGTGTAGTGGAAGCCGACAAGCGACTGGGTGTGCGCGGCGATCTCCTCGGGGGTGAGCTTGACGCCGCCGTTCCTCGACTCGGCGATCCGCTCCTGGAGGTCTGTTCCACTCGCGTCTGACATTGACTACTGCTCCCTTCGCATGACCGACCGGGAGGGGCCCGGACCGGACTACGTGGGCCGAAAGTCGACGACCCACCCGCGCCGCGCTGCGCGTGTTGTCTCGATTGAATTTATTCAGTTGTGCGAAGCACACTGCGCCCGGGCGACCCTTGGCCCGGCAACAAGCAAAACGAGCTGCCTCTTCGCAGAGGCAGCCCGTGTGCTGGTTCTTGTACCGAAATCGCCGACTGACGTCGTTTAGCGCGATTCCTTGTGCGCCTGATGCTTGCCGCAGTTCGGGCAGAACTTCTTGATCTCGAGGCGATCGGGATCGTTGCGGCGGTTCTTCTTGGTGATGTAGTTACGGTGCTTGCACACCTCGCATGCCAAGGTGATCTTGGGGCGAACATCTGTTGAGGAGGCCACTTGATTGCCTTCTTTCGAGTGGTACGTGGTCGGGTTCGGCAGTTCCCTCAGGGCTTGCGACCCTTGCGCTCGGTTCCGGTCGGACCCGATGTGTAGCGGTGGAGGGACTCGATCCCTCGACCTCACGATTATGAGTCGTGCGCTCTAACCAGCTGAGCTACACCGCCCCGCGGACTTGTCGTCCAGCGAGCCCCCTGACGGAATCGAACCGTCGACCTTTTCCTTACCATGGAAACGCTCTGCCGACTGAGCTAAGGGGGCGTGCCCCGGGCATTTCTGCTCGAGAGCCTTAACGAGGTTACACACTCATGTCCGTGCTAGACAAATCGCTGGTCAGAGACCATCTGTCAGGCAGTTTTCATGGATGTTCACCACGTCGTGGCAGGTATAGGATTCGAACCTATGTAGCTTGCGCGACGGATTTACAATCCGCTCCCTTTGGCCGCTCGGGCAACCTGCCGTGCTGCTCCCACGGCCGCCGTGACGGTCGTTCGAACAACGCGGTGAAGAATACAACGAACCATACGTCCGCACGCAAACCGGCTGGTCAGCGCCTCAGTTTTGGCAGCTCCCGGCCGACCCGACGCGAGCGCTGCCGGTCGGGCGTCGTCCCCTCTGCCGGTCGAGCCGCGTACCTGTGCCGGTTGGGCTACGTCGAAACCCCGCCACGCACCCAGTCCACCCGAGGCGATGACATAACCTGTCGGACATGGCTGATTCATCGTTCGACGTGGTGAGCAAGGTCGACCGCCAGGAGGTCGACAACGCCCTCAACCAGGCTGCCAAGGAGCTGTCGCAGCGCTACGACTTCCGCGGCACCAACACCGGTATCGAGTGGTCCGGCGAGGAGACGATCGTGATCACCTCCGACGCCGAGGAGCGCGCGCAGGCCGGTCTCGAGGTGTTCAAGGAGAAGCTGATCCGCCGCGACATCTCGCTGAAGGCGTTCGACGCCGGCGACATCGTCGGTTCCGGCAAGACCTTCAAGATCAGCGGCAAGCTGGTCCAGGGCATCGACTCCGAGCACGCGAAGAAGATCTCCAAGAAGATCCGCGACGAGGGCCCCAAGGGCGTCAAGGCACAGATCCAGGGCGACGAGCTGCGCGTCTCGAGCAAGAAGCGCGACGACCTGCAGGCCGTCATCGCCCTGCTCAAGGGCGAGGACTTCGGGATCGCCCTGCAGTTCGTCAACTACCGCTGACATTCACGCCGATATCCCCGCCCGCGATCCCCTGGCGGGCGGGGATATCGCTCGTCGACCCCACCGAGCATGACGCCCGGCGGCCGCAGATGTGTGCAAGATCGCACCGCGGGCCGTCGGAAACCCAAACGGACACTGCGTCGTTTGAATGAACGAGGCGCCTTCATCCTGGTTCGGCGCACGACAGACGAGGACCCCCGATGCATTTCAACGGATTGAAGACCGCAGCCCTACTGGGTGTGATGTCGGCGATCATCGTCGGAATCGGTGCCCTGTTCCAGAGCCCGCTGATCCTCTGGGGCTCGGTGATCGTCGCCGTGGGCATGAACGCCTACGTGTACTTCAACAGCGCCAAGATGTCCCTGAAGGCGATGCACGCCCAGCCCGTCACCGAGCTGCAGGCGCCCGTCATCTACCGGATCGTGCGCGAACTGGCCACGGCCGCCCACCAGCCGATGCCGGCGCTCTACATCTCCCCCACCGAGTCGCCCAACGCCTTCGCGACGGGCCGCAACCCGAAGAGCGCTGCCGTGTGCTGCACGACGGGCATCCTGCAGCTGCTCGACGAGCGGGAACTGCGCGCGGTACTCGGTCACGAGCTGTCCCACGTCTACAACCGCGACATCCTGATCAGTTCCATCGCCGGTGCGATGGCCGCGGTGATCAGCGGTCTGGCGAACTTCGCGATGTTCATGGGCGCCTTCGGCGGCCGCGACAACGGCCCCAACCCGCTCGCGATGATCCTCATCGCGTTCCTGGGACCCATCTCGGCCACGCTGGTGAAGATGGCGGTGTCGCGGTCACGTGAGTTCCAGGCCGACGAGTCGGGCGCCGAGCTGACCGGTGACCCGCTGGCACTCGCCTCCGCCCTGGCGAAGATCTCCGGCGGCGTCCAGGCCGCGCCGTTGCCACCGCAGCCCGACATCGCCGCGCAGTCGCACATGATGATCGAGAGCCCGTTTCGCGCCGGCGATCGCATGGCGAAGATGTTCTCCACCCACCCGCCGACCGCCGAACGCATCCGACGTCTTCAGGAGATGGCCCGCAACGGCCGCTAACCCTGCTGGTTGAGCAGGCGACGAGCGCAGCGAGGAGGCGTGTCGAAACCTACCCGACGCGGTCGATGGTGTAGTCCACCAACGACGAGAGCGCCTTGTGTGCCGGGGTCTCCGGCAACTCGGCGAGCATCGCGTGGGCCTCGTCGGCGAAGCTCTGCAGCTTCGCGCGTGCCGCGGCCATGCCGGCCGACGATTCGAGCAATCGAAGAGCCTCGGCGACCTCGGCGTCGTCGGTGAGCGGCCGTGAACCGCCGTCGGGACCGACGAGGAGTTCACGCAACCGCGCCGACGTCGCGTCGTCTCCGGTGAGCGCGTAGAGCACGGGCAGGGTGTGGACACCCTCTCGCAGGTCGGTACCCGGGGTCTTGCCCGAGTCGACCGACACCGAGCTGATGTCGATGATGTCGTCGGACACCTGGAAGGCGACGCCGACGATGTCGCCGATCTTGGAGAGTCGTTCGATGTCGTCGGTGGTCGCGCCGGAGGCCATCGCGCCGAAGCGTGCGGCGGCCGCGATCAGCGAACCGGTCTTCTCCCACACCACCTGCAGGTAATGGTCGATGGGGTCCGCGCCGGGCTTCACGCCGACGGTCTCCCGCATCTGGCCGGTGACGAGTTCGGCGAAGGTCTCGGCGATGATGCGCACCGCCTCGGGACCCAGCGTCGACACCAGTCGCGAGGCGCGCGCGAACAGGAAGTCGCCGGAGAGGATCGCGATCGAGTTCGTCCAGCGGGCGTTGGCGCTCGGGGCGCCGCGACGCATCGAGGCCTCGTCCATCACGTCGTCGTGGTAGAGCGTCGCGAGGTGGATCATCTCCACGACGGTGGCCGAGGTGATCACGTCCTCCGAGTCGGGACGCGGCCCGAACTGCGAGGCGAGGATTGCGAACATCGGCCGGAACCGCTTGCCGCCGGCCTTGGCCAGGTGCGTCGCCGCTTCGGTCATGACCTCGTCTCCGGATGAGAGCTCACCCAGGAGCAGGTCCTCGACCTTCTGCAACGAGGAGCGCACCGTTTCGGCGAACTCATCCGATACCAGGTCCAACCCGGCGAATGTGGACTTCACAGCTACGCCGCCCCATCTCGTCTGATCCGGCTAATGTGTGTCGGCGGAGGCCCGAGTGTCCTCGTAACCCCACCTGCCTGCCGAGCCTATCCGGTCCGGGGTACGGACATACTGTTCGGGTGAGCCCTGAGAAATCGACGCCCCGGGATGTCTCCTTCCCCGATCACGCCGACGTGTTGGTGGTCGGCGCGGGACCGGGCGGATCGGCGGCGGCAGCACATGCCGCGGCGGCCGGTCGTGACGTCGTCCTGGTCGACGCCGCGGTGTTCCCGCGCGACAAGACGTGCGGCGACGGACTCACCCCGCGCGCGATCGCCGAACTCGACGCACTCGGCCTGGGTTCGCTGGTGGCCGACCGGCCCCGCATCGACGGCCTACTCCTCAACGGGTGGGGTGCGCGGCAGCAGGTCCGCTGGCCATCGGGCCGCTTCCCCGCGTACGGCAGCGCGGTCGCACGGACCGAGTTCGACGATGCGATCCGGGCGCACGCGGTGTCGTCTGGTGTCGCCATGGTCCAGGGCGCCAAGGCCGTCGACGTGACGATGGACGGCGACCGGGTCGGCGCGGTGACATTCTTCGCGGGCGGCACCACCCATACCGTGCGGGTGACCGACCTGATCGTCGCCGACGGGGTGCGGTCGGGACTCGGCAAAGCCCTTGGGCGCGAATGGCATCGAGACACCGCCTACGGTGTCGCGGCTCGAGCGTACGCACCGTCGGGCCGGGCCGATTCCCACTGGATGGGTTCACATCTCGAGCTTCGCGGCCCCGACGGCGACCTCCTCCCCGGCTACGGCTGGGTGTTTCCGCTGGGCAGCGAGGGCGGGGGTCTGGTCAACGTCGGCGTGGGGGCACTGGCCACGTCGAAACGCCCGGCGCACATGGCCCTTCGGCCGATCCTCGAGCACTACGCGACGATGGTCCGCGACGAGTGGGCTCTCGACGGACCGCCGGTCCGCATCGCGTCGGCACTGTTGCCGATGGGCGGTGCGGTGACCGGCGTCGCGGGCCGCAACTGGGTACTCATCGGCGACGCCGCCGCTTGCGTCAACCCGCTCAACGGCGAGGGCATCGACTACGCGATGGAGACCGCCCGGCTCGCCGTCGAACTCCTCGGCGCCGACGACTACACCGACCGCTGGCGCGACATCCTCGTCGGCCACTACGGGCTCGCGTTCTCCGCCGCCCGACGCCTCGCCGGACTCCTCACGATGCCGCAGACCGTGCCCACGCTCGGCCGTCCCGGCATCCGCTCCCCGCAACTGATGTCGCTGGTCGTCCGTGTCATGGGCAATCTGATCACCGACGAGGACACCGACCTCGTGGCCCGCGCCTGGCGGACCGTGGGCCGCGTCTCCAACCGGATCGATCCGCGGCCGCCGTTCGCCTGAGGGCCCGAACTCCCGCGTGCGGGTTTCCCTCCCGCGGTGTCGTTTCCTTCCCGCGTGCGCTGTCCGGCAAGCGGGAAGGAATTGGTCCCGCGGGAAAATCTGCGACGTCTCACCACCCCCGGTACCTAATGAGACGTTGAGGCGGTACTGTTCCAACAGTGTGGCGCCGACCACACCGTGCAACAATCGAGACCACCCGCCGACCCTGGAGATGGAACATGTCCACCGCATCCACTCTCGCCACCCGCGCCAAGCACGCCGTCCAGAACCGGGTGGCGCAGCGCTATCACCTGCGTGGCGACATCGATCGCATGGACGCCGACCACGACCCCACGGCCGTCGCCCGGGCGCTGGCCACCCAGGAGTTCCCCTGGGGCATCACCCAGGCGCTGAGCTTCGCACTGTTCCGCACGTACGCGGTGCCGTCCATCGGTGACCTGCTGTACAAGACGAGCCAGTTCACCGAGTCGACGCAGAAGCGCTACGACGACACGGTGCTCCTGCTCGACGCCCCGATCGAGCACGGCGTCGACAGCCCCCTCGGCCGCGCCGGCATCCGCCGCATCAACCAGATGCACGGCATGTACGACATCCCCAACGGCGACTTCCTCTACGTGCTCTCGACTTTCGTGGTGTGCCCGGTCGAGTGGGTCAACGCCTACGAGTGGCGCAAGCTCACCAACCACGAGGTCCGCGGCCTCACGAACTACTACCGCCGCGTCGGGCAGCTCATGGGCATCAAGGACATCCCGGAAACCTACGAGGGTTTCAAGCAGTTCTACGAGGACTACGAGACGGCCAACTTCGCCTTCAGCGCCGACGCCCTGGCGGTCGCGGACTCGACGCTGGACCTGCTGGGCACCTTCATGCCCTACAAGCTGCTCCCCCGCGCGGTGGTGCGCCGGATGTCGTTCGCGCTCATGGACGATCGCCTGCTCACCGCGTTCAAGTACCCGAAGCCGACCCTCGTCGAACGCATCCTGGTACGCGGCGGCCTGAAGGCCCGTGGCCTCGCGATCCGGCTGTTCTTCCCGCCGCGGGCCGAGCCGCTGTTCGGCCGCCAGACCAAGCAGATCCGCAGCTACCCCAACGGTTACCGCCTCGAGGAGCTCGGCACCTTCGGCGCGGGCTGCCCGGCACCGAAGGGCGAGAAGGCCGGCGCCGCAGGCTGCCCGGTTCCGCACGAACTCCTCACCGAGGATGCGCAGCAGGCCGCCGGTTCCTGACCACCCCCTCGCCGCCGCAGTCGGCGAGGAGTCTCAGGCGCGGGCGGAGTGAATCGCGGCGATGCCGCCGGTCATGTTCTGCCAGCGCACCTGGTCGAAACCGGCTTCGCGGATGAGGTCGCCGAGGGCGAACTGGTCGGGCCAGGCCCGGATCGATTCCGCGAGATAGACATACGCGGCCGGACTGCTGGACACCTTCGTCGCGACCGCGGGGAGAGCCTTCATCAGGTACTCCATGTACACGGTCCGGAACGGCTTGAGCGTCGGCGTGGAGAATTCGCAGATCACCAGTCGCCCACCGGGTTTCAGGACCCGGCGTAGCTCGGCGAGGGCCTTGGGGACGTCGTTGACGTTGCGCAGGCCGAAGGAGATGGTGGCCGCGTCGAAGGAGTTGTCGGCGAACGGCAGCGACAACGCGTCGGCCGCGACCTTGGGTACGTTGCGGTGTGCGCCGGCCTTCAGCATGCCGAGCGAGAAGTCGGCGGCGACGCAATGCGCACCCGACGAGGCGAGTTCGACGGTCGACACCGCGGTTCCCGCGGCGAGGTCGAGGACGATGTCGCCCGGGCGCAGATCGAGCGCCTTGCGGGTCTTCTTGCGCCACCCGCGATCCTGTCCGAAGGACAGCACCGTGTTGGTGATGTCGTAGCGGCGGGCGACGCCGTCGAACATGGCCGCGACCTCGGCCGGATCCTTCTCCAGACTTGCTCGCTGAGGTGGGTTCGCGCCCGTCGATGCCATGGGAGTCACGCTACCGCGCGCCGACGGTGTGACGACCGCGAGGTGGGCCCGGCGATTCTGGTCGCGCTCAGGCGGGTCGGTCGAACTCGGCCGCGACCCCGGCACCCGTCACCGACCGGTAGTGGCCGACGAGTTCGGCACACACCGCAGGCCACGTGCGTGTTCGCACCGCCTGTACCGCCGCCCGGCCGAATGCGGCACGCACCGCGTCGTCGTGCAGCGAGTCGACGATCGCGGGCAGGGCGTCCTCGAAGCGCGCGACCTCGAGCAGGTAGCCGGTGCGGAACGGCGTCACCAGGTCGCGTGGCCCACCGGCGTCGGGCGCGACGACCGGCAGGCCGCTGGCCATCGCCTCCTGGATCGTCTGACAGAACGTCTCGTGTTCGCCGGCGTGCACGAAGACATCGAAGGAGGCGTAGGCGCGCGCCAGCGCCTCTCCCCGGAGTTCGCCGGTGAACACCGCGTCCGGCAGCAGCCGTTCGAGTCGGGCACGTTCGGGACCGTCGCCGACGACCACCAGCCGCACCCGCGGACTCCCCGACAGGCCGGCCAGACGCTCGACCTGCTTCTCCGGCGCGAGCCGCCCGACGAACCCGCACACCAGCGCGTCCTCGCGGCCACGCAGCCAGCCGGTCCGCAGCGCTTCGTCCCGCCGGTCGGGCGAGAACAGGTCGAGGTCGACGCCCCGGCCCCACCTCCGCAACCGCGGCACCCCGCGTGCGGTCAGAGCGTTCATCGTCTCGGTCGACGGGACCAGGGTCAGATCGCACATCTCGTGCAGCTTCCGGGTATACCGCCAGGCCGCCTTCTCCACCGCACCCAGCCGGTAGGCCGAGGCGAACCCGGCGACGTCGGTCTGGAAGACCGCGACCGTCGGCACCCCCAGCGCCCGGGCTGCCGCCGCCCCGGCAGCCCCCACCACGAAGGGTGAGGCCAGGTGCACGACGTCGGGCGCGAAGTCGCGCAGCACCCGATACAGCACCGGCATCGGCACCCCGACCGGCAGGGACGTCACCCGCGGAACCCGCACGGCCGGCACCAGATGCACAGGGGTGCGCCGGCCGACGGTCCGCGGTGCCGACGCACATCCCCGCGGCGTGTCCGGGGCGACGACGACCACCTCGTGGCCGGTGGACTCCAGATGTTCGACGACCCGCAGAACGGAATTGACGACCCCGTTCATCTGCGGCAGGAAGCTCTCGGCGACGATCGCAACACGCATACCCCGACCCTGCGCGTCGGATCTGTCCGGCAGCGGCGAAGCGCGTGACTCGATGCGCAACGCCTGGTGAATTCCCGACGACCCGCGCCGCCGGTGCACAGTGGATGTGTGCCCGACATGGACCTACTGCTGCTGAGCCGCTGGCTCACCCCGGTGCGCGACTTCCTCGTGCCCCGGGTCGGCGCCGGTGCCCGCATCGGCTTCATCCCGACCGCGTCGTCGATCTACCCCGACCAGGCCTGGCTCGACCTCGATCGCGGCAGCCTCCGCGATCAGGGTTTCGAGGTCGTCGACGTCGATCCGGAACTCGTCTCGGCGGCCACGTTCACCCGAGCACTCGGCGAGATCGACGCGGTGTTCGTGTCCGGCGGCAACGTCTTCCATCTTCTCGGCGCGCTCCGCCACGCGGGTGCCGACCGCGCCCTCGTCGACGCGGTCCGGCGCGGACTGCCCTACATCGGCGTCAGTGCCGGGGCGTGCGTCACCGGCCCCGACATCGCGCCGCTCGCGCTACTCGACGACCCGGCCGAGGCAGCGCCCCTGACCTCGACCACCGGCCTCGAACTCATCGATGTCACGGTTGTCCCGCATGCGGAGGGAACCGTCGGCGGACGCGGCCGGATCGATCGGACGCGGCAGGAGTTCGCCGACCATCGGCTGCATTTCCTGCGCGACGACGAAGCACTCGTGATCTCCGGAGGGACCACGACGGTCATCGCGGGCTGAGGGACTCCTCGTCGGCGCCGGCAGAATCGGCGCCGGAAGAATCAGCGTCGGAAGGTTCGGTGTCACCGGCGGTCTCCGCGGTCCGGCGGTTCCGGCGCCGGCTGAACTCCGCGACCCCGACCATCAGCAGGCCGACGACCACCCAGCCGACGACGGCGACGGACAGGCCCGGGATGATCGAGAGCATGGCGGTGCGTCCGGTCGGGCGCGCGAGATCCGGATTATAGGCGGCGTATTCGATGCTGATCCGCTGGCCCTCGCTGAGTTCGGTGGGATAGAGCAGACCGAAGCGCGGACTGTGGAACGAGCCGTCGGGCGTCTGGAAGTCGACTGCGGCGTGCAGCGCGTCCACCGAGACCACCTCGGCCATCACGGTGGCCTTGCTGGCCTCGATCGCGGAGTCGTTCTTGAAGCAGCCGGCGACGAGCGAGAACGCCATCGCGGTGATGGTGATCCCGACGACCAGCAGCCCGAGCTGCACGCGTCGCTGGATCACCGGATTCATGCCGTTCAGGGTAACCGGCCGCCGCGGCGGGTACGGGACCGCCGTCGCGCAGTCTAGACCGCCGACGCCTTCAGACGGGCCGCGATCGCCGCGTGCACCGACCGCAGCCGGTCCCGATCCGTGGCGACCTCGATCACCTCGATGCCGCCGGCCGTCGGGCTCTCGGCGAGGACGCTGCGCAGTTCGTCGACGCCGACGCGCCGGTGCGGGATGTGGAAGCCGGCGCACATCGACGCGATGTCGGTGCGGTGCGGGGTTCCGAAGACGCGCTCGTAGGCGCCGGCGTACTGCCCGGCGTTGTAGCGCGGGTCGCCCTGTTCGAGCAGGCCGAAGATCCCGCCGCCGTCGTCGTTCGCCACGACGATCCGCAGCGAGTCGGGCCGCGGCTCCCCGGGCCCGATGACCAGGCCGGTGGCGTCGTGGATGAACGTCAGGTCCCCCATCAGCGCGATCGTGCGAGCGCCCGGACGTTCGTGGTCGAGGGCCAGTGCGGCGCCGATCGCCGTCGAATTGGTCCCGTCGATGCCGGCGACGCCACGGTTGGACAGGACGCGCACACCCTCGGCGACCCGTCCGGCGAGCGCGATGTCGCGGATCGGGTTCGACGCCCCGACGACGAGTTGGTCACCCGGTGCCATCGCGGCGCTGACCGCGCGGGCGACGTGCAGCCCGGTGGTCGGACCGGGTTCGTCGAGCTCGGCCTCCACCGCACCGGCCACGCGTTCCTGCACGGCGCCGCACTCCTTGATCCAGTCCTCGCGCGGTTCGCCGACCACCTCGATGCGGGTGCCGGTCGCGAAGACGTTGCCCGAGACGTCGGGCCAGCGCGGGCCGGTGGTCAGCGCGTAGACCCGGACCTCGGGGTCGGCGAGCAGCCGCGAGACCCCGCGATGGAGCGTCGGACGGCCGCAGATGATCGCCTGCTTGGGTCGCACAGTGTCCAGTGCGAGCGGGTGCAGCGGCGTTGCCGGATGCGGCGCGGTCGGTTCGGCGACCGTCGGCACGTCGGCGAGCGCGGGATGCTCACCGGAGCCGTGACCGGACACCACGACCGTGTCCAGCGACAGGTCGATGGGCAGCGGGACGTCGAGTTTGCCGACCGGCGCCTGCGTCCACGGCAGGCCGCCGGGACGTCCGGCGAAGGAGCCCAGGTCGTCGTCTCCGACCTCGTCCGGATCGGGCACGAGGGGTTCCCGCAGCGGGATGTCGAACTGAACCGGACCGGCGTTGCCGGTGCGTGCACCGCGCGCGGCGGCGAGCACACGACCGACGGCCGACCGCCACTGGCTGTTGGTGTCGAGGTCACGCTCGGCGAGGCCGAGGCTGATCGCGGCACGCACCTGGGTGCCGAAGAGACCGAACTGTTCGACGGTCTGGTTGGCGCCCGATCCGAGCAGCTCATAGGGCCGGTTGGCGCTGATCACGACCAGCGGGACGCGGGCGTAGTTGGCCTCGAAGACCGCCGGACCCATATTAGCCACGGCCGTGCCGCTGGTCATGACGATCGGCACCGGTTCCTTCGACGACACCGCGAGACCCAACGCCAGATAGCCCGCCGACCGCTCGTCGATGCGGACGTGCAGCCGCAGCCGGCCCGTCGCGTCGGCGGCGTGTAGGGCGAAGGCCAGCGGCGCGTTCCGGGACCCCGGGCACAGCACGGCTTCCCGCACACCACCCCGGATCATCTCGTCGACGATGACCCGCGCCTGCAGCGTCGAGGGATTCGGAACCGGTCGATTCATTCCTCAAGCGTAGGGACTCGAACTCCCGGCGATGCGCCGGGGAGCGGCGTTACGCTGGTCACGTGGGTTTCTATGGTGACCGCATCGTTCCGCATCTGGTCGAGATGACCTGCGGCATGTCCGCGCTGACGCCGCTGCGGCAACGCGCCTGCGCTCCGCTGAGAGGTCGGACGCTCGAGGTCGGTTTCGGCTCGGGCCTCAACGTCGGCGTCTACCCCGACACGATCACCGAGGTCGCCGCGGTCGAACCCTCCGACGTCGGCTGGTCGATGGCCGCCGACCGCGTCGCGGGATCGAGCGTGCCGATCGAGCGCTCCGGCCTCGACGGTCAGAAGCTCCCCTTCGACGACGAATCCTTCGACGCCGCGCTGTCGACCTTCACCCTGTGCACCATCCCCGACCTCGGCGCGGCCCTCGCCGAGATCCGGCGCGTACTCCGACCGGGCGGCACCCTGGCCTTCCTCGAACACGGCCTCGCCCCCGACGAGAAGGTGCGCACGTGGCAGCGTCGGCTCGAGCCGATCCAGAAACGCGTCGCCGGCGGCTGCCATCTCACCCGCGACGTCCGTGCCGAACTGACCGCGGCCGGCTTCGCGCTCGGCACCGTCGACTCCTTCTATCAACCGGGTGTCCCGAAACCCCATGGGGCACTGAGCCTGGGCACCGCTCAGCCCGCCTGATCCCGGCCCGCCAACCTCGACCTCGCACGGCCGACGTCGAGGTGCTGCCCTACTGTGGGCACAATGCGTCGCTGGACACTGCTGGCCCTCCTGACCGCGGCCGCGACGCTGATCCTCGAGTTCTTCGACGTCGACGCGGCGGCCCTGTTCGCCGGTCTCGTCGTCGCCGGCCTACTCGCCATCGCCGGTCGTGCACCCCGGCAACGCAATTCCGACGACGACCCCGACGCCCCGATCGTGCCGCGCTGGGCGTTCGTCTCGTCCCAGGGTGTGCTCGGCGTGTACATCGGGACGATGGCCGAGCCGGAAACCCTGAGCGGACTGGGCTCGACGTGGTTCCCGGTGCTGGTGATCGGTGTCGCGACCCTGGCGATCTCGGTCATCTGCGGCGCACTCCTGGGTCTGCACCGGGACGTCGACCCGCTCACCGGTTCGCTCGCACTGGTGGCCGGCGGAGCCTCCGGGCTGGTCGCCCTCACCCGTGAGTTCGGCGGCGACGAACGGATGGTCGCGGTCATCCAGTACCTGCGCGTCGCGCTCGTCACCGTCACGATCCCGCTCGTCGCCTCCCTCGTCTTCGGGGCCGGCGAGGGCGCGGTCGAGGTCGTCCCGGCGTCGTGGACCGACCAGGCGTGGGGGCTGTTGCTGCTCGTCGTGTGCCTGGGAGTCGGTATCCCGGTGGGTCGACTGCTGCGACTCCCGGCCGCCGGGTTGCTCGGCCCGCTCGCACTGTCGACGGCCGCCGAGCTCGCCGGCATCGCCGGCGACGCCGCAGTGTCCCCGATCCTCCTCACCGTCGCCTATGCGCTGATCGGCTGGCAGGCCGGGCTCGGCTTCACCATGGAGCGGCTGCGCGCGATCGGGCGTGTCCTGCCGTATGCGCTCGTCCTGATCCTGGCCATCGGTGTCGGGTGCGCGCTGCTCGGTGTCGCGCTGTCGGCGTGGACCGGGGAGTCGATGTTCGACTGCTACCTCGCGACCACCCCGGGCGGCATCTATGCCGTCCTGGCGGCGGCGACCGGGGCCGGCGGCAACGTGGCCTTCGTCGTCGCGGCGCAGATCCTGCGGGTCCTCCTCATGCTGTTCGTGGCGCCGTTCGCCGCGCGTGCCGCCTCCCGGCGTGGTGGTCGGGGAAAGTAACTGACTCCCTGGTCACATGTGACCGGCGTCCCACGTAAGGTCGGAAGGATGAGCGGGGAATCCAACACCGAGACAAACAGCAACGAGAACCAGTCCGCAGCCGGCTCGCACGGCCGCGAGTTCGACGTCGTCGTCTACGGCGCCACCGGCTTCGTCGGCGAGATCACCGCGCGGTACCTCGCCGACCACGCCCCGATCGGCACCAAGGTGGCGCTCGCCGGCCGCAACGAGTCCAAGCTGACCAAGGTCCGCGACCGCCTGCCGCTCCGCGCCCGGGACTGGCCGCTGATCGTGGCCGACTCCAACTCGCCGGCCGCGCTCGACGCGATGGTCGCCCGCACGCAGGTCGTCTGCACGACGGTCGGCCCCTACCTCAAGTACGGCGAGGCGCTCGTCGTCGCGGCGGCGACCGCCGGGACCGACTACGTCGATCTCACGGGCGAGGTCCCCTTCGTCCGCTACTCCATCGACAAGGCACACGACACCGCAGTCGCCTCGGGTGCGCGCATCGTGCACTCCTGCGGCTTCGACTCCGTCCCGTCCGACATCACCACCTATGCGCTCTACAAGAAGGTCACCGAAGACGGGGCAGGCGAGATGACCGACACCACGCTCGTGGTGAAGTCGATGCGCGGCGGCCTGTCCGGCGGCACCATCGACTCGATGCGGGTCATCGCCGACGAGGCCAAGAACTCTCAGGCCCGGCGCCTGATGCTCAACCCGCAGGCCCTCTCGGGCGGCCCCGGTGAGGTCCCCCGGGTCAGCCTGTCCGACGAGCCGAGCGACCTGTCGATCATCAACGCCAAGAAGGTCGACCCGTCGCTGCGCGGCACGCTCGCCCCGTTCTTCATGGCGGCACACAACACCCGGATCGTGCGGCGGTCGAATGCGCTGCTGGACAACGCCTACGGCTCGAACTTCCACTATGCGGAGACGATGAACGTGGGCGGGGTCCCGGCCGTGTCGACCCTGGCCGCCGGCGCGGTGGCCGTGGGCACCGGCGCCTTCATGGGTGCCATGAGCTTCGGCCCCACCCGCCGCCTCCTCGACCGCGTTCTCCCGAAGCCCGGCGACGGCCCCAGCGAGAAGTCCCGCAACAGTGGATATTTCGTGGTGGAGACGTTCACCCGGACGTCCACCGGCCGTCGCTACCGCTCACAGATGCGCGCCCAGGGCGACCCCGGATACAAGGCAACCGCCGTGATGCTCGCCGAGAGTGCTCTGGCGCTCGCGCTCGACCGTGACCGCCTGCCGGCTCGCACCGGTGTCCTGACGACCGCGGCGGCGATGGGCGATGCCCTCATCGATCGCCTCCGCGACGCCGGATTCACCATCGACGCAACCGAACTCGGCTGAGCAAGGTCGGCGGACACCGCCGGGAAATCGTCTGGCACTCTCCACCCGAGAGTGCTAGACGAGTGCGGAATCCGGTGCTATCTTCGATGTCAGTACAGCGTTGAGCTGCTCGCCGGACGAGTGGCGGGCAGCCCTTGTGAGACAGGAGGTGAACTGCTGTGCTGCGTTTCGATCCGTTTTCCGACATGGATGCCTGGGCCCGGGGCATGCTGACCGGTTCGACTGCCGGAACCGCGCGTACTCCCAAGTTCATGCCCTTGGACCTCTACAAGGTCGACGACCACTACATGCTCGTCGCCGACCTGCCGGGCGCCGACCCGGGCTCGATCGACGTGAGCGTCGACAACGGCGTACTCACGTTGTCCGCCCAGCGATCTGCACCGTCCGACGAGGGCGTCGAGTGGCTGGCCAGCGAGCGGTTCTCGGGTACCTATCGACGCCAGCTCACCCTCGGTGACCTCATCGACAGTGCCGGCATCTCCGCCCGCTACGACAACGGCGTGCTCACCGTGACCATCCCGGTGGCCGAGAAGGCCAAACCGCGCCGCATCGAGGTGGAGAGCATCAACCATCAGCAGGCGATCGAGACCTCGACCGCCACGTAGTCCGAGAAACCCTCTCCCCGAAAATCATCGGGGACCACAGCGACGGGCCGGTGTGCCGTTCGCGGCGCACCGGCCCGCCGCTGTCGCCACCCTTCGCTGTCGCCTGGCCCTCGGGGCCATCGTCGTGCTGTGGTCCGGCCTACCGCCCCGTCCAGGTGGCCAGCGGTTCGGGCCGACCGAAGAAGAATCCCTGCGCATAGTCGAAGCCGAACTCCGTGAGCACCTCCAGCACATCGTCACTCTCGATGCCCTCGGCCACCATCCGCAATCCGGTGGCCGCCGCCATCTCCGAGATCGCCCGCACCACAGCACGATCGGAATGACTGTGCACGAGCTGGGCGATCAGCGTGCGATCGACCTTCAGGACATCGACGGGC
Organism: Gordonia sp. CNJ-863; assembly: GCF_001942325.1. Classification (NCBI taxonomy): domain Bacteria; kingdom Bacillati; phylum Actinomycetota; class Actinomycetes; order Mycobacteriales; family Gordoniaceae; genus Gordonia; species Gordonia sp. CNJ-863. The sequence goes on from NZ_MKKG01000013.1 coordinate 96,742, forward strand.
AGATCGCGGACGTAGCGGAGGGCCGAGAAACCGGCGCCGAGGTCGTCGACGCAGATCGTGCACCCGAGGTCGTGCAAGCCGTTGACGGTCCGGGCCGCCGAGGTCTCGAGCCGGACCACCTGATCCTCGCGGACCTCGATCCACACCCGCGCCGGGTCGACACGGTGGTCGCGGATCAGACCGTCGATGTAGCAGACGAGACCCTCGTCGGAGAGCTGCTGTCCCGAGAGGTTGAGCGAGACGAAGGCCTCGTCCCCCGCCGTCTCGGTGATGTCGGTGGCCAGATCCCGGATGGCCTCCCCGATGGCGTGCCGCCCGATCGGCGCGAGCAGCGAGATACCCTCGGCCACTGCGAGAAACGCATCGGGGGCGAGAACGCCGGATTCGGTGTGCCACCGCAGCAGCGACTCATAACCGACCACCCGCCGGTCCGCCATCGCGACGATCGGTTGATAGAAGACCGAGAAGTCGCGCTCCACCGACCGGGTGAGCCAGGCCGCGAGGTCGACCTCCGCGCTGATCTGCCGCACCATGCTCGGGTGCGCGAACTCGACGTGCACCCGCCGGGTGAGCGCGACGCACAGGGCGGCGTCGGCGTGCCGCACCAGGTCGGCCTCATCGGCGCGGAGGTCTGCACCTATGGCGACACCCATGCAGACGTCGAGGAAGGCGCTGCGATCGCCGTCGCTGACGGTGTGCGCGCCGAGTTTGCGCCGGGTCGCGTCGATGAGCGCGTCGTGGCCGCCGTCGTCGACGGAGAGGGAGATCAGCCACTGCAGGTCCGAGCGGCGTTCGAACCGGGCGCGCGGACTGATCGGTTTCAGGACCTGCTCGACGAACCGTTCGGCGATCGACACGGCGGCCTGATGCCCGTAGGCGACGACAGCGCGGTGATAGGGGTCCACCGAGACCGCGATCACCGTTGCGTCGCGGTTCAACACTCCATCATCTGTCTCGTCCGATCCCCCCGGCCGCGGCCCGATCGCCACGTCCCGCCGTGGGCGAGACTTTACTGGCTCTTCCTGATTGACGGTGCGTAGAACGGGTTCTACCGGGCACAAGATGTAGGTCGGGTTCGGCGGCGGCGAGCCGGGGATGCGGGCGGGTCCTGTGGTGTGAAGATGAAAGCCCCTACACCTCATCACTCACACCGACAGGACC
>NZ_MKKG01000014.1:0-96388 GCF_001942325.1 Gordonia sp. CNJ-863
ACGAAGGTCTCCCGGTTGTGAAGTGTGTGTCGTAGCAGCTCCACTTCACGACGGGAGACCTTCGCTGTTCAACGACCCACTACCGCGTGTCGTCGCAATCCCTCAACCAACCTGCCTGGGCAGTACATCTAGCGGCCTAGGACGCGCCCTCTCAAGGCGGTAGCGCGGGTTCGAATCCCGTCGGGGCTACAGAAGCACCCTCCCTCTGTCCAGCAGGGGGAGGGTGCTTTTCTCTGTGCGACAGAGCAACTCGCCCGTATCGCGATGTGGTGATCGCGAGACGGGCGAGTCCGTGAGTGCGGGGATTGGGTTACAGGTACTGCGCGGTGCTTCCCGACGCCGGCATCTCCGGGATGCCGAGCTTGCGGTGATCCCACGAGCGGACGCGTGAGGGCACCAGGCGGACGGCCACGCGCTTGTGCATCATCTGCTCGACGAAGGGACGCGACTCCTCGGTGTAAGGGGCCGTGTAGCGCTCCCAGACGCTGATCCCTATCTTCAGGCAGGAGTCGGGGTCGTCGAGGATCTCGGCGGTTCCCTCGAAGCTGACGCCGCGCAACGTGTCGTAGGTGTCGCCGTCCTCGATCATCACCGTGCACCGGTTGTTGCGGCGGAGGTTGACCGCCTTCTGCGACTTGGACTTCGTCTCGAACCAGATCTCGCCGTCGATGACGCCGTACCACATGGCGACGAGGTGGATGCCGCCGTCGGGGCCCGTGGTCGCGAGGGTGGCCGTGCGGCTGCGTGTGACGAAGTCCTCGATCTCGGCGTCGGACATGACGATCTGGTTGCGTTGGTTGACTCCCATGTGACGAAGCTATCCGACGGACCCGTCGCACGGAACGGTCACTATCGGGAGCGGCCGTGAAGGTTGGCAGGTCCCCGATAACCGGTCCAGTCGGTCCTAGAGCCAGTTCTTACTTGCGGTCGGTCAGTCGATCTCGCAGCCCACGGGGTGGTGCTGGTGGGTGCATCGGGCAGCGTACTCGGCCGGGGTCTTGTAGCCCAGCGCTGAGTGGCGGTGTCGGTGGTTGTGGTCGTCTTTGAAGTCTTCGATGACCACGCGGGCCTCCAACAGGGTGGGCCAGCAGTTGCGGTTCAAACACTCGTCGCGCAACCGGTTGTTGAACGACTCGATGAACCCGTTGTTCCACGGCGTGCCAGGCGGAATGTAGGAGATCCCCACCGACCCTGCACAGAACGTCTGGAGGGCCTCAGAGATGAACTCAGGGCCGTTGTCCATGCGCAGCACCTTCGGTGGGCCACCCCAGATCGCGAAGGTCTTCTTCAACTCCTCGATCAACCGGTCGGCGGCGATCGAGCGATCCACAATGTTGAGCAGCGACATCCGGGTGTGTTCATCGACCATGGACGCGATCTTGATCTTGTGTCCGTCGACAGTGGAGTCGAACTGAAAGTCCAATGCCCACACCACTTTCGGTGCGTCCGCGGTGACAATCGGCACCGACGACTGGCCGGCCCGTTTACGCCGCGGCGCCCGGCGCCCGGCGCACCTGCAATCCTTCTTCCTTCCACAGCCGGTGGACCTTCTTCTTGTTCACGGTGTCGCCTTCGTCGAAACGCAGCCAGGCCCACGCCCGACGGAACCCGTGGCGTGGGTTCTGACGGGCGTAGGTTCGTAGCTGCTGGCGCAGGCCAGCATCCGGGTCAGCCGGGGTGTGCGCTTGCGGCAGTTGACGATACGCTGAACGAGCAAGCCCAACAACCTTGCACGCCTTGCGTTCTGACATGTTCATCACGTCTTTGAGCATGTCGATGGCGGCGCGTTTGGCGGTTGGGCTCAGAATTTTCCCTTGGCGATCTCCCGTAGCGCGTCCTTCTCCAACTCGGCATCGGCGAGCAGCCGCTTGAGCCGGCCGTTCTGCTCACGCAGCTCCTTGAGCTCCTTGGCCGCGTCACCGTCCATGCCGCCGTACTGGCGGCGCCAGTTGTACAACGTCGCTGCCGACACCTCGAGGTCGGCGGCGATCTCCTCGCCGGTCTTGCCCTGCGCCGCCAACTCGTCAGCCCGGCGCAACTTGCGCACAATGTCCTCTGCCGAGTGGCGCTTGCGTCCTGCCATGATCCTCATCGTCCCTTCTCTGCCCTCAACAGGGCAATCAGGACTCTAAAACAGACCGGACCGGTTCACGGGGGACACGCCAAGGTGACTCAGGCGCGGGAGGTCTGCAGGCGCTTGTGGATCGCGTCTGCGGCGGCGAGGAGATCGGCGGCCCACCGGGCGCCGGGCCGTCGGCCCATGCGGTCGATCGGGCCGGACACCGAGATCGCCGCGACGACGTCGCCGTTGCCGTCGCGCACGGGCGCAGAGACGCTCGCCACGCCCGCGGCACGTTCGCCGGCACTCTGGGCCCAGCCGCGGCGTCGGATCTCGTGCAGTGTCCGTTCACCGAAGACGCTGTCGTGCAGCAGTGCGCGCTGCGTCGCGGGGTCGGCCCAGGCGAGCAGGACCTTGGCCGCGGAGCCGGCGGTCATCGGGAAGCGCGTTCCGACGGGCACGGTGTCGCGGAGTCCGGTCGGCGGTTCCATCGCCGCCACGCACACGCGCTCGGCACCTTCGCGGCGATAGACCTGTACCGATTCGCCGGTGATGTCGCGGAGCCGGGGAAGGACCATCAGGGCCGACTCGGTCACGGGATCGTGGGCGGATGCGGCGAGTTCGCCGAGGGCCGGCCCCGGCTGCCAGCGGCCGGTGATGTCGCGGGCGAGGAAGCGGTGGGTCTCGAGACCCACCGCCAGACGGTGGGCCGTGGCACGCGGGAGCCCGGTCCGCTCGCACAACTCCGAGAGGTTGCACGGGGCCTCCGCGATGGCATGGAGCACAGCCACGGATTTGTCGAGTACGCCGATTCCGCTGCTGACTCCGGATGCGCTATCCTTTCCCATAGGACGATACTAGCTGTCCAAATAGTGAGATGCACGTTTCATCGCGAGATGGGCGTGCACCGTCCGCCGAACCCGAGAAGATATCGAGTGCAGCCATGAGCAACAGCCCAGCCCAGCCGCTTACTCTTGCCGAGAAGGTCTGGCGCGACCACGTTGTCGTGCCCGGTGAAGCAGATGCGTCCGGAACCAGGAACCCGGACCTGATCTACATCGACCTCCATCTCGTGCACGAGGTCACCAGTCCGCAGGCCTTCGACGGCTCCGGTTGGCGGGACGTCCCGTGCGGCGTCTCGACCTGACGATCGCGACCGAGGACCACAACGTCCCGACGATCGACATCGACAAGCCGATCGCCGACCCGGTGTCGCGCACCCAGGTCGACACCCTCCGCAAGAACTGCGAGGAGTTCGGTGTCCGGCTACACCCGATGGGTGATGTCGAGCAGGGCATCGTGCATGTCGTCGGCCCGCAGCTGGGTCTGACGCAGCCCGGCATGACCGTGGTGTGCGGTGACAGCCACACGGCCACCCACGGCGCCTTCGGATCGATCGCGATGGGTATCGGCACCAGTGAGGTGGAGCACGTCCTCGCCACGCAGACGCTTTCGCTGCGTCCGTTCAAGACGATGGCGATCAACGTCGACGGCGAGCTGCCGCCCGGCGTCACGGCCAAGGACCTCATCCTGGCGATCATCGCCAGGATCGGCACCGGCGGTGGGCAGGGATACATCCTCGAGTACCGCGGCGAGGCGATCCGCAAGCTCTCGATGGAAGCCCGGATGACCGTGTGCAACATGTCGATCGAGGCCGGCGCCCGCGCCGGGATGATCGCTCCCGACGAGGTCACCTACGAGTTCCTCAAGGGGCGTCCGCACGCCCCGAAGGGTGCCGAATGGGATGCGGCTGTTGCCTACTGGGACAGCCTGCGCACCGACGACGACGCCGTCTTCGACGCCGAGGTCCACATCGACGCCACCGAGCTGACCCCGTTCGTCACCTGGGGAACCAACCCGGGCCAGGGCGCCCCGCTGGGATCGACCGTTCCGAACCCCGCAGAGTTCGGTGACGAGGTCGCGTCGAGCGCCGCTGCGAAGGCCCTCGAGTACATGGACCTGAAACCCGGTACGCCGTTGCGTGACATCAAGGTCGACACCGTCTTCGTCGGATCGTGCACCAACGGTCGCATCGAGGATCTGCGCGCGGTCGCCGACGTGCTCAAGGGGCGCAAGCTCGCCGACGGCATGCGGATGCTCATCGTGCCCGGCTCGATGCGGGTCCGCGCCCAGGCCGAGGAAGAGGGTCTCGGGGAGATCTTCCTGAACGCCGGCGCCGAGTGGCGTCAGGCCGGTTGCTCGATGTGTCTGGGAATGAACCCGGATCAGCTCGCGCCCGGCGAGCGTTGCGCGTCGACGTCGAACCGCAATTTCGAAGGGCGGCAGGGCAAGGGCGGACGGACCCACCTGGTGTCCCCGGCTGTCGCGGCCGCGACCGCGATCCGCGGGACGCTGTCCGCTCCGGCCGATCTCGGTTGAGTAACCCCCAGACCACATTCCAGACAACTTCCGAACAGGGGCTTTGAAAAATGCAGCCGTTCACCGAACACACGGGCATTGGCGTCCCGCTGCGCCGCAGCAACGTCGACACCGACCAGATCATCCCGGCCGAGTACCTGAAGCGCGTGACCCGCACGGGCTTTGAGGACGGTCTGTTCGCCGGGTGGCGCACCGATCCGGACTTCATCCTCAACAACGAGCCGTGGAGCAACGGCTCGGTGCTCGTCGCCGGTCCGGACTTCGGCACCGGTTCCTCGCGCGAGCACGCGGTGTGGGCGCTGTCCGATTTCGGGTTCCGCGTGGTGATCTCGTCTCGTTTCGCCGACATCTTCCGCGGGAACGCCGGTAAGGCCGGGCTCGTCGCTGCCCAGGTCGAGCAGTCCGACGTCGAATTGCTGTGGAAGCGACTCGAAGAGAGTCCCGGGATGGAAATCACGGTGAGCCTTGTCGATAAGACCGTCACCGCCGGAGACCTCGTGGTGCCGTTGGCAATTGATGACTACACGCGGTGGCGCCTGATGGAGGGTCTCGACGACATCGGATTGACGTTGCGCCAGGTAGACGCGATTTCCGAGTACGAATCGAAGCGCCCGTCGTTCAAACCGAGGACTCTCGAGGACTGACCGGAGACCCTTGTCGGCCGCGCGAACGGCCGGGTCCCGCCGAAGCGGAGACCTTGTGAGCTGACATGCGATTTCGCAACACGGCGTCTTAATTGGCGTGGAAGATGGACGTTTTCAAATTCGACGTTTACCGTGTGTTGGTAGCTGGCCGAAAATCGGTCAGATCAGCTTGCGGAGGTACTCATGAACAAGGCGGAGCTCATCGATGAGCTGACCAAGAAGCTCGACGCGGATCGCAAGACTGCGACTGAAGCCGTCGAGCTCGTCGTCGACACGATCGTTCGCGCGGTCCACAAGGGCGAGAGCGTGACGATCACCGGCTTCGGTGTTTTCGAGAAGCGGAAGCGCGCGCCGCGCGTGGCTCGCAACCCGCGCACGGGCGAGACCGTGAAGGTCCGTGCTACTTCGGTTCCCGCGTTCCGTCCGGGCGCTCAGTTCAAGGCCGTCGTGGCCGGCAAGCAGAAGCTTGCTGCCAGCGGTCCGGCTGTGAAGCGCGGCAGCGGCACCACCACCACGGCGGCCAAGAAGGCGGCCCCGGCGAAGAAGACCGCGGCAAAGAAGGCCACCCCGGCCAAGAAGACCGCGGCCAAGAAGGCGCCGGCCAAGACCACGGCAGCGAAGAAGACCACCGCGGCCAAGAAGCTGCGCCGGCGAAGAAGACGACCGCAGCAAAGAAGACGACGACCGCGGCGAAGAAGACCACCGCGGCCAAGAAGCTGCGCCGGCGAAGAAGACCGCGGCAAAGAAGGCTCCGGCCAAGAAGACTGCGGCCAAGAAGGCTCCGGCCAAGAAGTCGACGCGTCGCTGAAAACCGGCCCGGTAGGGCAAACCTCTCAGATCAACCCCTGGTGACTTCCCCGCCAGGGGTTGATCTGTGTCCGGGGGTGCTCAGCCCGGGGGCAGTGGACTCGCGATGTGATCGGCCGCCACGAGCCGGCCGTCGAGAAGAGAGCAGACCCATACGCTGCCCTTGCGGTTCGACGCCTTCGGCAGCGTGATCCCGTCCTGCTCGGCCCACCATTCCATGAGCGGCGGGATCACCTTGCCCTGGCTGCACACCGCCAGGGTGTCCGGCATCTCGGACGCCAGCTCCCGGATCCGGCGTTGTGCCGCCGCCGGATCCGCGCGGTAGACCTCTTCGGAGAGATCCGGCTCGCTCCGCGCCTCGACCTCGAGGCGGTCCCGCAGCGGCTCGAGCGTCTGCTCGCAGCGCACCCGATCTGCGGCGTGAACCCGACGGGCGCCGAAGGCCAGCAGAAGGGGGACGAGCGCCGCCGACTGCGTGCGTCCGACGGCGTCGAGCGGACGGAGGCGGTCGTCGCCCTTGTACTGAGAGCGCCGACCGGCCTTGGCGTGGCGCACCAACAACAGGGTGTGCAGATCGGCCGGCAGCCGCGTGAACTCGCTCAGGATCTCGCGATCCAACTCGTGGCTCAGTGTCTCACGCGCCTTCTCGACCGTGAGCCAGCGCAATTCGTCGACCTCGTCGTCCGGGGTGAACGCAGCGTCGCCACCGCGCGCCGACCAGTAGCGCACGTGTTTGCGACCTGCCTCGACGTCGTAGTGGACATCGCCCAGGTGCCGTCCGAGGACGACGTGTTGTCCGGTCTCCTCGGCGATCTCGCGAACCGCGGTGTCGACGAGGGTCTCGCCCGATTCACCCTTGCCCTTCGGGATCGTCCAGTCGTCGTAGCGCGGCCGGTGGACGACGGCGATCTCCACGTCCTCCGTCGCCGTCGAGCCCGACGTCCCCGGACGCCAGACCACGGCGCCCGCGGCCCACACATCCTTCGGCGGGTTCTTACTCATCGGTGATCACCGTCGGGACGGGGCGCCGAGATCGGCCGGTCACGAAATGGTCTCCGGCCGACGACGATTGCGGCGCATCATCTGCCGCTGGTGATCGCGGACCTCTTCGCCGGCGGCGGGTGAGGCCACCCAGCTACCGTCGGTCTGCAGGACCCAGCAACGGGTGCGGGGGTCGAGGGCCGAGTCGAAGATGTCGCCGAGCTCGCCGGCAAGACGCTTGTCGCGTACGTTCACCATCACCTCGACGCGGCGGTCGAGATTGCGGTGCATCATGTCGGCGCTGCCGATCCAATACTCGTTCTGGGCACCGAAATGCAGGATTCGCGAGTGCTCGAGGAACTGACCGAGGATGGACCGGACGTTGATGTTGTCGCTGACACCTTCCATCCCCGGGCGCAGTGCGCTGATGCCGCGGACCACCACGTCGACCGGAACCCCGTTCTGGGACGCGCGATACAGCGCGTCGATCACCTGCTCGTCGACCAGCGCGTTGGCCTTCAGCTGCACGCGGGCACGATCGTCGCCCGCGCGGAACAGTTCGATCTCGCGGTGGATTCGCTCGATGATGCCCGCCCGGATGCCCTGCGGGGCAACGAGGATGTTCCGGTACTCCTTCTTGCGTGAGTATCCGGTCAGCGTGTTGAACAGGTCGGTCAGGTCCGCGCCGATGTCGGGGGCGGCCGTCAGCAGGCCCACGTCCTCGTACAACCGCGCGGTCTTCGGGTTGTAGTTGCCGGTGCCGATGTGGCAGTAGCGCTTGATCGTCGAGCCCTCACGCCGCACCACGAGACACGTCTTGCAGTGCGTCTTGAGTCCCACGAGTCCGTAGACGACGTGCACTCCCGCCTGCTCGAGTTGCCGGGCCCACTTGATGTTGGCCTGCTCGTCGAAGCGGGCCTTGATCTCCACCAGCGCCACGACCTGCTTGCCTGCCTCGGCGGCGTCGATGAGCGCGTTGACGATCGGGGAGTCACCCGAGGTGCGGTACAGCGTCTGCTTGATCGCGAGGACCTGAGGGTCGGCCGCGGCCTGTTCGATGAAGCGCTGCACGCTCGTCGAGAACGAATCGTAAGGGTGGTGCACGAGGACATCACCCTCGCGCAGCGTGGAGAAGACGCTCTTGGGCGTCTCCCGTTCGCCGAACGCCGGGTGCGTGCCCGGCACGAACGGGCGGTCCTTCAGATGCGGCCGATCGAGGTCGTAGAGCTCGAAAAGCGAAGACAGATCGAGCAGACCGGGCACCTGGATGACGTCGGCCGGGTTCACGTCGAGTTCGCGCAGCAACAGTTCGAGCATGTGCTCGCTCATGTCGTCGGCCACTTCGAGTCGGACCGGCGAGCCGAACCGGCGTCGGGCGAGTTCCCGCTCGAGCGCCTGCAGGAGATCCTCGTCGCGATCTTCCTCTACCTCGAAGTCGGCGTTGCGGGTGATCCGGAAGGCGTGATGCTCAACGACTTCCATGCCAGGGAACAGGTTGCCCAGGTTGGCGGCGATGAGGTGCTCCATGGGGAGGTACACCGCCTGTTTGGGGCGCCCGTCGTCGGCGCCGCGGTACGGCACCAGCTGATCGACCCGGATGAAGCGGTTCACATTGTCGGGGACCTTCACTCGCGCGAAATGCTCGCCGCTCTCGTTGATGTCTTTGACGGTCACCGCGAGGTTCAGCGACAGGCCGCTGATGTACGGGAACGGGTGAGCCGGGTCGACGGCCAGCGGCGTCAGGACGGGGAAGACCTCGTCCTGGAAGTAATCGACCATGCGGGCGCGTTGTTCGTCGGTCAGCTGCGACCAGGAGACGACATAGATGTCGTTGGCGGCCAACGCCGGCCGGACCGAGTCGAGGAAGACGCGGGCATGGCGGTCGGCGATGCTCTGCGTGCGGCCGGCGATGCGCATCAGCTGCTCGCGCGGGGACAACCCGTCGGCGGACCGGACCGACAGACCCGTCTCGTCGCGACGCTTCAGGCCGGCGACCCGGACCATGAAGAACTCGTCGAGGTTGGAGGCGAAGATGGCGAGGAACTTCGCCCGCTCGAGGAGCGGCAGCGAGGTGTCCTCGGCGAGGGCCAGCACACGGGAGTTGAAGTCGAGCCAACTCAATTCGCGGTTCAGGTACCGGTCCTCGGGCAGGTCCGCGGACTCGTCGGGGACGAGGGTTGCGGCCGGCGGTGCATTGGGGATCGGCGTGGTCGTGACCGTTGCGGTGGTCGTTGAGGTGTCGTCGGCAGGGCTCACCCGTCAATCATGGCTCAAACTCACCGCGCTTGGGATGGGTCGGAGGCCGGAACCTCACCGTCGGCGGCACGATGTCCGAATCGGCACGGTGCGACAGGCGAAGTCGCGCACCCTCAGACGTGACGCGGACCGATCGTCACAGACGACGCAGAGCGTCGGCGGTGTGGAGGCCGAGGCCGAGTGCGCGTGCGGCGTCGAGATCGGTTGCGGTGTCGACGTCCGTACGCAGATCGGTCCACCGCGTGTGCGCGGGGTCGAGTTCGACGGCGCCGGCGGCTCGGTGCGCAGCCGCCGATCCCGGGCCGAAACGCGGTGCGTCGTCGAGCGCGCCGGGGTCGTCGGGGGTGAAGGTGCCGTGCAGCAGAACGGTGCCGGTCCCGTCGCGGTCGGTGAGGAAGCTGAGTCGGTGGGCCGGCGCCTCCTGCAGAACCTCGCGCATCGAGTCGCTGGTGGCAGCGGGCAGATCGGCCTGGACGAACACGACCCGCGTCGAATCCGGCCACGTCTCCCGCGCCCACCGTGCACCGTGACCGAAGGCGACGTTGAGTCCCGGGCCTGCGGGCGGGGAGACCACCTCGGGCAGCCCATGGGTACCGGCGCGTTGCGCGGCGGCGAGCACGTCGTCGTCGGGACTGACGACCACCACCCTCGAGACGCCGGCACCGCGCAGCGCCTCGACCGTGTCGAGGAACATCGCCAGGACCAGCCAGCCGCGGGTCGTCGGATCGTCGTGGCCGAAGGCCGACGCCAGCGTGGCCGCCAGCCTCGACTTCGCGCGATGCAGACTCTTGACCGCCAGCACGGCCGCGACCGTCGCCCCGCCGGCCGCGGGGCTCCCCGAGGCGGCGCTGAGGTCGACGCTCATGTCGACGGCGCTGTGGTCCATGCTGACCATCATGGTCCACCACGGGACCGTGGGTGACATTCCGGGTCGGTCAGAAGTGGACTGGCATTAGGGTGGGCAGGTAGTCGTTCGGTCCGGTGAAACGGACACGGGGCAGGAGGAGTGCGGTGCGCGCGGCGGTCATGGGTGCTGGTTCCTGGGGTACGGCGGTGGCGAAGGTTCTCGTCGACGCGGGGACCGAGACGGTCATCTGGCTCGACGCCCGGAACTGGCCGATGCGATCAACTCCGAACACGTCAATCCGAACTATCTGTCGGACATCACGCTGCCCGGAGAACTCACTGCGACCAGCGACCCGGTGGCGGCCCTGAGCGGCGCCGACATCGTTGTCTGCGGGGTGCCGTCGCAGTCACTGCGGGAGAATCTCAAGCAGTGGACTCCGCACATCGGCTCCGATGCGTCGCTGGTGTCGCTCGCCAAAGGCATCGAGACCAGCACGCTGCTGCGGATGAGCGAGGTCATCGCCGAGGTCACCGGAGTGGCCGACGACCGGATCGCGGTGCTCACCGGACCCAACCTCGCGCACGAGGTCGCCGAAGGGCAGCCCGCGGCGACCGTGATCGCCTGCACCGACGAATCACGCGCGGTCACCCTGCAGAGTGCTTTCAGCACGCGCTACTTCCGCCCCTACACCAACACCGACGTCATCGGATGCGAGATCGGCGGCTCGGCGAAGAACGTGATCGCCCTCGCGTGCGGTATCGCCAGCGGCGTCGGATTCGGCCAGAACACGCTCGCCACGATCATCACCCGCGGTCTCGCCGAGACCATCCGCCTGGGCGTTGCCGTCGGCGCAGAAATCGAGACCCTCGCCGGACTCGCGGGTGTGGGCGACCTGGTCGCAACCTGCTCGTCCCCGCTGTCGCGGAACCGGAGCTTCGGTGCGCGGCTGGGCGAAGGGGCGACGATGGCCGAGGCGCAGGCGGCCACCAACGGGCAGGTCGCGGAGGGCGTGAAGTCGTGTTCGTCGGTACGCGCGCTCGCCGAGAAGCATCAGGTCCCGATGCCGCTCACGGACGCGGTGCACAAGGTGTGCCACGACGGGCAGTCGGTCGCCGACGCCATCAACTCACTGCTCGGCCGCAGTGCCAAGCCGGAGATCTACCGGGACTGAGCCCGGCGGAGCCGACCCGCGGAATCCGGCGGCAGGTCAGCCGAAGTCGAGTGGGCCGCGTTCGAGTGTCTGGTCGATGAAACCCGAGATGTCGGTGATCGGACCGTTCCCGGCATTCGACGGAACCCACAGCGCGACGTAGGGACGGTGGTCGACGCATACGTAGGCCTGGCCGGAGCCGTCGACGGTGTCGGTGATGAACCACTGCACACCGGCCTGGCCCGCGGCGTGGATCTCCTGGAGGTTGCTCGTCGGGGACAGTTCCGCCGGACGGGTCACACCGCAGCGGAGCGTCAGATCGTCGCCGGACCCCTCCGCGGGCCAGGTCGCGCGGTCCCCGGAGATCTCCTTGCTGCCGAATCCCTCGAACGTCTGCGGCACCGCCTCGAGCAGTCGCGTGCAGTCCGCTGATGCGCTGCCGTCCGCGGCATAGGACTCGACGGGATTCACTGTGTCGGGGCGCAGCGCGGCGAACGCTATGAATCCCGCGATCACCATGATGGGGATGGCGACGAGGGTCGCGATGAGCGCAGGACTCAGCCGGGAGTCGGTGCCGTAGCGCTCGTCGGCGACGGGGTCCTCGGTGGCTGTGGCGTCGTCGCCACGGGCCGGGTCACCGGCGACCGGGTCGTCCACGGGATCCTGCGGGGTGTCATCCGAACCTGCTGACGTCACGCCACCACATTAGGAGCCGTGCACGTCTGCGCCGACGCCGGGACCGGGGAACCGTGACCCGCGGGTGTTGCCGACCACCGAGCAGGTCAGGGTGCGGGTGATCCCGTCGACCTTCTGGATCTGAGGAACCACATTCTCGGTGAGTTGCGTCGCATCGGCGGCATCCACCCGGACGATCACGTCATAGGGTCCGCTGACCTCTTCGGATGAGGCGACCCCCGAGATCTCGGCGATCGTCGCCGCCGCCAGGGCGGCTCTACCGACCTCGGTCTGGATCAGTATGTATGCCTGAACCACGGACATCCTCTCCGTTCGTGCCCCATCGCCGACACGGGCTGTCGAATCCGGCGGCAATGGGTGCTGCGCGGCGAACACCGTTCGCCGTGAGCCCAATACACTGTGGCACACATTGTCACCGACAAACCCGCTCGCGCGCGACTCAAAGCGGACCCGACGAGAGTGAGACCCGACAAGTGACCCCCGAGGAAGTCGGTACCAACGGCCCCGACAACGTCGGTATGGACAGGTCCGACAGCGGTGGCTCAGACGGCCCCGACTCCGTCGGTATGGACAGGTCCGACTCCGTCGGTATCGACAGGTCCGACTCCGTCCGTATCGACAGGTCCGACTCCGTCGGGGAGATCGGCGAGCGGGCGGTGATCGCCGCACTCACCGCGGCAGCGACCGCGGCCGGGCCCGTTGACGACATCGTGATCGGCTCGGGCGACGACGCGGCCGTCCTCGACATCGGCGGGTCGGCGGTCATCAGCACCGACACGGTGGTCGAGGGACGGCATTTCCGGTTCGACTGGTCGACGCCGCAGCAGATCGGGGCGCGGGCGGTGGTCCAGAGTTCGGCCGACGTCGCCGCGATGGGTGGTCGGACGACAGGGCTGGTGGTGTCCATCGCCTGCCCGGCTGCGACTCGAGTGGGCGTCATCCTCGACCTCAACGACGGTGTCGTCGGCGCCGCACATGCGCTGGGCGCACGAGTTCTCGGCGGGGACCTGGTGGCGGCGGAGCAGGTGGTCGTGAGCGTCACCGCGGTCGGGGCGCTCGAAGGTCGACGGCCGGTGTCGTTGGGCGGTGCCCGTCCTGGCGACGTACTCGCCGTGAGCGGTCCCCTGGGTGCGAGCGCCGCCGGGCTCGCGGTGCTGTCGACGCCCGGCGTCGACGATGCGCAGTGGACGGAAGTGGTTGCTCTGCATCGTGTTCCGATGCCTGATCTGAGTCAGGGTCCCGTCGCGGCCGCTGCCGGAGCGCATGCGATGACCGACATCTCCGACGGTCTCGTCGAAGAACTGATCACCATGTCGCGGGCCGCGCAGGTGGCGATGGCCGTCGAGGTCGCCGCGGTGCCGCGACGACCCGATCTGGCCCGCCTGGCAACGGAACTCGGAGCGGAAGTGGACGAATGGGTTCTGACGGGTGGCGAGGATCACCACCTGCTCGCGGCCTTCGACGCCGCGTCCGTGCCCGACGGTTGGACCGTGATCGGGTCGGTCCGCGAGGCCACGTCGACGACCCCGGAGGTGTGGGTCGACGGCCGGCGCGTCGGCGGACCCGACGGACCGGACCTGCACGGGTGGCAGTCGTTCGCCGAGCCGCGCGGATGATGTGCCGAATCCGTACGGTTCCGCCACCGGAACCGCCGCGCTCCACGACACTGTGGACATGGACTCGCGATCCGATTCCGCCGGCGACTCATCGTCGTCGATCCTCCTCGCGACCGTCGTCAACCCGGCCGGACTGACGCTGGCGAAGACGGTCACCCCGGAACGCGTCCCGGTGTTCGCGTCGGTGGGGCTCGGCGCCAGTCCGTCGTGGCATGCCTTCGCGATCGACCAGACCGGAATCGCGTTCAGTGACGAGGTCGGGGTGGTGGGGGACCAGCGCATCCGGATCGATCTCGGCGCGCGGGTGGAGGTGGACCCGACGCTGAGCTGGGCGCCCGGCGAGTTCTTCGGCCTCGCCGGGGATCCGGTGCCGCAGTGCGCCCGTGGCACCCTGCGTCGCGTCGTCGCGGAACTGGCGGATGCCGGCCTGCACGCCATGGTCGGCCACGAACTCGAGTTCGTTCTCCTGGCTGCGGACGGATCGCCGCTGCCGTCCGCTCCGTGGACCCCGTATGGCGCGGTCGGGCTGCTGGAGTACGAGGAGTTCGTGCGGGACGTCCTCGTCTCGTGTCGTGCCGCGGGTATCACGGTCGAACAGCTGCATCCGGAGCATGCGCGTTGGCAGTTCGAGGTTTCTCTGGGGCCGGCGGACCCCATCACCGCCGCCGACCGGCTGGTACTCACGCGGCTCATCATCGGTCGCCTTGCCCGCAAACACGGTCTGCGCGCCGGCTTTTCCCCTAAACCCTTCGTCGACGAAGCCGGATGCGGTGCTCATCAACATGTCTCGTTACACCGTGGAGGTCGGCCCCTGTTCTCGGGCGGAACCGGCGTCGCCGGGATGACGCCAGACGGTGCCCACGCGGTCGCAGGCATAGTCGACGCGCTCCTCGAACTACAGGGTGTGCTGTGCGGATCGGTGGTGTCAGGCTTGCGCATGCTGCCCGGTCAGTGGGCCGGCGCGCACGTCTGTTGGGGCGTGGAGAACCGCGAAGCGGCGGTGCGCCTGGTCCGTGCGGACTCGGCAGACGCGAGTGCCGCTGATGCCCGGCGAGATACATCGGACGTCAGGGGACGGGGTGCCAACGTCGAGGTGAAGATCGCCGACCCGTCGGCGAACGTCTACTTCGCCACCGCCGCCATCCTGGGCGCGGCGGCGGCCGGAATCGAGCGGAAGGCCACCCTGCCGCCCGAGGTCGGCGTCGACCCGCGCACCCGTGCAGCCGGGGAACGAACACTGCTCTCCACCGATCAGAGCGAGGTTGTCGACCGGATGGACGTGTCGCCGCTGCTGCGCGGGATCCTGGGCGACCCGGCGGTCGATGCGCTCGTGGCGGTCCGCCGGTACGAGGTCACCCACATCCCCGATCACACCCCCGAAGCACTCACCGAACGGTTCCGGCTGGCCTGGAGCGTGTGACCGGCGCGGGCGGGCACGGACCGCTGTCCGTACGTGGCTAGAGTCTCCGTATGGCGATCTACGCACTCGACGACCGCGAGCCCGTTCTGGGCAACGACACCTATGTCCATCCCGATGCGGTGGTGATCGGAGCCGTCACTCTGGGTGACGGCGTCTCGGTATGGCCCGGCGCCGTCCTGCGCGGCGACTACGGCACCATCACCATCGGTGAGCGCAGCAACATCCAGGACGGCACGGTCATCCACTGCACCGTCTTCGAACCGACCGTGATCGGCGCCCGCTGCGTCGTCGGACACAACGCGCACATCGAGGGCGCGACCATCGGCGACGACTGCCTCATCGCCTCCGGCTCGGTGGTCCTCAACGGTTCGACGGTCGGCAACGGAGCGATCGTCGGAGCCGGCGCCGTCGTCCCGTTCAAATTCGACGTGCCGCCGCGCCGCATGGCGCTCGGCGTGCCCGCCCGCCTGCGCGAGAACTACGAGGTCCCCGACGGACACACTGACCTCAACAGCGACATGTACTTCCAGAACGCCCAGTACTACCGCAAGTCGCTGCGGCGACTCGACTGACACGAATGACCGCACCGATGGGACCGATGGGGAGACCGGAGTGACCGCACCGACCAAACCGCTCGCCGAGATCATCGACCCCGGCTGGGCCGAGGCCCTCGCCCCGGTCGAGCCGATCATCACCGAGATGGGCCAGTTCCTGCGCAACGAGATCGCCGAGGGACGCCGCTATCTGCCCGCCGGGCAACACATCCTGCGGGCGTTCACCCGGCCGATCGACGACGTGCGCGTGCTCATCGTCGGGCAGGACCCGTACCCGACTCCGGGACATGCTGTCGGACTGAGCTTCTCCGTGGCCCCCGACGTACGTCCGATCCCGCGGTCGCTGGCCAACATCTACACCGAGTACTGCTCGGATCTCGGATATCCGATGCCGAGCAACGGTGACCTCACCCCGTGGGCGGACAACGGAGTGTTGTTGCTGAACCGCGTCCTGACGGTCGCGCCGGGGGAGCCCGCGTCTCATCGCAAGAAGGGCTGGGAGACGGTCACCGAATGCGCGATCAAGGCACTCGTCGACCGCGACGAACCGCTCGTCGCGATCCTGTGGGGCAAGGACGCCGCCTCGCTGCAGGAGTGGTTGCCGGACGTCCCGACCATCGTCTCCGCACACCCGTCACCGCTGTCCGCATCGCGCGGCTTCTTCGGGTCGCGCCCGTTCAGCCGGGCCAACGAAGAACTCGCCGACCTCGGCGCCGACCCGGTGGACTGGCGACTGCCCTGATCTGGGCTCCCCGAGGTGCGAGGAGCGATAGCGGTGAGCGTCGACGGGCCTGGTGAGAGCGACTTACCAGGCCCGTCGAGGCTCGCTTGCAGCGATGAGAGTCAGCGACTCTTGCCGAACTCCGGCGCGCGCTTGCCCACGAACGCGTCGACCCCTTCGATGCCTTCGGCCAGCCCCGACCGCTCGGAGATGGAGCGACCCTCGAGGGCGAGCTGCTCGATGAGCGAGTTCTCCGACGAGACCGAGAGCAGGTGCTTGGTGCCGGAGTCGGCGGAGCGCGGCCCGGCGGCGATCTTCTCGGCGTTGGCGCGCGCCACGGCCTCGACGTCCTCGTCGGCGACGACCTCGGAGAAGATGCCCCAGTTCAGCGCGTCGTCGGCGGAAAGAACCCGGTCGGTGAGGATGATCTGGCGGGCCCGGGCCGCGCCGACCGCACGGGGGAGGGTCCAGGTGAGTCCGCCGTCGGGGGTGAGGCCGATGCCGCGGTACGCGGGACGCAGCTTGGACGAGGTGCCGCCGATCGCGACGTCGGCGTGCAGGACCAGCGACATGCCGGCTCCGGCCGACCAGCCCTTCGCGGCGGCGACGACCGGGATATCGGCCTCGTACAGGGCCGTCACGAAGGCATGGAAGTTGTCGGCGATCAGGCGCAGGTAGGTGGGGCGATCGTCGGCGGCGGCGAAAGCGCGCACGTTGCCGCCTGCACAGAAGTTCTTGCCCGGACCGACGAGCAGCACCGCGCCCACGTCACGACGGCCACGTGCCACCTCGCGCAGCGCCTGGGTGCCGGCGGCGATCCCGCCGTCGTCGAGGGAGTTGCCCGCGCCGGCAGCCGACACCGCGATCGTCAGGACGCCGTCGGCCTCGCTGACGAGTGTGGGGGCGTCGGGCCGAGTGATTTCCGTGGCAGGGGATTGTGTGGAGGTCATGCGCGAAACATTATCCCGCCCACACCAAAGACCCGACGCCGGGGAGCTTGCGCTCGGTGGCATCGGGTCTTGTGCTCTCGGAACCCCAAGTCACCCGCGTGGCGGGTGACGCGGAGGTCAGACAGCTGCGGTCTTGCCGGCCTTCAGGCAGGAGGTGCAGACGTTCTTACGCTTGCGGTTGCCCGGGGCGACCTCGACGCGAACAGACTGGATGTTCGGGTTCCAGCGGCGGTTGGTACGGCGGTGCGAGTGAGACACCGACTTGCCGAAGCCCGGGCCCTTGCCGCAAATGTCGCAGACGGCAGCCATCGTCGAACTCCCTTGATAGATGAATATGGTCTGGTGGTCAGCCTCTCGGATCGGCACCACCGGAAGGTGTGCGCGTGGACCGAAAGGCAACCCTGCAAGGATAACCAGCTCGGGTGGGCGTGACCAAATCCGGGTCGGACCGCCTCGCCTCGTGGTGCGGAGGTCCCCGGACCGTCGGGGACGCCGAGTAACCTGACACACATCCTTCCGGCAGGTCCCGTCGGCCCGCGACCCAGCCCCGTCGTATGCCCACGTCAGAGCGAGAAAGAGTCACCGCGTGATCGCCCGTACAATCAACCCGCAGCTGCTGCGCGACTGGGCCCGTGTCTGTGTCGACCAGCTCGAGGAGTTCCGCGGTGAGATCAACGACCTCAACGTCTTCCCGATCCCGGATTCGGACACCGGCAGCAACATGCTCTTCACCATGCGTGCTGCCGCGGAGGCTGCCGATGCGACATCGGATGAGGCGTCGTTGCCGCAGGTCGCGCGCGCGATGGCCGACGGAGCGGTGGCGCAGGCCCGCGGAAACTCGGGCATCATCCTGTCGCAGGTCCTCGTCGGCCTGGCCGACGGTGCGGAGATCCTCGGCGACACCGACTCCTTGACCTTCGGTGATCTGGCGTCGCTCGGCCTACGGCTGGGATCACTGGCCGCGACCCGTGCGGTCAGCGAACCCCGCGAGGGCACGGTGCTCACACTGGTGCGGGTGGCCGCCGAGTCGGCCGCGGCGCATGAGAAGGAGACCGCCGCCGACATCGTCCGGGCCATCGCCGACGACTGTGCCGAGGCGCTCGAACGCACACCGGAGCAGTTGTCGGTACTCGCCTCCGCCGGTGTCGTCGACGCCGGCGGTCGCGGCTTCCTGGTGATCGCCGACGCGATGGTCCGGGTGATCACCGGCGTGGCCCACCGCCGGCGCCGCTACCGGGGCATCCTCACCGACAGCGCGACCCTCGGACACGGCGTCGACGACTCGTGCGTGGAGAGCAGCGACCAGGACTTCGAGGTCATGTATCTGCTCGACGGCGCGGCCGGTGACCAGATCGCCGGACTCCGCGAACGGCTGAACGAACTCGGCGACGCCGTGGTCATCGTCGGCGACAGTTCGAGCGGCGAGGGCGAGCGCTTCTCCGTTCACGTCCACACCTGCGAACCCGGTGCCGCGGTGGAGGCCGGCGCGGGACTGGGGCGACTGTCGGATGTTCGCATCAGCTGTTTCGCGCTGGATGCCATTCGCGCACAAGTCGATTCGAACGAGCCCCCGCCCCGGCACAAGCGTGCGGTGGTCGCGGTCACATCCGGTGAGGGTGCCGCCGACCTCTTCGCCGAGGCCGGGGCGACCGTACTCCGTGCCGACGACGGGCTGACCGCACGCGCGTTGGGGCAGGCGATCCGCGACACCGACAGTGCGCATGTCGTCGTGATGGCCAACGGCGCGTTGAGCTCTCAGGATCTGGTCACTGTCACCACCGAGGTGCGTTCGACGCAGCGGTCGGTGCTGATGCTCCCGACGTCGTCGATGACCCAGTGTCTGGCCGCGCTCGCGGTGCACGACCCGAGCGAGATCCCGGATGTCGACGCCTATGCGATGGCCGAGGCCGCCGCCGGTGCGCGGTGGGGGTCGCTGCAACTCGCGACCACCAAGATGATGACGCTGGCCGGGATGTCGGACGTCGGCGATGTACTCGGACTGATCGGCGACGACGTCCTGGTGGTGGCGCCCGATCAGACCTCCGCGGGCACCGCGCTCATCGACCTGATGCTCGCGACCGGCGGTGAACTGGTGACGGTGCTCGCCGGAACCGACGTCGACGAGGACGCGCTCGAGGCCGTCGGCGAGCAGATGCGCCGCAGTCACCCCGGTATCGAGCTCGCGATCTACCGGACCGGGCAGCGCAGCGATCTGCTGCAGGTGGGTGTCGAGTGAACGAACTCGCTCTGGCGGATTCGCTGTCCGACGTCCTCGGGTCCAAGCCGGCCGAGAAGCTCGCAGGACTCGGCGTGACAACGGTCGGGGAACTGCTGCGCTACACACCCCGTCGGTACATCCGGCGTGGTCTCGTGGCCGACCATCAGCGACCCGAGCCGGGGGAGTGGCTCACCATCGTCGGCCGGATCACCAAGTCCGACCTGATCCAGATGAAGAGTCGTCGCGGCCAGTTCCTCAAGGTCAAGGTCACCGACGACAACGAGGTCTACGAGGCGAGCTTCTTCAACCCGAAGTTCATCCGCCACCAGCTGCGCCCCGGGGCCCGGGTCATGATGGCCGGCACGGTCAAGTACTTCCGCGAGCAGATCCAGCTGTCGCATCCGGAGTGGATGATCCTGCCCGACGGTGATCCCGAGATCGAGGACCACGTCGTCGGCTCCAAGATGCTGACCGAGATGTACGCCGTCGAGGAGGAGATCGCCCGGGAAGAGGGTGCTCATCCGCTCGTTGCGATGTTCGACCGCGAGATCCTGCCGATGTACCCGGCGACCAAAGAGGTTCAGACCTGGGACATCCTGGGTGCGGTGCGCCGGGTTCTGGACCATTGCGCGCCGATCCCCGACGCGTTGACCGATGCGCAGCGTCGTGAGCGCGGGCTCGTCTCGACCGACGAGGCGATCCGCAAGATCCATCTGCCCGACTCCGAGGACGACGTGAAGGTCGCCTCGCATCGACTCAAATTCGATGAGGCGCTGGCGATCCAGACGGTGCTCGCACAACGACGCCTCGCGGGTCGCAGCGATTCGGCGCCGCCGTGCCCGCATGTGCCCGGCGGTCTCGAGGACAAGCTGCGCGAACGTCTTCCGTTCACGCTCACCGAGGGTCAGGTTGCGGTGGGAGAAGAACTCGCCGAGGATCTCGCGCTCGCGGAACCGATGTCGCGGTTGCTGCAGGGCGAGGTGGGTTCCGGTAAAACCCTCGTCTCGCTGCTCGCGATGCTGAGGGTCGTCGACAACGGATACCAGTGCGCGATCCTCGCACCCACCGAAGTGCTTGCCGCGCAGCATCACCGGACGATGAAGAAGATGCTCGGTGACCTCGCCGACGGAGGCGAGCTGACCGCGGCCGAGGGGGCGACCCGCATCGCCCTGCTGACCGGGTCGATGAAGACCAAGGGGCGACGCGAGACACTGCTCGACGTGGTGACCGGTACCGCGGGCATCGTCATCGGTACCCATGCCCTGCTCGAGGAGAAGGTCGAGTTCTTCGACCTCGGCCTCGTCGTGATCGACGAACAGCACCGGTTCGGCGTCGAACAGCGTGATGTGTTGCGCAACAAGGGGCGTGATGGTCGAATCCCGCACTTCCTGGTGATGACCGCGACGCCGATCCCGCGCACCGTCGCGATGACCGCCTTCGGCGACCTCGAGACGTCTGTCCTGCGTGAGCTTCCCCGCGGACGTCAGCCCATCTCGACGTCGGTGGTGCCGATGGGCCGGCAGAACTGGGTCGACCGGGTGTGGTCGCGTGCCAACGAGGAGATCGATGCCGGCCGCCAGGTCTATGTCGTCTGCTCGCGCATCGGCGACGACGACTCACCAGAACCCGAACCCGGCCCCGACGGCGAGAAGGGGCCGAAGACCACGTCGGTGGTCGAGCAGTACGAGGCCCTGGTGGCCGGTCCGTTCGCGCATCGTCGGGTGGAGATGCTGCACGGCCGTCTGGCGCCGGAGGAGAAGGCGGCGATCATGGACGCGTTCGGCCGCGGCGAGGTCGATGTCCTGGTGTCCACCACCGTCATCGAGGTCGGTGTGGACGTGCCCAACGCGACCACGATGGTCATCGTGGACGCTGAGCGGTTCGGTGTAAGTCAGCTCCATCAGCTGCGGGGCCGCGTCGGTCGTGGGCAGCATGCGGGGCTATGTCTGCTGATGACCAACAGCAACGAGATCTCCCAGTCGATGCAGCGCCTGCGCGCGGTCGCCGGGTCGAACGACGGCTTCGAACTCGCCCGCGTCGACCTCGAGCAACGTCGCGAAGGTGACCTGCTCGGTTCGTTGCAGTCCGGTGTCAACACCTCGCTGCGGTTCCTGTCGCTTCTCGAGGACGTCGAGGTGATCGAAGACGCGCGCGGACTCGCGGAGGACGTCGTGAGCGAGGACATCACGCTGTTGCATCACCGGCCACTGGCCGATCTCGTCGACGGGATTCTGGTTCCGCAGAAAATCGCGTATCTCGACAAGTCCTGACCGGCGGTCGCTACCCGCTTGTGGAACCGTGCGGGACCGCATTACGTCAAAGTCCCATGGTCCTTCACGAGGCGACGTTCCGTTCGCCGACGCTGCGGCGGTTGCGTATGCGTCTGCGGTGGATCGGCCGGAACGGTTCGGCATCCGGGTCGTGGTCGGCGAGGCAGTGGTGGTTGCTGGTCTTCGCGGTGGTCACGGCGATCGTGGTCGCGGTGGGGTCGGGTGGCTTCGGTCCGCGCCCCGACACCGACCCGCGGGTGCGGGCCACGGCGCGAGAAGCACTGGCGCGCTTGGCGTCCATCCCCGTGTACGCGCAGCGTCCGGACCGCGACGACTACGACCGGAGGGCGTTCGGCTCGGCGTGGACGGATGCGGTGGCCGTGGCCGGCGGTGGCAACGGATGCGACACCCGCAACGACATCCTGGCCCGCGATCTGCAGGACATCCGGGCCGGACCGGTCCCGAGTTGCCCGAGAGCGGTTGTCGCCGGGGAGTTCCGGAGTCCGTACAGCGGCGAGTTCGTTGTGTTCCGTCGTGACCGTGGGGCGTCGACCGTGCAGATCGATCACATCGTGCCGCTGGCCTACGCCTGGGACATGGGCGCGTGGTCGTGGGAATTCGGCCGACGACTCGAGTTCGCGAACGATCCGGCCAACCTGGTCGCCGTCGACGGGGCGTCGAATCAGGACAAGAGTGACTCGGAACCGGCGCGCTGGATGCCGCCGGCGCGCGGGTTCTGGTGTCAGTACGCGATCCAGTTCGTGACCGTCAGCGTGACATACGGTTTGACGATCGACGTGGAGTCACGGGAGGTGCTCGCCGACGCGCTCCGTTGCGCCGGTTGACGTGATTCAGGCGGTTTCGCCACCGGATGCGTTGTGCAGCAGATTCAATCCCACGACGCCGACCAGGATGAGTAAGATGCACCCGAGACGGGCGAGTCCGGCGGGTTCGCGGAGGAACAGCTTGCCGTAGAGGGCGGTTCGGCACGTCCGACACTCCTCACCAACCCGGCTCCACACTCGTTCGTCACCCTAAGTGCGGCCGGGCCGGTCCGCTGGCCGAGCGCTCGACCAGGTCAGGCCGAGAACGTCGGTCGCCCACCCGTGGGACGCTTGAGCTGCGAGAACGCTGAGGTGGCACCGATTGTGGTAATCGCGGAGTAGAGCGCCTGCGCCTCGTCGCCGGTAGGGATGTCGGAGAGCACCGGGCCGAAGAAGTGAGTGCCGTTGATGCCGGTGATGGGGCTGCCGCCGGTCTCTCCCAGTGCTTCCTGGCTCCGCTGGTGCGCTGTTCCCAGTGTGTCGTCCCACGAGTCGTCGTCCATGGCGTCGGCCAATTCGGGAGGGAGCCCGGCCTCGGCGAGGATCTCGGCGACCACAGCGGGGGTCATCTCATCACCGGCGTGGTGGATGCGGCGGCCCATCGCTGTGTAGAGCGGCTCAACCGAATCGGCGCCGTTCTTCGCGATGGCGGCCATGAAGACCCGGCCGAGACGGCGCGAGGTGTCCCATTGCCGGCGCTGCTGGTCCGACGCGGGCTCCCGATCCTCGTTCAGGACGGCCAGGCTCATCACGTGCCAGGCGACGGTGTCATCGTGTCTCTCGGCCTGGTCGGTGAGCCATCGCGATGCGGCCCATGCGAAGGGGCACACGGGATCGAAGTAGAAGTCGAAGCGGGTCATGACAACTCCTGTCGTGTCAGGGGATTCTTTTCCGGGGTCGTCGGGGTCAGGACTGATCCGACAGGGCGTCGATCGCGGCCTGCAGCTTCGTGGCGGCGTCGCGCGCGACGGACTCGAGGTCGGGCTCTCCCGAGACCTGAACCATCAGAGCCGGATTCATCGCCTCCACGAGTGTCGTGCCGGGGTGGTCCGGGTCCGACCGGACGACGACATTGCACGGCAACAACAATCCGATCTGACGTTGGACCCCGAGTGCTCGGTGGGCCAGAGGCGGATTGCAGGCGCCCAGGATCAGGTACGGCTCCATGTCCTCGTCGAGCTTCTTCTTCAGGGTGGCCTGGACATCGATCTCGGTGAGGACGCCGAAACCCTGGTCGGCGAGCGCGGCGCGCGTGCGTTCGACCGCTTCGTCGAAGGGGACGCTCATCGTGGTGCTGAGTGCGAGTGACATTGTCTTCCTTTCATATCGGCCCCGTCCCGGGCCACACGGGTTGTCATCCGTTGGCCCGGGACGGAACCGGTTCGGGGGTCAGTGCGCGAAGCTGATCTTCGGGAGGACGCGACGCAACCAGGCGGGTGACCACCATGCGGCGCGGCCCGTGATCCGCAGCATTGCCGGAAGCAGGGTGAGGCGGATCAGAACGGCATCCAGCAGGACGGCGACACCGAGGATGATGCCCATCTCCTTCGGGGGGAGAGGTTCGGCCAGGGCGAAGGTGAAGAACACCGCCACCATGACCGCTGCCGCGGCGAAGATGATCCGGCCGGAATGGGCCATCCCGTCGACCTGGGCACTTGTTGCGCTGTCGGACCGCTCGAAGTGTTCCTTCGTGGTGGCGAGCAGGAAGACCGTGTAGTCCATCGCGATCGCGAAGATCATCGCGAAGAAGAACACCGGTCCCCACCCGTCGAGGAAGCCCTGGGGTGTGAAGCCCAACAGGTCCGCGAGGTGGCCGTCCTGGAAGATGAGCTTTGCCACGCCGAAGGCAGCTGCCGTCGACAACAGGCTGACCACGGTGCCGATCAGGGCGATCAGCGGTGCCTGCAGCGAGACCAGGAGCAACACGAAGCCCAGGATGAGGATGACGGCGACGACCAGCGGGAAGTAGTCGTTCAGGGCCTGCTGGAGGTCGAGGTTCTCGGTGGGTGCGCCACCGACCAGTGCATCGCTCGGCAGGGCGCCGCGCAGGTCGTCGACGATCGTGCCCATCTGCTCATCGGACGGGTCGACTGACGGAAGTGCCTGCATGAGAACGTAATCGGAGCCGTCAGCGGCGGGCATCGGAGGGGTCACCATCTCGATCCCCGGCGACTTGGAGGCGATCGCGGCGGTCTGCTGCGCCTCGCCGGCGGGTGCGACGATCTGCAGCATGCCGGGTGCGCCCTCGCCCATCTGTGACTGGACGAGTTCGTAGCCCTGACGCACCGGCGCGTCCTCGGGGACGACGGTGATCGACGGCATCGCGACCTTCAGGCCGAACACCGGGATCGACAGCGCGATGAGAACAGCGAGGGAGCCGGCGGCCACCGTCCAGGGGTGACGGTGCAGGAAGAGTCCCCAGCGGGCGAACACGGGTGAACGGTGTTGCTGGCGGCGGGCATACGGCAACGACACCGCATTGACCCGGGGACCCAGCTTGCCCAGTGCGGCGGGCAGCAAGGTCAGGGTGGCGGCCAGGACGAAGACGACGGCGAGCATGATGCCCACGGCCATCGTGCGCACCGCGGGTGCGGGAACCAGCAGCACCGCCGACAGGCTCACCAGGACGGTGATGCCGGAGAGCAACACCGCTTTTCCTGCGGTGTCCATGGTTTCGGCGACCGCGGCACGCATGTCGTCGGCGTGGCCGCGGATCGCATCGCGGAAGCGCGACACGATGAACAGTGCGTAGTCGATGCCCAGGGCCAGGGCGAACATCATGGCGAAGTTGATGGCCCACACGGAGATCGGGGTGACCTGGTTGAGGAGGACCAGTCCGCCCGCGGATGCGACGAGTCCGGCGATGGTCAGCAGCAGAGGGAGTCCGGCAGCGACGAGCGATCCGAAGGCGAGCACCATGATGGTCAGGGTGACGGGCCAGGAGAACAGTTCGGCCTTGATCATCGCGTCGTGATTGGCCTTGTTGAAGTCACTCCACAACGCCGACGCGCCGGTCGGATAGACCTCGACGCCGTTGCCGGACAGACCGGTCAGCTCGTCTTTGTGTTCGTCGACCGCCCGCACCATGTCGTCGGTGTTGGCGGCAGCGCCGATGAGGACGATGCCGGTGTGACCGTCGGGGCTGATGGACATCCCCGGCTGTGGTGGCACGACCTGGGCGAATCGGTCATCGGTCGCCGCGAGTTCGGTGATCTGTCCGACGACGGCCTGGACCGTGGGGCTCTCGACGCGGTCACGGTCGGAGTGGACGACCACCTGGACCGCCGCCGAGGAGTTTCCGCCGAAGTGTTGCTGGGCCAGCTCGCGGACCTGGACGGACTCGGACCCGTTGGCCTGCCATCCGGCGCCGGCGAGGGAGGAGAACACCGAGGGTGCCGCCGCTCCCAGGACCACCAGGAGCAGGACCCAGACGCCGAAAACCCAACGGGCGCGACCCGCCATCGTCGCGCCCCAGCGTCCGAGGAGCCCGGCTGTGGGACCCGAGGTATCAGGTGCTGCTTCGTCTTCGGACAAGGCCGAATTCGACGACATGAGAATCCTTTCGTTTTATACCCCTAGGGGTATCCAATCTGGCGTCGAACATACCCCTGGGGGTATCCTTGGGTCAAGGGGCCGATATCGATCGGTTGCGGAAACGGCGGAATGCCGAGACAGGAGAGGTCGGAGTGACCAGTGATGTGAGGGTCCGTGCGGCCGTCGACGACGAGGCTATGGGTGCTGTCCTGAATCGGCTTCGACGCGCTCAGGGCCAGCTTGCGGGCGTGATCGCCATGATCGAGGCGGGTCGGGACTGCACGGACGTGGTCACGCAGCTCGCAGCGGTGTCACGAGCTCTGGATCGTGCCGGCTTCAAGATCGTGGCGTCCGGGATGCGGCAGTGCGTCGAGGCTGTGGACGGTGAGCGGGCCCCGCTGTCGGAGGCGGAGCTGGAGAAGTTGTTCCTCGCCCTGGCATGAGGGGCGGGCCCGGACGCCCGCCGGGTGACGGTTACGGGAACGGAAGAGGGGGGCCGAGGAATCGGCCCTCCCTCTTCGATGATCGTCGGATGGGTGTTCGCGGGTCGGGTGCTGGGCCCTCAGCGTGGACATGAGGCGCGCGGGAGTCCGGCCTTCGCCATGAGCAGGCTGGCCGGGCACCACCCGACCGCGCTGTAGAGCAGCAGATTTGCGGCCACGAAGAGGGTGAGCACGGTCCACCACGGGGACACCGTCAGCACGAGGATGACGCTGACCGTCACCATCACGCCCGCAAGCGCGGGCACCATCCGCTCCACGGTCAATCGGGGCTGGTGGGTCTCGGTTGTGGGGGTCATGGGTTCTTCTTTCTGTTCCGGGGTCGTCTGACTGTCAAGGGACGATAACTCTGACCAATATACCCCCTGGGGTATAGTTACGGCGAGTGCAGACGAAAGGACTCTCAGAACATGTGTCAACCGGTGACCTGTCGAACGTGTGGCAAGACCACCTGGTCGGGCTGTGGTCGTCATGTCGACGCCCTCAAGCGCCGCGTCCCCGACTCCCAGTGGTGCGACGGGCACGCGAAAGAGTCGTCCCGACGCTCGAAGTGGTGGTCCCGCGCCTGACCGGACCGGATCTCTTTGGGGACGTGCGCGGCCCGGCGCTACTCTTGAGAACGGCATATCTCCCGCGACGACCTCGTCGCGGCGACCACCCGCGAAGTCGAGGAAGTTGATGAGCGCACCCACCGCAGAGCCCTCCGTCGCAACAGGCGAGTCCGACACCGAGAAGGTCGTCCTCGGACTCGCCAGAGCTGCGAAATCGGCATCCCGCTCGCTGGGTGGACTGACGACAGCGGACAAGAACGACATCCTGCTCGCGGCAGCCGACGCCATCGAGGCCGCCACGGAGACGATTCTCGCGGCCAACGCCGAGGACATCAAGCGCGCCGAGGAGGCGGACACCGAGGCGAGCCTGCTCGATCGTCTCCGTCTCGATGCAGCCCGGGTCGTCGGCATCGCCAACGGTCTGCGGCAGGTCTCGGTCCTGCCCGACCCCATCGGTGAGGTCGTCGCCGGCAAGACCCTGCCCAACGGACTCCAGCTCCGACAGCTCCGGGTTCCCCTCGGTGTCGTCGGCATCGTCTACGAGGCGCGTCCCAACGTCACGGTCGACGCGTTCGGCATCGCCTTCAAGTCGGGCAACGCGGTGCTGCTCCGCGGATCGTCGTCGGCTCGGTCGTCGAACGCCGAACTCGTCCGCATCCTGCGGGAGACCCTGTCCTCCAAGGGAGTCAGCGCCGACGCGGTGTCGTTGCTGCCCAGCGAAGATCGCTCGAGCGTCACCGCACTCATCCGCGCCCGCGGGCTCGTCGACGTCGTGATCCCGCGTGGCGGTGCCGGACTCATCGAGGCCGTCGTCTCCAACGCGACCGTCCCGACCATCGAGACCGGCGTCGGCAACTGCCACGTCTACGTGCACGCGCTCGCCGACCTCGACGTCGCCGTCCGCGTCATCCTCAACTCCAAGACGCGCCGGCCGAGTGTCTGCAACACCGCCGAGACCGTCCTCGTCGACAAGGCCGTCGCCGCCGACGCGCTGCCCCGGATCACCCAGGTGTTGCAGTCCCAGGGCGTCGTCATCCACGGCGACGAACCCGGCATGGAACCGGCCACCGAGGACGACTGGTACAAGGAGTACCTGTCGATGGACATCGCGCTGAAGGTCGTCGACGATCTCGACGCCGCGGTCTCGCACATCGACACCTACGGCACCGGGCACACCGAGGCGATCATCACCACCGACCTCGCGGCCGCGGACGAGTTCACCCGCCGCGTCGACGCCGCCGCCGTCATGGTCAACGCCTCCACCGCCTTCACCGACGGCGAGCAGTTCGGGTTCGGCGCCGAGATCGGCATCTCCACCCAGAAGCTGCACGCCCGCGGCCCGATGGGCCTGCCCGAACTGACCTCCACCAAGTGGCTGGTCTGGGGCAACGGCCACGTTCGGCCGGCCTGATGACGACCCCCGCCGAGTACACCGCCTCCGGACCGCAGGTCGTCCCGTCGTTCACGTCGGTCGACGACGTCGTCTCGAAGCTGCGTGAGACCGGCTACCTCGCCGACGACGCCACCGCGACGTCGACCTTCCTCGCCGACCGGCTCGGCAAGCCGCTGCTGGTCGAGGGGCCCGCCGGTGTCGGCAAGACCGAACTGGCCAAGTCGATCGCCGCGGCCACGGACGCCGAACTCGTCCGCCTGCAGTGCTACGAGGGCATCGACGAGGCGCGGGCGCTCTACGAGTGGAACCACGCCAAGCAGATCCTGCACATCCAGGCCACCGGCAACCGCGCCTGGGAAGAGGCGAAGACCGACATCTTCTCCGACGAGTTCCTGCTGCCGCGTCCGCTGCTGAAGGCGATCTCGCGCGAGGGCCCGACCGTGCTGCTGATCGACGAGGTCGACAAGGCCGACGTCGACATGGAAGGTCTGCTCCTCGAGGTCCTCAGCGACTTCGCGATCACCATCCCCGAGATGGGAACGGTTGCCGCGCAGCGTCGCCCGATCGTGTTGCTCACCTCGAATGCCACCCGTGAACTGTCCGAGGCGCTCAAGCGTCGTTGTCTGTACCTCTACATCGACTTTCCCGACGCCGAGCGGGAGAAGGAGATCCTCGCATCGCGGGTACCGAATCTGTCGGCGTCGCTGAGCGCGGAGCTGGTGCGCATCGTCGGCGTGCTGCGGACGCTGGACATCCGCAAGAAGCCGTCGGTGGCCGAGACGATCGACTGGGCCAACACCTTGCTCGCACTCGGTGCGGGTGAGCAGGCCGACACCAAGCGCGGCGGCCTCGACGACGGCCTCATCGCGCGCACGCTCGGTGTGGTGCTCAAGCACCGGCCCGATCTGAAGACGGCTCTCAAAGAACTCAAGCTGGGCTGATGACGACTCCGCTCGTCGCGCACCTCACCGACTTCGTCGACGAGCTGCGCCGTCGCGGGATCGTCGTCGGGCCGTCGGCCCTGATCGACGCGGCGAGCGCGATGGAGGTCCTCGACCTGTTGGAGCGCTCCCGCCTCCGCGAGGGTCTGGCGACGACGCTGCTCGTCGACAATTCGCATCGCGGGGTCTTCGACCGCGTCTTCGATCTGTGGTTCCCGGTGGGCGCGGGGATGCGCACCATCACCGAGGACCTGCCGCGCGACGAGGACGGCAACCTCGACGTCGAGGCGGTACGGGACGCGCTCGCGGAGATGCTGGCCGACGACTCGGCGGCCGGTGACGGTCGACTCGAGCAGGCGATTGCGATGATCGTCGACGAGCTGGGACGCTATGGCTCGACGAAGGGTGAGGCCTTCTCGGCTTACCAAGCGATCTCCGCGGTGAGCCCGCAGACGCTGATCGCCAAGATCGCCGCGGCGATGGCCGGGGACGGCGAGGGCGACGCGGGCCGGCCGGGCACGGAGCCGCTGTACCGGCAGGCCGCCCGGCAGAAGGCCGCCGATCTGCGGGCCGCGATCGAACGCGAGACGCAGCGTCGGATGGCCGACCGCAACGGCCGTGACAAGGTCGGCGCGTACGCGGTGCCGCCGCTGCCGGAGAACGTCAACTTCCTGTCCGCGGGCGCCAAGGAGCAGGTGGAGATCCGCAAGACCATCGAGCCGCTGGCCCGGCTGCTCGCGGCGAAGCTCGAGACGCGACGACGCCGGGCCCATCGCGGTGCGGTGGACGTGCGCAAGACCCTGCGTGCGTCGATGTCCACCGGCGGTGTCCCGATCGAACTCAGTCACCGCAAGCCGCGTCCCGGCCGCCCGGAGCTGATCATCATCTGCGACGTGTCGGGGTCGGTCGCCGGGTTCAGCCAGTTCACCCTGCGACTGGTGTACGCACTCCGGCAACAGTTCTCGAAGGTGCGGGTGTTCGCGTTCGTCGACACCGTCGACGAGGTGACCGAGTTCTTCGACCACGGCGAAGAGGACTTCGGTGCGGCGATGCACCACATGATCTCGACCGCACGGATCTCGACGCGCGACGGGCATTCGGATTACGGGAACATGCTCGCCGGCTTCGTGGGCGACTATGCGGAGACGCTGACGCATCGGGGAGCGCTGCTGGTCCTCGGCGACGGCCGTAACAACTATCACGATGCGCACGTCGATGCGCTCGCCGAACTCGTCGAACGTGCCCGTCACGCCTACTGGTTGAATCCCGAGGCGAAGGAGCATTGGGGGACCGGTGACTCGGCCGCCACCGATTACGCGGAGGTCATCGACATGTTCGAATGCCGCAATGCGACGCAGCTCGGCACGGTCATCGCCGACCTGCTGCCGATCTGAGCGCGGCGTCACCGCGTAGACTGACCGTCCATGTCAACCGACCGCCATCGTGCGCGCCGCATCGGCGTGATGGGTGGCACGTTCGACCCGATCCACAACGGGCACCTGGTGGCGGCGAGCGAGGTCGCTCATCGCTTCGAACTGGATGAGGTGATCTTCGTCCCGACCGGGCGCCCGTGGCAGAAGCTGGGCGAGCACACGACGGTGAGTCCGCCCGAGGACCGGTACCTGATGACGGTCATCGCGACGGCGTCGAATCCGCAGTTCAGCGTGAGTCGCGTTGACATCGACCGGGACGGCGACACCTACACCGTCGACACGTTGCGCGATCTGCGGAAGCAACTGCCGGACGCGCAGCTGTACTTCATCACCGGCGCCGATGCGCTGGAGTCGATCCTGTCCTGGCAGGATTGGGAGGAATTGTTCGACCTCGCTCGCTTCGTGGGCGTGAGCCGGCCCGGCTACGAGCTCGACGCCACCCATCTGGCCCAGCATCTCGCGCAGATGCCGGACGACACGCTGCACCTGCTGGAGATCCCGGCGCTGGCGATCTCGTCGACCGAATGCCGCACACGTGCGGCGCAGGGTCGTCCGGTCTGGTACCTGGTGCCCGACGGCGTCGTGCAGTACATCGCGAAGAGGAAGCTGTATCGTGCGCCTCGGGCGTCGTCGCCCGGGGTGTCCGCGCCGGGAGCGGAGCGAGCGGGTGTCGAGCCCTGAGGGAATTTCGAGAGGACTTGTGTGACTGCGTCAGCTGAAGCGTTGGAGATGGCCAAGGTGGCTGCTCTGGCGGCCGCGGAGAAGCTCGCCCATGAGGTGACGGTGATCGATGTGTCGGAACAGTTGGTGATCACCGACGCCTTCGTCATCGCGTCGGCGGACAACGAGCGACAGGTCAATTCGATCGTCGACGAGGTCGAGGAGAAGTTGCGCGAGGCCGGGCACAAGCCGCTGCGTCGCGAGGGCACCCGTGAGGGGCGTTGGGCGCTGCTCGATTACGCCGAGATCGTCGTGCACATCCAGCACACCGACGAGCGCCGCTTCTACGCGCTGGAGAGTCTGTGGAAGGACTGCCCGGTCGTCGAGGTCGAAGGACTTACGTGAGCGGGGGTCCCGACACCCACGACACTTCGGTCGAGCGTCTGACCCCGGTCGTCCGGCGGCTGATCCTGTTGCGCCACGGGCAGACCGAGTACAACGCGGGCAGCCGTATGCAGGGCCAGCTCGACACCGACCTCTCCGAGCTGGGTGTGCGGCAGGCGAATTCGGCCGCGAACGAACTGGCGAAGCGGCAACCGCTGGTGATCTGGTCGTCGGACCTGAAGCGTGCCCGCGACACCGCGGAGGCTCTCGCACAGCGGACCGGCCTTCCGGTGACAACCGATGTGCGCCTTCGTGAGACGCATCTCGGCGAGTGGCAGGGTCTGACGCATCTCGACGTCGACGAGGTCATGCCGGGCGCACGGGCGGTGTGGCGCGACGACGCGACCTGGACGCCGCCGGGTGGCGAGAGCCGCGTCGACGTGGCGAGGCGCTCCACTCCGCTGGTCGACGAGCTGATCGAGCAGTTGCCGGACTGGGGTGTCGGCGACAATCCCGAGGCGCCGGTGGTGCTGGTGGCCCATGGTGGGGTCATCGCGGCGATGACCGCGGCGCTCCTCGGTCTGCCGGTGGACAACTGGCCGGTCTTCGGTGGTCTCGCGAACACCAGCTGGGTGCAGCTGTCGGGCCATGGTGTGCCCGGCGACCTTCCGCGGTGGCGGCTCGACGTGTGGAACGCGTCGGCCGAGGACTCGGACCCCGCCGTTCAGTGACCGACGTGAACGGCGGCGCCCCCTCGGGAGAGCGCTGCATGATGGTCCTGTCCGATTCGCTGGCCTACTACGGTCCGGTCGGCGGGCTGCCCGCGAACGATCCGCGGATCTGGCCGTCACTCGTCGGCGCCGACGTGGACCTGCCGGTGAAGCTGTTCGGCCGGATCGGCTGGACGAGCCGCGACGTCTGGTGGGCGCTGACCCAGGACCCGAACATCTGGGCCACCGTGCCGCACACCGATGTCGTCGTGCTGGCGTTCGGCGGCATGGACACGTTGCCCTCGCCGCTGCCGACCGCGCTGCGCGAGCAGATTCGCTACGTGCGACCGAATCGGCTGCGGCAGTTGGTGCGTGACGCGTACTCGTGGGTGCAACCCCGTGGCGCGCGTCTGGGGTGGCCGCTGGCGTTGCCGCCGAAGGTGACCGTCGAATATCTCGAGAAGATCCATGAGGCCCTCTCACAGCTCCGTCCGGATCTGCCGATCGTCGTGTGCCTCCCGCCGACGCACAGCAGCCCGTATTACGGCCATGTCCACACGGGCCGAATTCCGACGACGGCGGCGATGGCGCGGTGGGCGGAGCAGCACGGGTTGCCCTGCGTCGACTTCTATCCGGTGACGCGGGACGCCTTCGAGGATCCGGCGGCGGCGATGAACCCGGACGGCATCCACTGGGGCTTCTCCTGCCATCGTCAGATCGCCGATCTGGTGACGCCCGTGGTCGAGAAGAGTCGGGCGAACACGTAGTCGACGGACGTCGCGACTCCCATGTGAGGTCCGACCGGTGAACCGGCTAACGTAGACGGGTGCCTGTCGTCGTCGTCACAGATTCGTCGTCTCGGTTACCGGAGTCGGTCACCGAGCACTACGGGATCCGGCAGGTCCCGCTACATGTCACGATCGAGGACAAGGACTACCGCGAGGGCGTCGACTACATCCCGGAGGATGTGGTGTCGACACCGGGCGTGACCACCTCGGGTGCCAATCCGAGTGAACTGACGGAGTACTTCGAGTCGGCACTCGAAGCGAGCGAAGGTGCCGGCGTGGTGGCGGTGCACATGTCGCGAAAGCTGTCCGGCACGTGGAGCTCGGCGCGGCTGGCAGCCGAGAAGTTCTCCGGGCAGGTCCGCATCGTCGACTCCCGATCCGTCGGTCTCGCAGTGGGTTTCACCGCCATCGGGGCGGCGCAGGCGGCCGCGAACGGCGCCGACCGGGATCGCGTGTACGAGTCCGCGATCCGGCAGGCCGCGACCGTCGACTCGCTGCTGTGCGTCCAGCAGCTCGACAACCTGCGCCAGAGCGGCCGGATCTCCGCCGCCGGCAGGCTCTTCGGTTCGGCACTGTCGATCAAGCCGATCCTGCACATGGTCGACGGCACGCTCCAGCTCAAGGAACGTCACCGCACCTTCTCCAAGGCGCTCGACAAGATGGTCGACGCGGCGGTCGAATCCGCAGGAGGACGCGCGGTCACGGTCGGCGTCCAGCACTGCGAGACCCCGGACGTCGCGGCGGAAGTCCTCGCCACGCTGCGCAACCGTCTACGGATGGTGACCTCCGAGCTGACCGTCGACCTCGGACCGATCCTCGGCTCCCATGTGGGTCCCGGATCGGTCGGTATCGTCATCGCCTCGCACCTCGACCCGATCGAAGGGCTCG
The DNA here is from genome assembly GCF_001942325.1 of Gordonia sp. CNJ-863. Taxonomy (NCBI): domain Bacteria; kingdom Bacillati; phylum Actinomycetota; class Actinomycetes; order Mycobacteriales; family Gordoniaceae; genus Gordonia; species Gordonia sp. CNJ-863. The sequence continues at coordinate 34,175 of NZ_MKKG01000014.1, forward strand.
AGGAGAGCTGAGCGCGGTCCGGTCGGGACCTGAATCGGGAATCGGTGCACAGTCTGGTTGCTGTCCACAGATCTCTCGGCTGCGCGCCGGGCCACGTCGATTCGGCACTGAACCGCCCTAGCGTGTGGCGCCATGAGCGCATCAGGACGGCGGAATCCGCTGGACCGTCTGGGACCGGTCGTCGAGCCGCCGGCTCGTCGGGATCTGTCTCCGGCCGCTGCCGAATCCGACCCGCCGCCCGGTGTCGGTGACCCGGGCGCGGCTGTCGCAGTCGAGGAGCCCGCGCATCCCGGTTGGGGGATCGGCGGGATGCCGACGTGGCTGGATGCGCCGCCGTCGCCGTCGCCGTCGCCACCGCGGCGTGGTCGGGTCGGGCGATTCGACGACGTGCTCGACCCGGACGCCGACTCTCCGGGCGGGGACTGGGACGAGGACGACGACCCTGTTGCACGCCGACGCTTTGCCGTGGCACCGCCCGCGGCGATCGCGCTGATCGCGGTCGGGGTGATCGCCTGCGTCGTGGCGGGATTCGGACTGTTCCGCGGAACGGATACGACGCCGGTGGTGGACTTCGGTGCACCCGGACCGTCGTCGACGTCAGAGGTGTCGGCGCCGACTGCCGCGCAACCGAGTACGACGCCGGCGCAGTTGGTCGTGAGTGTCGTCGGCCTCGTGAACAAACCCGGACTGGTTCGTCTGGCTCCCGGAGCACGGGTCGCGGAGGCGATCGAACAGGCCGGTGGCGCCCGTAAGGGTGCGGATCTGTTGTCGCTGAATCTTGCTCAGGTCCTGCGCGATGGCGATCAGGTCCTCGTGGGCTACGCCGGTGGTGAGGGGCAGATGTCGATGCGCAGTGCGGTGGTCGGTGCGGAAGGTGCTGCGCCGGCGCCCGGTCCCTCGGCGGGCCCGGGCAGTCCGCCACCGGCGTCGTCGGCGGCGGAGGCCGGCGGTCGGGTCAACCTGAACACGGCGACCGAGACCGAACTGGATGCGCTGCCCGGGGTCGGGCCGGTGACGGCGAAGGCGATCCTCGACTGGCGAGAACGCAACGGCCGCTTCATGTCTGTGGGTCAGCTCGCCGAGGTGGACGGGATCGGTCCGGCGCGGCTGGCCAGACTTCGTGACCTCGTGACGGTCTGAGGATGGACTTTCGGCTGCTGGTGCCGGCGGTGGTGGTGTGGTCGGTGACGGCGTGCGGTCTGATGGCCCCCGTTGGTGTCGGCGTCGGCATGGCGATCGTCGCGTCACTGGTGGCCGTCGTCGGTGTGGTCGGTTCCCGCCGGTTCGGCTGGGAGTTGGTGGGGCTCGTCGTCGTGGGAGCCGGTCTGGCCGCCGCTTGTGCGGCATCGCTCGCGCTCCGGCAGGAGGCGCGCGCCGACCACCCGCTGGCACACGTGTCGGGCAAGGCGACGGCGGTCATGACCCTGCGCAGCGATCCGACCCCGATCGGACCGGCGAGGCAGGGGCGGATTCGCGTACGCGTAGGCGTCGAACAGATTGGCGGTCAGCGGGTTACGTCCGCGCCCGCGGACCTGCGTGCCGCGGCGCGGGCATGGTCGGGGTTGCTGCCCGGCCAACGGGTTGTCGCGGTCGTGAAGGTACGGCCACCGCCGAGCCGAACGCTCCTCGTCGCATCGCTGACCGCCTCGACTCCGAAGCTGATCGGCGGCCCGCCCGCGTATCAGCGAGTCGCCGGATCGATCCGGCAACGCCTGCAGCTGGTGGCCACCCGCGGCCTCGATCCGGAGGCCGCGGGTCTGCTGCCGGGTCTGGTGCTCGGCGACGAGAGTGGCGTGCACGAGGATCTGCGCGACGACTTCCGCGCCGCCGGACTGAGCCATCTCACGGCGGTGTCCGGGGCGAACTTCGCGATCGTCTGCGGCGCTGCGCTTCTCATCGTCCGGAGCATCGGGGTGCCACCGCGTGCCGCGGCGGTCGTCGGGCTGGTGGTGATCCTCGGATTCGTGATGCTCGTCCGACCCACGCCGAGCGTGTTGCGGGCAGCGCTGATGGGTGCGGTCGGGGTGCTGGCGCTGTTCGCGTCGCGTCGGTCGCAGTCGATGCCGGCTCTCGGGGCCGCGGTGATCGGTGGTCTCCTGTGGTGGCCGGAACTCGCTCTGCAACCAGGCTTCGCGCTGTCGGTGGCGGCCACCTGCGCCATCGTGCTGTGGGCACCGCGGCTGCGGGATCGGTTGCGGGGGTGGCGGTGTCCACCGGGGTTGGCGGAGGTGATCGCAATGGCGGTCACCGCGCAAGTCGTCACCGCTCCGATCGTCGTGCTGGTCACCGGTCAGCTGTCGGTGGTCGGGATCGTCGCCAATCTGCTCGTCGCGCCCGTCGTCGCGGTCATCAGTGTGGTCGGTACCGTTGCTGCCCTCGTGGGTGCGATCGGTCCACCGGATGGGGTCGGCGCGGGGATCGCGGAACTGTTGGTCCGTGCGCTGGGGCCGGAACTGTGGTGGATGATCTGGTGCGCGCACACCCTCGGCGGTCCGGGGTGGGCCAGTGTCGAGGTGTTCGGGTGAGGAGAAGTTGAGGCAGATGCCCCACGCGGGTGAGGCGGGTCGCGGACGACGCTGGGGTCATGAACACACATACACCCCGAGAAGTCGTCACCGAAGCCCGCGCTCACCCACGGCTCGCCGACGGCGATGACGAGCGATTCGCCGGGTACGGCGTCATGGGCCTGCCGTTTGCGTCGAGCCACTATCTGGCCCTGCGCGACATGGTCGCCAGTTCCATCGGACCCGCGTATCGGTCCGTCTGGCATCGAGATCCGCACGGCCTCTGGACGCTTTACACCACAACCGAGCCGGACCAGAGTTGCCCACGCTACTTCGGCGCGGGCGCGACCACACGGCGCGTTCCGTCGATCAATGTCGGATGGGCCGACGACCAGACGTTCGAGGTGACGATGGGCGACACGCTCCGCTGGACGGTGGAGCTGGCCTCGTCACCGGCGACCCGGCTGATGACCACGCTGAGCGGTGCGACGCCCACCGCAGCGTGGCGCAGCCGGACCATGCTGCACGCCGTCGGGCCGATGGCGACGCTCATGCTGCGCGCCGGCCGAATCCGCATGTGCGCCCGGACCCCCAACGGGCCGCAGTTCCGCGGGACACCGCTGTACGTCTGGCGCGTCGCCGACAGCCGGGCGTGGCTGGACGGTGAGACTTTCGGTTCTCCCGCACCACTCGACGAACAGATCAGCATCGGCGACATCCCCCTCCCGCAACGCGGACTGTTCTTCGTCGGCCGATCGGCTTTCGATGCACCCGACGCCGCAAACGACACCACGCACGCCTTCACCGACACAGGAGTACAGACATGACCACGATGGAATCGCCGTCGCCAACGGACACCGCCCCGGCGGCAACCCTTCTCACCCGCACCGTCTACCTCGCCTATGGGGTGACTGCCTACGTCGCCTTCCTGGTGGTGTTCCTGTGGGCGATCGCGTTCGTCGAGAACGCCTCGATCGTCATCGGCGGCGTCGATATCGTGCCGCGGACCATCGATCGTGGCGGGCCGTCGACGGGGGTCGTGGCGGCGGTGGTGGTCGACCTCGGACTGCTGACGCTGTTCGCCGCGCAGCACAGCGTCATGGCGCGCGACGGGTTCAAACGTCGGTGGACGCGCATCGTGCCCCAGCCGATCGAGCGCAGCACCTACGTCCTGGCGGCGACCGCGTGCCTGGCAGCTCTGCTCTGGTGGTGGCATCCGATCACCACCACCGTGTGGGACGTCTCCACATCGGCCTTGCGGTGGGTCCTCGTCGCGGCGTCGTTGTTCGGCTGGGTCCTCGTCCTGACCTCGACGTTCCACATCAACCACTTCGACCTGTTCGGTCTGCGACAGGTGGTCGCCAACGCGCGTCGGCGGCCGCTCCCGCCGTATCGGTTCATCACACCCCTCTGGTACGGAATCGTGCGACACCCGATCTACCTGGGCTTCGTCATCGCGTTCTGGGTGGCCCCGACGATGACCGCCGGACATCTTCTGTTCGCCTGCGCGACAACGGGATACATCTTCATCGGTATCCACTTGGAGGAACGGGATCTGATCCGGGACTTCGGGAACGACTATGTCGAGTATCGGCGTCGCGTCCCGATGCTGGTGCCCGGGCTGCGTGCGCGTCGAGCGTCGGGGCCGGCGCACGCGCGAGTCGCCTGACACCCGAGGCGATGAGCGCGACAATGAACGTCATGAGCCCGCAAAGGGTGCTTCCGCGTCGAGTCGAGGTGCTGGCCGGCCTGTCCGTCGCCATCGACCTCGGACTCGGTCAGCCAGCCGAGCACATGCTGCGGTCGGCGGTCATCGCCACGCGATTGGCGCGCCGGCTGGGGCTCGACCGATCGCAACAGGACACCGTCTACTACGCGACGCTCGTGATGTGGATCGGCTGTCACGCCGACTCCGCCGAGTACGCGCGCTGGTTCGGCGACGACATCGCGGTGCGCCGCGACGCCTATCTCGTCGACTGGTCGGGACTTCCGTATCTGCGTTTCCTCATCGGCAATCTCGTTCGCGGAGAATCACTTCCGCATCGGATGAAGATCATGGCCGAACTCTTCCGGGATTCGCGCGGCAATATCGCGGCACTCGTGCACTCGCACTGCCTGTCGGCGGCTGCGCTGGCCGGCCACATCGGACTGGGTCCCGACGTCGAGCAGGCGATCACCTACACGTTCGAGCGCTTCGACGGGGGAGGGCTTCCCGGCGGGGTGTCCGGTGTGGAGATCCCGATCGAGATGCGGGTGGCACAACTGGCCGACATGGCCGAGGTCCACCAGCGCACGTATGGCGTCGACGGAGCGGTCGCGATGGCGCGGAGCCGGCGGGGAGGGCACTTCGATCCCGACGTCGTCGATGCCTTCGTCGACGATCCCGCGACTCTCTTCCCGGCTGACTCCGACGATCCGTGGGAGCTGGCGTTGGCGATCGCGCCGGATGCCGAGCTCCGTCTCGACGATCCGGGACTGGACCATCTGCTGCTCGCCATCGGAGATTTCGTCGACCTGAAATGTCCCTTCGCGCTGGGGCATTCACGCGGAGTGTCGGCGCTGGCCGAATCGGCTGCGGGGCACCTCGGTGTCGAACGATCGGACATCGACGCGACTCGTCGTGCGGGGTGGCTTCATGACGTCGGGCGAATCGGGGTGTCGAATCAGATCTGGTCGAAGGCCGGGGACCTCACCGCGGCGGAGTGGGAGCGCGTCCGCATGCACCCGTATCTCACCGACCGCGTCCTCACGCGCATCCCGGGTCTCCGGGACGTGGCACGCATCGCCCGGACCCACCACGAGCACCTCGACGGGACCGGCTATCCACTGGGACTCAACGGACCGGCGCTCGGGCAGCCGGAGCGTATTCTCGCTGCCGCAGTCACGTATCGGTCGGCGGTCGAACCCCGGCCGTACCGGGCGGCGATGTCGACGGACGAGGCGGTCGCACGGCTCGAGCGCCGCGCCCATCGCGGTGAACTCGACGCCGACTGCGTCGAGGCCGTTCTCGCCGCCGCCGGACACGCGCGGACCCGGGCGCGGCACAGCGACGCGTTGACGCGGCGGGAGCGGGAGATCCTCGGACTCGTCGCGCGTGGGCTGTCCAACCGGGACATCGCGTCGAAGCTCGTTCTGAGCGAGAAGACGGTGCGCAATCATGTCGAGCGGACGTATACGAAGATCGGGGCGTCGAATCGGGTGGGCGCCAGCCTGTACGCGCTGGAGAACGGGCTCGCGGGGTCGTCGTAGGTCCGTGGTCTGAGAACCGCCCGGCACGGGCCGGGCCGCACGCACGACGCCGGGACCGCCGCCGTAGTCCCCGCAGCCATGTCGGCCCGATCTGGCACGATGAGCACGTGACCGATCGCCTGCACCTGCTCCTCGGAGACGACGACTTCCTGACCGGCCGGGTGATCTCCGCGGTGGCGGAGGCGACGTCGAAGGAGGCGGGCACACCGGTCCCGGTGACCCGGGTGCGTGCGGGTGACGTCAGCGAACACGAGCTCGCCGAGTTGCTGAGCCCGTCACTGTTCGCCGAGGAACGCATCGTCGTCGTCGAGTCTGCTGCCGAAGCCGGTAAGGAGCCGGCGGCGCTCATCGCGACGACGGCCACGTCGCTGCCCGAGGGCATCACGCTGATGGTGATCCACTCCGGTGGGGGACGCGCGAAGTCGATGGTTCCGGCGTTGAAGAAGGCCGGCGCCGTCGAGCACGCGACCACCGCGCCGAAGTGGGCATCGGACCGGATGACCTTTGTCCGCAACGAGTTCCGCTCACTCGGTGTGAAGGTCAGCGCCGACGTCGTCGAGCAGGTCGTCGAGAGTGTCGGTTCCGAACTGCGTGAGCTCGCTGCCGCATGCGCCCAGCTCGTCGCCGACACCGGCGGCAAGGTGAACCGCGAGAGCGTGCAGCTGTACTACCAGGGCCGGTCCGAGGTGACCGGCTTCGAGGTCGCCGACAAAGCAGTCCTGGGGGACCGGGCCGGAGCACTCGAGTCGCTCGCCTGGGCGCTGCACCACGGAGTGCCGCGCGTACTCCTGGCCGACGCCCTCGCCGAAGCCGTCCACGCCATCGCCCGCATCCGGCCGATGGGGTCGATCGACCACTTCGCCGCCGCCTCCGAACTCGGCATGCCGCCGAACCGGGTCAAGAGCGTGCAGGCGAAGGCCAAGGCATGGGACTCGGAGTCGATCGCCCGCGCGGTCGGGGTGGTCGCGAAACTCAACGGCGATGTCAAGGGACAGGCCGCCGATGCCGACTACGCACTGACCTACGCCGTCGCCGCGGTTGCAGATCTCCGGCCGGACGGGCGTCGTCGGAACTGAGTCGGCAGTAGGTATCGGCTACTGCCGACTGGCCGAGTCTCGGTCAGCGGATCGGCGTCGAAACTCGTCCCCCTGACGCGATAGCGGGGGCAATGTGCCCTCGGGCGCCAGTCACGGGGACGACTTCTCACCCAGGCGAGGGGAGCGACTCAACCGCGCGCGGCCGGGCGGACGGTGTCTCTCAGCAGAGAAGAACGACGATCACCCCGGCAACCGCGTGGATGCTACCGGGGTGATCGTGAGTATGAACATATGGCGGCGCGCCATGCGCCGAGGCGACCCGGAGGTCGGAGTGGGTCAGCTCAGAGCTTGTTGACCGCGAGAGCGATGGCCGACTTCTTGTTGGCGGCCTGGTTGGCGTGGATGACGCCCTTGCTGGCGGCCTTGTCGAGCTTGCGGCTCGCAGCCTGACCGAGCTCGGTAGCCTTGTCCTTGTCGCCGGACTCGACGGCCTCGCGGAAGCTACGGATCGAGGTACGCAGGGCCGACTTCACCGACACGTTGCGCTGCCGGTTCTTCTCGTTGGTGCGGTTGCGCTTGATCTGAGACTTGATGTTCGCCACGCGTGTTACCTCTGTCGTTGCTGGTGGATATGTCTGTCTGTTCTGGTCGGGCGGCGGACCGGTTGGCCCGAACTCGCACCGCGCGGCGTCGGCGCGTGAAGGATCTTCACGGCGTCACCGCAACAGCGGACAACTTTACCAGCCGGGATCAGTCAGCCCAAAATCCGTCGTCGGGCCGATGCGCGCCGAAAAGAATCATCGTGGGCAAAAGTCTAGGCTCGAGTCATCATGTCCGTCGTTTACGTACACATCGGCCTCCCGAAGACCGGCACCACGCACCTGCAGGATCGACTCTGGCGCAACCGTGACCTGGCGTTGCAGACGTCCGGGTTGCTCTATCCGGGCAACGTCATCTCCGATCACTTCCACGCCGCGGTCCACCTCCAGCCAGAGCGCTACCTCGACTGGGCCGACCCGGCCTTCTCCGGGGTGTGGCCCAAGCTGCTCGGGCAGATGCGGGCCTGGCCCCAGACCTCGCTGCTGTCGCATGAGCTCTACAGCACCGCGACGAGCGAGCAGATCGAGCGGCTCCTGGCCGATCTGTCGTTCGCCGACGAGGTGCACGTCATCGCAACGGTTCGCGACCTCGCCCGCCAGCTCCCGTCGGTCTGGCAGGAGAACGTCAAGAACCAGCGGCGTGCCTCCTTCGACGAGTTCGTCGACGCGGTCGCGTTCGCGGCGGAATCGAACACGGTGGGTGAGGTGTCCGCGGAGAATGCCGGTCCGCTCGTCGAGGACGAACCGTTCTGGGAGTTCCAGGACCACGTCGGCATCCTCGCCAAGTGGGCGAAGTTCGTCGGACCCGAACGCGTCCACGTGGTGACCGTGCCGCGCGGTCGGCCGGCGCAGGGCGACGCCCTCTGGGATCGCTTCCTCCGCGTCCTGGAGGTCGACGCGGCACCGCTGAACATCCCGGTGCCCAGCCTCAACAGCTCGCTGTCGGCGTCGCAGGCCGAGTTCCTCCGCGGTCTGAACCAGCGCCTGCAGCCGGAGACCATCGAATGGCGCCGGTACGAACGCATCATCAAGGGGCAGGTGATCGGCGAGATCCTGTTCGAGGCGCGCTCGGGCGCGCCCCAGGGGCTGACGGTCAAACACCGGCAGTGGGCCGCCGCGCAGGCGGCCACGATGGTGGAGGCGGTACGCAGCGCGGGATACGACGTCGCAGGCGACCTCGCCGACCTCGAGGTGTCGGCGGACGGTGCCGCCGACGACGCGCCGATGCCCTCCGATCGCGAGGTGCTCGACGTGGCTCTCGACACGATCGCCTCGATGGTCCTCGCCGCGCCGCTGCCCAAGGTCGGACCGCCGATGAAGACGCGCGCAGCCAATGTCCTGCGGCGAGTCAAGCGCCGCGCCCTCGCGATGCGACGTTCGCTCTGAGGCGCCGGCGCATGGCGCGCACGACACGGTCGGCCAACCGTGGTGCCGATTTCGCGGTTATGCGGCACCATGGCAATTTATGACCCCCGCATCGACAAGTGCGCCCGCCAAGAAGGCGCCGCGAAAGTCCGCATCCGCGAAGACAACGACGTCGAGCTCGTCCGGGAAGGCGGCCTCGGGCCGCTCCGGATCGTCGAAGAGTTCGGGGTCAGGAGGCAGATCCCGCAAGTCGAGCGGTGAGGAGAACTTCACCGGGAACTTCGGTGGGTACTCAAAAGGTCCGTACGGCAAGGCATATGACGAGATGTTCGATGCCGCGGGCGATGTGCGCACCCCGTATCGCGGCATCTACAAGGCGATGTCCGACGAGGACTCGTCCGACCTGGTCGAGGCCCGCGTCGAAGCGTTGGGCCGCGCCTACCTCGATCAGGGTGTGACCTTCTCGCTGTCCGGCCAGGAACGCCCCTTCCCGTTGGACATTGTGCCGCGCGTGATTTCGGCCGGGGAGTGGAGCAAGCTCGAAGCGGGTATCACCCAGCGCGTGCAGGCCCTCGAGTTGTTCCTCGACGACATCTACGGTGAGCAGGAGATCCTGCGCGACGGCGTGCTGCCGAAACGGCTCGTCCACTCCTGTGAGCACTTCCATCGGCAGGCAGCAAACATTCGGCCGCCCAACGGTGTTCGCATCCACGTCGCCGGCATCGACCTGATCCGCGACGAGAACGGCGACTTCCGGGTCCTCGAGGACAACCTGCGGTCGCCGTCGGGTGTCTCATACGTGCTCGAGAACCGCCGCGCGATGGCGCGCGTGTTCCCCGACCTCTTCTCCAAACACCGCGTCCGCGCGGTGGCCGACTATCCGAGCCATCTGCTGCGTGCGCTGCGCGCATCGGCGGCGTTCAACGAGGCCGACCCGAACATCGTCGTGCTCACCCCGGGGGTGGCGAACTCCGCGTACTTCGAACACTCGCTGCTCGCACGCCTGATGGGTGTCGAGCTCGTCGAGGGCCGAGATCTGTTCTGCCGCGACAACGTCGTCTACATGCGCACCACCGAGGGCGAACAGCGCGTCGACGTCATCTACCGCCGCATCGACGACGACTTCCTCGACCCGATGCAGTTCCGCCCCGATTCGATGCTGGGTGTCGCCGGACTGCTCAATGCGGCCCGCGCCGGCAACGTGGTCATCTCGAGCGCGGTCGGCAACGGCGTCGGCGACGACAAGCTGATTTACACCTACGTCCCGGAGATCATCGAGTACTACCTCGGTGAGAAGCCGAGTCTGCAGAACGTCGACACCCTGCGCTGCTGGCTTCCCGAGGAGTGCGAGGAGGTCCTCGACCGCATCGACGAGCTCGTCGTGAAACCCGTTGAGGGATCGGGTGGATACGGAATCGTCTTCGGGCCCGAGGCCACCAAGGCGGAGCTGGACACCCTGGCCCGCAAGGTGCGCAACGATCCGCGCGGCTGGATCGCACAACCCGTCGTGCAGCTGTCGACGGTGCCGACGAAGATCGGCAACGAGATCCGTCCGCGTCACGTCGACCTGCGTCCGTTCGCCGTCAACGACGGCGAGTCGGTCTGGGTCCTGCCCGGCGGCCTCACTCGCGTCGCCCTGCCGGAGGGATCGTTGGTGGTGAACTCCAGCCAGGGAGGTGGTTCCAAGGACACCTGGGTGCTCGCCAGCCGGACGTCGGAGGCCGAACGCGAACTCTCCGGCGCGAAGGTGGTCACCACCAGTGGCGTCGCCGCGGCCCGGCCCGCCGACAGCGCCCCCGACCCGGTGCACACCCAGACCCAACAGCAGCAACAGCAGGGCGGTGATCCCCGATGATGTTGGCGCGCAACGCCGAGTCGTTGTACTGGATCGGCAGGTACGTGGAGCGCGCCGACGACATGGCGCGCATCCTCGACGTCGCGATCCACCAGCTGCTCGAGGACACCACCGTCGACGTCGACCAGCAGGCGCGACTGATCATCCAGGTACTCGGGCTCGAGGCGCCGGAGACCGACGAGGAACTCGACGTCTGGTCGCTGACGGAACGCGTGGCCTACGATGCCGACGCGGTCGGGTCGATCGTCGACCTCATCCGCGCGGCACGCGAGAATGCGCGCGGCGCAAGGGAAGTCACGTCGAGCGAGCTGTGGGAGTGTCTCAACACCACCTACAACGGACTCGACGCCGCCGAACGCCGGTCGCGCCGCCTCGGTCCGCACGAGTTCCTCTCGTACGTGAAGAACCGTGCGGCCATGTTCGCCGGCCTCGCCGACGCCACCCTCAGCCACGACGACGGCTACCGCTACCTGCTGCTCGGCCGCTCCGTCGAGCGGGTCGACATGACGATCCGAATGCTGTTGTCGCGAGCGGGGGATCGAACCTCGTCGCCCGCATGGGTCAACGTGCTGGTCTCCGCCGGCGGTCACGACACCTTCCTGCGCACCTACCGCGGCGTCCTCGACGCGGAGAACATCGTCGAGTTCATGCTGCTCGATCGCCTGTTCCCGCGGTCGATCTTCCACGCGCTCAGCGTCGCCGAACGCAACCTCGGGCAGCTCGAGAAGGGTCCCAGCCGCGTCGGAGCCCAGGCCGAGGCCCAGCTGTTGCTCGGTCGGGCGCGGAGCTCGCTGGAGTTCCTCGAGCCCGGCGAGCTGCTCGACGGGCTGCAGGAACGTCTGGTTGATCTGCAGGACACCTGCCGGGCCGTCAACGAGGCGGTCACCAAGCAGTACTTCCATGTGTCGCCGTATGTCTCGTGGGCCGACACCCGCGTCAGCGACGGCCAAGCGATCGAGGAGAGTGAACTGTGAGCTGGCGTCTGCGCGTCGTCCATTCCACCGGTTTCGCGTACAACAGTCCCGTCACCTCCTCGTACAACGAGGCCCGGATCACGCCCCGTAGCGACGCCCGTCAGAACGTGATCGTCAACCGTGTCGAGACCGTGCCGGCCACCAGGTCGTATCGCTACACCGACTACTGGGGTACGGCGGTCACCGCCTTCGATCTCCATGCGCCGCACGAGGAACTCGAGGTGTCGGGGATGTCGGTGGTGGAGACCGAGGCCGGACAGCGACCAGCCGAGGAAGACCAGGTCTCGTGGGAGGACATCCGCAGCGAGGCCGTCATGGATCGCTACGACGAGATGCTCTCCAACACCACCTATGTGCCGAAGAACCGGCAGCTGATCGCGGCGGCCAAGAAGGTCGCCAAGGGGCTCACCCCGGCGGAGACGGTCGAGGCGCTGTCCCGGTTCGTCCATGAGGAGATGGAGTACGTACCCGGCACCACGGGCGTGCACACCACCGCCGTCGACGCCTGGAACGAGCGCAAGGGGGTCTGCCAGGACTACGCCCACCTCACCCTGGTGATGTTGCGCGGCCTGGGAATTCCGGCCCGCTACGTGTCGGGGTACTTGCATCCGAAACCGAATGCGGCGATCGACAAGACGGTCCAAGGCCAGAGCCACGCATGGATCGAGGCATGGACCGGCGGCTGGTGGGGCTACGACCCGACCAACGACACTCCGATCACCGAGCAGCACGTGTCGGTCGGCGTCGGCCGCGACTACGCGGATGTGTCGCCACTCAAGGGGGTCTACACCGGTGGTGGCGCAACGGATCTCGACGTCATCGTGGAGATCACGCGGCTGGCGTAGGGGAGTGCTCAGCGCCAGCCGAAGCGCGACCTGAGTTCGTCGGCGACCGCGTCGAAACGGCGACGGTCGAGGATTGCGCCCTCGCGCCGGATGCCGTCGGCGTCGACGACGAGGACACGGTCGAGGCGGACGAAGCTCGGCCGATTCTGTGAGTCCCAGGTCCCGGTGCCGACGGCGAACCAGTCGTCGTCGTCCCGGTGGTAGTCCTTGCTCGACAGCATCAGACCCAGAACCTCCTCGAAAGTGCCACCGTCGGCGGTCTCGGCGTTGGCGTCGCGGCCCACCACGAGCACCGGGCGGTCCTTGCCCTGGTTGGGGTCGTCCTCGTAGGCGACCCAGGTCCACACGATCTCGCCGGGGTCGGCGTCGCCGTCGAGTTCGGGGTTGTAGCTGATCGTGCGGGCGACCTCGGCGGTGGGACGGAGGCGGGACCGGATGCTGCGGCTCGTCACGGCCGGAATGCTCTCATCAGGAACTCGTCGACCGCGTCGGCGGTCAGCTGCGCGGTCGGCTTCTTCTTCGGGTTGAGGTCGTGACCGACCTTCTCGAGTTCGACGATCCGCGTCGGCGCGTCGATCAGGCCGATCGCCTCGGCCATCTCCTCGGTGGTGCCGAACGGGTCGGTGCTGCCGTGGACGACGAGGGTCGGCACGGTGATCGACGGCAGGTGTTCGGTGCGCAGCCGGTCGGGCTTGCCCGGCGGGTGCAGGGGATAGGAGCTGAGCAGCAGGCCGTCGGCGAGGTCGGTGCCGTCCTCGGCGACCGCCATCGACGCCTGACGCCCGCCGTAGGAGTGGCCGCCGACGAACAGCGGGCCGTCGGACTCCTCGCGGAACGTCGCGCAGGCGGCGCGGATGCCGTCGCGGTCGGCCGGCGACGTCGACGGACTCGGCGGTCCCTTGGGTCGGCGCCGGCGATAGGGGAGGTCGATCCGGGCGACGACGTAGCCGCGCGAACTCAGTTCGTCGGCGAGCGCGCGCAGGATGACCGCGTCGCGGTTGCCGCCCGCGCCGTGCGCCAAGACGATCGTGGCGCGAGGAGTGCCGTCCGGGCGGTGCACGTCGGCGGCGACGTCCTCGGTCTCGACGGTGGCGATGGTGGTCCCTGGCTTTTTCGACTCGGCGGACTCGGCTGTCACGGCTGCCACGGTAGCGCCCCACCATCCGCTTGGGCACCATTCGCGGCGCTCATGAGAACATGGTGGTCAACGTACGTGTCCATCCTCGAGGAGTAGTTCCAATTCCCACCTTCGTCGACACAACCTTCACCGACCCGGCGCGCATCCGGAACTTCTGCATCATCGCCCACATCGACCACGGAAAGTCGACGCTGGCCGACCGGATGCTGCAGCTCACCGGTGTCGTGGAAGAGCGCCAGATGCGGGCGCAGTACCTCGATCGCATGGACATCGAGCGTGAGCGCGGCATCACCATCAAGGCGCAGAACGTGCGGTTGCCGTGGCAGCTCGACGGTGACGACTACGTAGTGCACCTCATCGACACCCCCGGTCACGTCGACTTCACCTACGAGGTGTCGCGTGCGCTCGAGGCGTGTGAAGGCGCGGTCCTCCTCGTCGACGCCGCTCAGGGCATCGAGGCACAGACGCTCGCCAATCTGTACCTCGCGATGGAGAACGACCTCACCATCATCCCGGTCCTGAACAAGATCGACCTGCCCGCGGCCGACCCCGAGCGTTACGCCGCCGAGCTCGCCCACATCGTGGGCTGTGAGCCCGAGGACGTCCTGCGGGTGTCCGGCAAGACCGGCGTCGGCGTCGGCGAACTGCTCGACGAGGTCATCCGCAAGGTGCCCGCCCCCGTCGGGAACGCCGACGCGCCGGCACGCGCGATGATCTTCGACTCGGTCTACGACACCTACCGCGGCGTGGTCACCTACGTCCGTGTCGTCGACGGCAAGATCGTGCCGCGCGAGAAGATCCAGATGATGTCGACCGGCGCGACCCACGAACTGCTCGAGGTCGGCATCGTGTCGCCGGAACCGAAGCCCACCCAGGGACTCGGCGTCGGCGAGGTTGGCTACCTCATCACCGGTGTGAAGGACGTGCGCCAGTCGAAGGTCGGTGACACCGTCACCAGCGCCCGCAACGGCGCGAGCGAAGCGCTGACCGGATATCGCGAACCGCGGCCGATGGTCTACTCGGGCCTGTACCCGATGGACGGTTCCGACTATCCGGTCCTGCGTGAGGCGCTGGAGAAGCTGCAACTCAACGACGCCGCGCTCACCTACGAGCCGGAGACGTCGGTGGCGCTGGGCTTCGGATTCCGCTGCGGCTTCCTGGGTCTGCTCCACATGGAGATCACCCGCGAGCGTCTCGAGCGCGAGTTCAACCTGGACCTCATCTCCACCGCACCCAACGTGGTGTACCGCGTCGTGATGGAGGACGGCTCCGAGCACATCGTCACCAACCCGTCGGACTGGCCGGAGGGCAAGACCCGCCACATCTACGAGCCGGTCGTCAAGACCACGGTGATCGCGCCGAGCGAGTTCATCGGCGCCATCATGGAACTCTGCCAGTCGCGGCGCGGCGAGCTCGGCGGCATGGACTACCTGTCGGAGACCCGCGTGGAACTCCGCTACACCCTACCGATGGCCGAGATCATCTTCGACTTCTTCGACTCGCTGAAGTCGCGCACCCGCGGCTATGCATCTCTCGACTACGAAGAGGCAGGCGAGCAGGAAGCCGACCTGGTCAAGGTCGACATCCTGCTCCAGGGCGAGGCCGTCGACGCGTTCAGCGCGATCGTCCACCGCGACGCCGCCTACGCCTACGGCAACAAGATGGCGCTCAAGCTCCGCGAGCTCATCCCGCGTCAACAGTTCGAGGTCCCGATCCAGGCGGCCATCGGCTCGAAGATCATTGCGCGCGAGAACATCCGGGCGATCCGCAAGGATGTGCTCGCGAAGTGCTACGGCGGCGACATCAGCCGTAAGCGCAAGCTGCTCGAGAAGCAGAAGGAAGGCAAGAAGCGGATGAAGACCATCGGCCGTGTCGACGTCCCGCAGGAGGCGTTCGTCGCGGCGCTCTCCACCGATGCCGCAGGTGACAAACCGAAAGGGAAGTAGATGACGGGGCAGGACAGCGCAACCAATCCGGTACTGGCACAGAGTGATCTGCCCTACGATCTGACGGACTTCGCGTCGATCTCCGACGACGACTTCCTGCCCGCCTTCCGTGAGGCGATGGCGTCGCACCTCGCCGAGGTCGAGGCCATCGCCGCCGATCCCGCGGAACCGACCTTCGGCAACACGATCGAGGCGCTGGAGCTGTCGGGTCGCGACCTGGCCCGCGCGTCGGGCATCTTCTTCAATCTCGTCGGCCCCGACACCAACCCCAAGCGCAACGAGATCTCCCAGGAGCTCTCGACGCTGTTGACCGACCACGGCAACACGATCGCGATGAACCCGGTTCTGTTCGGCCGGATCTCGGATCTCGCGTCCCGCGCCGACGACCTCGACCTGACCGAGCCGCAGCGTCGACTCCTCGACAAGCGGTACCGCGAGTCCGTGCGTGCCGGTGCCGGTCTGCCGGAGGCCGAGCAGGAGGAGATGCGCCAGATCGCCTCCCGGCTCGCGTATCTGACGACCACGTTCTCGCAGAAGATCCTCGACGACACCAACGATTCGGCGGTCCTCGTCGAGGACGCGTCGGACCTCGACGGCTTGTCCGCCGGCCAGATCGCGGCCGCTCGACGCGCGGCGGCCGATGCCGGCCACGAGAGCGGCCACCTGATCACCCTGGAACTCCCGACCAGCCAGTCCGTGCTGACCGAGTTGACGAATCCTGCCGTGCGGCAACGGGTGTTCGACGCGTCGGTGAACCGCTGCGCGCGCGGCAACGACCACGACACCCGGGAACTCGTCCTCGAGATCGTGCGTCTGCGTGCTCGCCGTGCCGAATTGCTCGGGTACCGCGACCACGCCGAGTTCGTGATCGCCGAGCAGACCGCGCCCGACGCGTCCGCGGTCGACGACCTGCTGCGGGAACTCAACCGATCGGCGATGCGTGCCGGGGGTCGGGAACTGACGCGGCTCACCGAGTTCGCCGAAGGCGCCGAGATCGGACCCGCCGACCTGACCTTCTGGCTCGAACGTGAGAAGCAGGCCAAGTCCTCGGTACCGCTCGACGGTTTCGCCGACTACTGCGAACTCGACACCGTCCTGACGCGCGGAGTCTTCCACGCCGCCAACAAGTTGTACGGCCTGACGTTCGTCGAACGGACGGGACTGCCCGTCTATCACCCCGACGTGCGCGTCTGGGAGGTGCGGGACGACTCCGGCACCGGCATCGGACTGTTCCTCGGCGACTTCTACGCGCGGCCGTCCAAGCGCGGCGGTGCCTGGATGAACAACATCGTCGACCAGTCGTCGGTGCTGGAGACCCAGCCGATCATCGTCAACGTCCTGAACCTGACGAAACCCGATGAGGGGCAGCCGTGTCTGCTCACCATCGATCAGCTGACGACCCTGTTCCACGAGTTCGGGCATGCTCTGCACGGTCTGCTGTCGTCAGTGCAGTACCCGTCGCAGTCGGGGACATCGGTGCCGCGTGACTTCGTCGAGTTCCCGTCGCAGGTCAACGAGATGTGGGCCCTCCACCCGGATGTGCTCGCCAACTATGCGCTGCACCACGCGACCGGTGAGGCGATCCCGGCCGAACTGGCCGCCGCCGCACGGGAGTCCGCCGGCGCCGAGACCGCGCACGGGACCATCGAGTACCTCGCGGCGTCGTCGCTCGATCTGGCCTGGCATCGGTTGACGGTCGAGGAGGCCGCGGCCGTCACCGACGTCGAGGCGTTCGAGGCGAAGGCGCTCACCGAGGTCGGCCTGCAGACCGACCTGATCCCGCCCCGCTACCGCAGCGCCTACTTCAACCACATCTTTGGCGGCGGCTACTCGGCCGGCTACTACAGCTACATCTGGTCGGAGGTCCTCGACGCCGAGACCGAACAGTGGTTCCTCGCCTCGGGCGGCCTGGAGCGCGACAACGGGCGACGCTTTGCCGAGGCGACGCTGTCGCGCGGTGACAGCATCGACCCGCTGGTATCGCACGAGGCGCTGATCGGCCGTAAACCGCAGATCGAGCCGCTCCTGCGTCGTCGGGGGCTCGCGGCTTGAGCCGGGTTCGATCATGACAAGGGGACAACGCCACAACCTCGCCCGGTTCGCGGTGCTCAGCATCGTGACCGCGGTGGTCGTGTTCGGCCTCAAGCTGCTGGCCTGGTGGATCACCGGGTCGGTGGGCCTGCTGTCCGACGCGCTCGAATCGATCGTCAACGTCGTCGCCGCCGTGGGCGCGTTCGTCGCACTACGCGTCGCCGCGAAGCCGCCGGACCGGGGGCACAACTTCGGGCACACCAAGGCCGAGTACTTCTCGGCGGTTTTCGAAGGTGTCCTGATCGTCGTGGCGGCGGTGATCATCGTCGTGACCGCGATCGACCGGCTCATCAACCCCCGCGAGCTCGAAGAGATCGGGCTCGGCCTCGGCATCTCGGTGGGCGCCACGGCCCTCAACGCGGCGGTGGGGTTGATCCTCATCCGCGCCGGCCGCAAACACCGGTCGCTGACCCTCGAGGCCGACGGCAAGCATCTGATGACCGACGTGGCGACCACCGTCGGCGTCCTCGTGGGTGTGTTCCTCGTCGCGTTGACCGGCTGGCTGCCCCTCGACCCGCTGATCGCCATCGCTGTCGCGATCAACATCATGGTCGTCGGTACCCGGCTCGTGTGGCGCTCGAGTGCGGGACTGATGGATTCCGCGCTCCCCGCCGAGCAGCGCTCCGCCATCGACGACGTGCTCGACCGGCACCGCACCGACGGCATCGTCTTCCACGACATCCGCACCCGCGAGGCCGGTCACGAACGGTTTCTGCAGCTCCACATGCTCGTGCCCGGCGACTGGTCGGTGCAGCGCGCCCACGATCTCACCGAGGTCGTCGAGGACGACCTGCACGCAGCGGTCCCGGACCTGAACATCACGACGCACGTCGAACCGGTCAACGATCCGCGCGCCTACGAAGACTGGCGGTTGGAGTAGAGGGTCAGGGTGCTCACCGTGTGTGTGCATGGCCTGGGCGGAGTTCAGATCTCGATGATTTCAACTCCGGCGAGGCCCTTGCGGGTTGCTAGCGTGATCCGGTCCCGCCGGTCACCGCCCTGTCCCGACCGGCCCCGCTGAGTCTTGGAGGAAGAGTGAGCGCTGGCCCTGTCACGCCGCGTGGCACCCGGGTGCTGGTGAGCCTTCTGGCGTTGGCGATGGTGTTCGTCGCGGGCTGCGGTGGCGGATCGACCGACGAGCCCGGCGGAGTGGACATCTCCAGCGGCGACCGGCACCTCGATCTGGTCGCCTACGCCGTCCCCAAGATCGGCTTCGACGAGATCATCCCGGCGTTCCGCGACACCCCGGAGGGCCACGGCATCGGCTTCTCGGCGTCGTACGGCGCCTCCGGTGATCAGTCGCGCAAGGTGGCCCGTCGTGTTCCGGCCGACGTCGTCAACTTCTCCGTCGAACCCGACATCACCCGCCTGGTGAAGGCGGGTCTGGTCGACGAGGACTGGAAAAAGCAGGCACCCAACAACAGCACCCCGTTCGGGTCGGTCGTCGCGCTGGTGGTCCGCAAGGGCAATCCGAAGGGCATCCGCGACTGGGACGATCTGCTGAAGCCCGGTGTGCAGGTGGTCACCCCGAACCCCGGCAGCTCCGGGTCGGCGAAGTGGAATCTGCTGGCACCGTATGCCGCGCTCAGCGACGGCGGCCGGGATTCGCAGGCCGGCCTCGACTACGTGGCCAAACTGGTGCGCGACCACATCAAGGTGGTGCCCAAGTCGGGCCGCGAGGCCACCACGGCGTTCGAGCAGGGTCAGGGCGATGTCTTGATCAGCTACGAGAACGAGGCGATCATGCTCGACAAGGCCAACTCCACCGCCGCCCCGAACAGCCAGGTCGAATACGTGATCCCGCCGCAGACTTTCAAGATCGAGAACCCCGTCGCGGTCGTCAACACCTCCGACGACAAAGCGGGCGCACGCTCCTTCGTGGACTTCCTCTTCACCCCGGAGGCGCAGCTGATCTGGGCCGAGCAGGGATTCCGGCCGGTGGACCCCGCGGTCATCGAGGCGACCCGGGATCGGTTCCCCGGTGACATCGCGAAGCTGTGGACCATCGCCGAACTCGGCAAGGTGCTCGGGGAGGGCACCGCCGAGGACAACGACGGCAAGGACCTGACCGGCTGGAAGGCCGTCGACGAGGCGCTGTTCGGCAAGAAGGGCGCCATCACCAAGATCTACGACTCAGGGGGTAAGCAGTGACCTCGGTCGACTCGACGGCCACGGAGACCGGGACACCCGTTCCCGACTCCCGGCCGCCACGCGGGTTCCTCGGACGCTCGCGGACCTTCGCCGGCGTGAGCCCGATGACCATCGGCGTCGCCTGGCTCTGGCTCAGCGTCATCGTGCTGCTGCCACTCGCGGCGATCACCGTGCAGTCCTTCGACGACGGCTGGAGCGGCTTCTGGGAGGCCGTCTCGGCGCCCGCCGCGGTGGACGCCATCTGGATCACCGTGGTCGTGTCCGTCGTCGCGGCGCTGATCAACGTCGTGTTCGGCACGCTGATCGCGTGGGTGCTGGTCCGCGACGAGTTCCCCGGCAAGGGATTCGTCAACGCCATCATCGACCTGCCGTTCGCGCTGCCGACGATCGTCGCCAGTCTCGTGTTGTTGTCGCTGTACGGGCCGAACAGCCCCATCGACATCCAGCTCAACGCCACCAAGCCCGCTCTGGTGATCGCGCTGACGTTCGTCACGCTGCCGTTCGTGGTCCGTCAGGTGCAGCCGGTGCTCATCGAACTCGACGTCGACGTCGAGGAGGCCGCGGCGGTACTCGGCGCCAACAACCTCACGATCTTCCGCAAGATCATCCTGCCCGCGCTGCTGCCGGCGATCCTGATCGGTGCCGGCCTGGCCTTCACCCGCGCCATCGGCGAGTTCGGTTCGGTGGTGCTCATCGGCGGCAACATCCCGGGCGACACCCAGGTGGCCTCGCAGTACATCCAGCAGCAGATCGAGATCGACGCGCCGATCGACGCGGCCGCGATCTCGGTGGTCCTGCTGCTCATCGCCTTCGTCGCACTGCTCATCCTGCGCGTCGCCGGACGGTGGCAGTCCAAGCGGGAGGACGCTGACCGATGAAGGTGTCGAACCCGACCAAGTACACGCTGCGCACCATCGCGCTCGTCTACCTGTTCGTCCTCCTGATGGTTCCGGTCGGCACCATCTTCTACCGCTCCTTCGAACACGGCATCGTCCAGTTCTGGGAGTGGATCACCACCCCGGCGGCCATCTCCGCACTGCAGCTCAGCCTGCTCATCGTCGCCATCGTCGTGCCGCTCAACGTGGTCTTCGGCGTGATCACTGCGCTGGCCCTGGCCCGTGGGCGGTTCCCCGGCAAGGGATTCCTGCAGGCCGTCGTCGACTTGCCGTTCGCGGTGTCACCGGTGGTCGCCGGTGTCGCGCTGATCCTCCTCTGGGGCCACGGCGGCTGGTTCGGCGGCATCGAGAGTCTCGGCTTCCGGATCATCTTCGGCTTCCCCGGGCTGGTGCTGGCCACGCTGTTCGTCACGCTGCCGTTCGTCGCCCGCGAGGTCGAACCGGTGCTCCGGGAGATCGGCACCGAACAAGAAGAGGCCGCCGCGACGCTGGGCGCCAGCAATTGGCAGGTCTTCTGGCGGGTCACCCTCCCGGCGATCCGCTGGGGCCTGACCTACGGCATCGTTCTGACCGTCGCGCGAGCGCTGGGCGAATACGGCGCGGTGACCATGGTGTCGTCGAACTATCCCGGCGTGTCCCAGACGCTGACGCTGCTGGTCCACTCCCGCTACACCGACGACTACAACGAGTTCGGCGCCTACGCGGCCGCGACCCTGCTGATGTTCGTCGCCATCCTGGTGCTCGTCCTGATGTCCCTGATCGAGCGCCGCGCCAAGTCCCGCCTCGTCGACGCCAGCGAATCCACCTCGGGCGACGTCGAACTCACCGAGGTCGACCTCACCCCGCCGCACGGGCCGGCATCCGTCGACGCCAAGCAGATCGTCCATCCCAACGCCCAGCACAAGGAAGGCGTGTGACATGTCCATTCAGGTGATCGGCGCGAACAAGCGCTACGGCGACTTCGCCGCCCTCGACAACGTCTCCATCGACATCCCGGACGGTCAGCTCACCTCGTTGCTGGGGCCGTCGGGCTCCGGCAAGTCGACGCTGCTGCGGGCGATCGCCGGCCTCGACACCCTGGACTCGGGCACCGTCCGGATCAATGACAACGACGTCTCGCAGAAGTCACCGCAGAAGCGCGACATCGGATTCGTGTTCCAGCACTACGCCGCGTTCAAACACCTCACCGTGCGCGACAACATCGCCTTCGGCCTCAAGATCCGCAAGCGGCCCAAGAAGGAGGTCGACGCCAAGGTCGACCAGCTGCTCGAGGTGGTCGGACTCTCCGTCTTCCAGCACCGGTTCCCGGCGCAGCTGTCGGGTGGCCAGCGGCAGCGGATGGCGCTCGCCCGCGCACTTGCCGTCGACCCCAAGGTGCTGCTCCTCGACGAGCCGTTCGGCGCCCTGGATGCGAAGGTGCGAGATGACCTGCGCCGCTGGCTGCGTCGTCTCCACGAGGAGGTGCACGTCACCACCGTGCTGGTCACCCACGACCAGCAGGAGGCGCTCGACGTGAGCGACCGCATCGCCGTCCTCAACAAGGGACGCATCGAGCAGGTCGGTACCCCCGACGATCTCTACGACCGTCCGGCCAACGAGTTCGTCGCGTCGTTCCTCGGTTCGACGGTCCGCCTGAACGGCGAACTGGTTCGCCCGCACGACATCCGGATCGGACGCACCCCGGAGATGGCCTCGCCGGCCGCCGACGCATCGCTCGATACCGGTGTGATCAAGGCGACGGTGCTGCGCGTCGTGAACCTCGGCTTCGAGACCCGTGTCGAGCTCGTGGCCGCGACCACGGGCGACGAGTTCGCCGCCCAGATCACCCGCGGCGACCAGAACGCCCTCAACCTGCAGGCCGGGGAGACCGTGTACGCGCGGGCCACCAAGGTCGCGGCGCTGACCGAGGCCTGAACATCTCGATCGTCAGTGATTCGCGGGCTGGAACGTGTGCTGGTGTTCGGCTTCCTCGGCGCGGATCACGTGCATGACCGCGTTGATCAGCGCGAGGTGGGTGAACGCCTGCGGGAAGTTGCCGAGCTGCTGGCCGGTCTTCGCGTCGATCTCCTCGGCGTAGAGCTTGAGGGGGCTCGAGTAGGACAGGAGTCGCTCGCACAGGGTCTTCGCGCGTGACAGTTCGCCGATCTCGACGAGCGCCGACACAAGCCAGAACGAACAGATCGTGAAGGTGCCCTCCTCGCCGGTGAGGCCGTCATCGGTCTCCTCGACCTTGTAGCGCAGCACCAGGCCGTTGTCGGTCAGCTCGTCGGCGATCGCGAGAACCGTTGCGCGGACACGAGAGTCGTCGGGCGGAAGGAACCGCAGCAGCGGCACGAGAAGCAGCGACGCATCGAGCGCGTCGTTGCCGTAGCGCTGGGTGAAGACCCCGCGGTCGTTGACGCCGTGGGCAAGGATGTCGGCCTTGATCTCGTCGGCGATCGCCGCCCACTCGCGGGCGTGCTTCTCCTCGCCGTGCATGGTCGCGAGGCGGGAACCGCGGTCGAGAGCCACCCAGCACATCACCTTCGACGAGGTGAAGTGCTTCGGTTCGCCGCGCACCTCCCAGATGCCGCGGTCGGGTTCGCGCCAGTGCTTGATCGCTTCCTCGACCTGAGCCTTGAGGACGGGCCACAGAGTCTCGGGGACCGCCTCGTGGGACTTGATGTTGAGGTACACCGAGTCCAGCATCGTGCCCCAGATGTCGTGCTGCGCCTGGTTGTACGCACCATTGCCGATGCGGACGGGGCGGGCGCGTCGTAACCGGAGAGGTGGGTGAGCTCTTCCTCTTCGAGCGTCCGCTCGCCGCCGACGCCGTACATCACCTGCAGGGGATGCCGTTCGCCGTTGGTGATGCCGGAGACGTCGGCGATGAAGGAGAAGAAATCGTCGGCTTCACGATCGAGGCCCAGCGTGTACAGCCCCCACAGCGCGAACGTCGAATCGCGCACCCACGCATAGCGGTAGTCCCAGTTACGTTCGCCCTGAGGGGTTTCCGGCAGCGAGGTGGTCGCGGCGGCCAGGAGCGCGCCGGTCGGGGAGTAGGTGAGTCCCTTGAGGGTGAGCGCGGAGCGTTGCAGATGGGAGCGCCACGGATGGTCGGGGAACGTGCCGATGTTGATCCACTGCCGCCACGACTCGGCCGTGGACCACATCTTCTGGGCCGCCTCGTCCCAGTTCTGCGGTGCAGGAAACCGAGACCAGCTCAACGCGACGAACCGGTTGTCGCCCTCGACGAGACGGGTGCGCGCACGCGCTTCACGGCCCTCGAGTCCGAGACGGAGGTCGGTGGTGAGTTTGAGAGTGGGCATGTCCGCGTCGGACTCGGTGTCCTTGGCGGTCGCGATGGCCTCGCCGTAGGCCGGGCCGGTGTACTCCCACTTGGTCGTACCCCGGTGGTAATCGAACGCCGGTTCACAACTCATGTGCAGTTCGACGGTGCCTGACACACACCGCACCGTGCGGAGCAGGATGTGCTCGGCGTCCCAGTCGGTGGGCGTACGGCGATGAGTGCGGGAGCGTCGCTCGTTGTCGTGCCACGGGCCCATGACCAGGGCATCGCGCACGATGATCCAGCCGGTGTCGGTCTGCCACGTCGTCTCGACCATCAGGCTGCCGGGGAGGTACCGGCGGTCGACGGGCACGCTGACGCCGTACGGCGCGAGGCGGAAGTGGCCGGCGCTCCGATCGAGCACCGCCCCGAACACGCTCGGCGAATCGGGACGCGGCACGCACATCCACTCGACGGAGCCGTTGCGGGCGATGAGGCAGTTGGTCTCGGTGTCGGACAGGAACGCGTAGTCGCCGATTGGGGGAAAGGCGCTCCGGTGCGCCGGGTTGGTCGGCGGCATCGGTGCCGGTCCCGGCACGCTGACTCGTGCGGCGTCGGTGCCGGCGCCCTGTGTGGGGGTCGCGGTCGGCAGGGACGTTACGGTGGAGTCATCTGCAACAGACATGGGATCTATCATTGCGACGGGCGCTGTCCGACGCCAGTCGGCCCGAACGGGGCCGGGCAGACAGATGAACCGAATCGGACGGACGAGGTGATGAGGTGACGGCGTTCTTCGCCTGGTGGGACGGCGTGGAGGAGTGGCTGACCGGCCTGTCCTTCGTTCCGCAGCTCTTGGTCACCGTCGCCGTGGTGATTCCGGTCGCGATCCTGCTCGCCTATGTTCTCAATCTCCTGGTCGACCTGGCGGCAACGCTGTTCGACCGCCGACGCTTCGCCGACGACGATGGGACCGGACTGTGAAACTGATGCGCTCGCCGGTCACCCTCGCGCTGCTGGCGTTGCTGGTCCTCGTCGTGATCGCCTGGCTCGTCACGATGTGAGAAGGCCGTCGGACCCCATCGGGGAACGACCTGACGGGCGGTCAGCGCCCGGCGATCACCGTGCGACGCTGTGCGGCCGTGCGATAGAGGCCGCAGATCCCCTCGACGACGTCGGGGTGCGCGCCGAGCGGTCCGGCCACGAGCGTTTCGTCGGCCAGCGCGTCCAGAGCCGACTCGACCCGCTCGATCAGCAGACCGGCCGACAAGAAGTACGGACTGAGTGCGATGCGCTCGGCACCGACGGCCTGGAGTCGACGGACCGCCGTGGCGACGGCGCGGTTGCCCGAACCGAGTTTGGTCGCGAAGACCACCTCGACCGGCCGATGCAGGTACGTGGAGAGTTCGATGGCCCGGCGTCGGACGTGACGGTCGGCGGATTCGTCGGAGGAACCGACCGCCGACAGGATCACGCCGTCGCGCTCGTGAAGCCCGGCTTCGAGCAGACGGTCGGCGAGTGCTGCGGTGAACGACCGGGTGCCGATGACGTCGGTCTGCTGTGCGAACGGCCGGTGCTCGGCGATGATCGCCGGTAGGTCGATCTTGTGGTGATACCCGGCGGACAGCAGCAGCGGGACGACGACCGGATCGTCACCGGTCTCGCTCCCGGTCGCCAGACTTCGCCGACGAGCGGCTCGTCGAGATCGAGGTAGGACAGGACCACCTCGACGCCCGGAAGCGTGGCGGCGACGGCGTCGCGCACACGGCGCGCGGTCGCGCCGAAGCGCGGATCGCGACTGCCGTGTGCGACGAGGACGAGAACCGGACTCACACCAACTCTTTGAGGTGCAGCGGCGCGAGTGCGTCGCCCACCAGGCCGGCGGCGAGGGTGTTGCCACCCTGCGGGTCGATCAGCAGGAAGCTGCCCGACTCGCGGTTCACCTGGTAGTCGTCGGCCGGGATGGGCTCGGCGGTCTGTACCGAGATCCGCACGATCTGGTTGAGCTCCACCGATTCCGGGGCCTCCACGAGCGCCAGGTTCTGCTCGTCGAAGAGGGCGTCGAGCCCACCGACGATGGCCTGCGTCGTCTTGGTGCCGTGTTTGAGGAGCAGACGCGCACCGGGGCGCAGCTGCTTCTCGGCGAGCCAGCAGACGGTCGCGGTGAACTGCTGCACCGGCTCCGGGGCGTCGACCGCGGCGGCGATGAGGTCGCCGCGCGAGATGTCGACGTTGTCGGCGAGCAGGATCGTGACGCTGCGCCCGGTGTGCGCGGACTCCAGCGGACCGTCGGCGGTGTCGATCTGGCTGACGGTGGTTCGCTGACCCGACGGCAGGACGACGACCTCGTCACCCACCGACACCCGTCCGGCGGCGATCTGACCCGCGTAACCGCGGTAGTCGGGGTATTCCGCGGTGCGGGGGCGGATCACGTACTGCACCGGGAAGCGCAGGCCCACCGGGGCACGCTCGGTGAGGTTGGGGACCGTCTCGAGGTGCTCGATGAGGGTCGGGCCGTTGTAGAACGGGGTGTTCTCCGAGCGGTTCGCGATGTTGTCGCCGTGCAGCGCGGACACCGGGATGGCGGTGACCTGGTCGTCGGACCAGCCGAGCGAGCGGGTCAGTTCGGCGAACTCGGCGGAGATCTCGGCGAACACCGATGCCTGATCGTCGACGAGGTCGATCTTGTTGACCGCCAGCACCAGCTGCGGCACACCGAGAAGGGCCATCACCGCGGCGTGGCGGCGGGTCTGCGAGACGACGCCGTTGCGGGCGTCGACGAGCAGGATCACCAGCTGGGCGGTGGAGGCGCCGGACACGGTGTTACGCGTGTACTGCACGTGGCCCGGGGTGTCGGCGAGCACGAAAGAGCGTGCGGGCGTAGCGAAGTAGCGGTACGCCACGTCGATGGTGATGCCCTGCTCGCGCTCGGCGCGCAGGCCGTCGACGAGCAGCGACAGGTCGGGCCCTTCGAGCCCGCGGTCCACCGATGCTTTGGTCACTGCGTCGATCTGATCGGCCAGGACGGATTTCGTGTCGTACAACAGGCGGCCGACGAGCGTCGACTTGCCGTCGTCCACACTGCCCGCAGTGGCGATGCGGAGAAGGTCGGGTGCGTGTCTCATGTCAGA
The DNA here is from genome assembly GCF_001942325.1 of Gordonia sp. CNJ-863. Lineage (NCBI taxonomy): Bacteria > Bacillati > Actinomycetota > Actinomycetes > Mycobacteriales > Gordoniaceae > Gordonia > Gordonia sp. CNJ-863. Next base: position 61,221 of record NZ_MKKG01000014.1, read on the forward strand.
AATATCCTTCGCGCTTGCGGTCTTCCATGGCGGCCTCGGAGACCCGGTCGTCGCCACGGGTGGCGCCGCGCTCGGTCAGCCGCGACGCGGCCACCTCGTCGAGCACGGCCTCGTTGTCGGCGGCGTCGGAGAGCACCGCGCCGGTCGACGAGCCGTCGCCGACGGTGCGGTAGCGCACCGAGAGACGCTGCAGCTCTTCACCTTCGCGGGGTCCGCCCCAGACGCCGGGGGTCATCCACATGCCGTCCCGCAGGAAGACGTCACGTTCGTGGGCGTAGTAGATCGAGGGGAGCAGAACCTGCTCGCGGGCGATGTAGCGCCAGATGTCGAGCTCGGTCCAGTTCGACAGCGGGAACACGCGCACGTGCTCACCCGGGGCGTGACGGCCGTTGTAGAGGTTCCACAGCTCGGGACGCTGACGCTTCGGGTCCCACTGGCCGAAGGCGTTGCGCAGCGAGAAGATCCGCTCCTTGGCGCGCGAGCGCTCCTCGTCGCGGCGACCGCCGCCGAAGACCGCGTCGAAGCGGTTCTCGGTGATGGCATCGAGCAGCGGGATGGTCTGCAGCGGGTTGCGGACGCCGTCGGGGCGCTCGGTGAGCCGGCCGTCGGCGAGGTAATCCTCGACCTTGGCGACGTGCAGGCGCAGGTTGTGACGGTCGACGACGTCGTCGCGGAACTTTAGGACCTCGGGCAGGTTGTGCCCGGTGTCGACGTGCAGCAGCGAGAACGGCAGCGGCGCAGGCCAGAACGCCTTCAGTGCGACGTGGAGGAGGACGGTCGAATCCTTGCCGCCGGAGAAGAGGATCACCGGGCGCTCGAATTCGCCTGCCACCTCACGGAAGACGTGGATAGCCTCGGATTCGAGGGCGTCGAGGGTGGTGAAGTCGTCGGCCTCGGCGGAGACGGTGGTATCGCGGATTGGTTCGGTGACGGTCATGCGTGGAGCCCACATTCTGTCTTGGCGCGACCGGCCCAGCGGCCACTGCGCGGATCGGATCCGGGTTCGGGTTTGGCGGTGCACGGTGCACAGCCGATGGAGGGGTAGCCTTCGTCGACCAGCGGGTTGACGAGCACGCCGTTGGAGTCGATGTAGTCCTGCATCGTCTCGTCGGACCACGCTGCGATCGGGTTGATCTTGACCAGCCCGAAGCCCTCGTCGAACGAGATGAGCGGCGCGTTGGCCCGGGTCGGCGCCTCCACGCGGCGGATGCCGGTGATCCAGGCGTCGTAACCGGCAAGGCCCGCCTTGAGCGGCACGACCTTGCGCATGCGGCAGCATTCGCCGGGATCGCGCGCGAAGAGGTTGCGGCCCAACAGTTCATCCTGTTCGGCGACGGTGTGCTCGGGGTTGAGGTTGACCATCCGAACCCCATACACCTGTTCGACGGCGTCACGGGTGCCGATGGTCTCGGCGAAGTGGTAGCCGGTGTCGAGGAACAGGACCTTGACCGGGTCGCCGCCGAGGTGTTCGCGGTCGATGTTCTTCACCGCGAGATCGACGAGGGCGGCGTCCTGCATGTTCGACGCGACGACGAAGTTGGTGCCGAAGGTCTCCGCGGTCCACCGGATCAGTTCCTCCGGGGTGGCGTCGGGACCGAGGTCGGCCGCGCCCTTCGCCGCGATCGCCCGGAGTTCGTCCTCGCTGTGGCGGCGGCCGGTGGCCGGTGCCGGGGTGCTGATGGTCATCGGAGAGCCTCCTCGTCGGCGCGAACGGCCCACTGCGCGAACCGTTCACCCTCTTCGCGCTGGTCCACGAAGTTGCGGACCACGCGCTCGATGTAGTCGCCGAGCTCGGTGCCGAGCACCTTGTGCTGGCGCAGCTTGCGACCGAAACCGGAGTCCAGGCCGAGGCTGCCGCCCAGGTGGACCTGGAAGCCGTCGGTCTGGTTGCCGTCGGCGTCCTCGACGAGCTGTCCCTTGAACCCGATGTCGGCGATCTGCGACCGTCCGCAGGAGTTGGGGCAGCCGTTGATGTTCACGGTGATCGGCACGTCGAGCTTCGAGTTGATGTCGGCGAGCCGCTCGTCGAGTTCCGGCGCGAGAACCTGTGAACGCTTGCGGGTCTCGGTGAACGAGAGCTTGCAGAACTCGATACCGCTGCACGCCAGCAGGTTCCGGCGCCACTGGGTCGGCCGGCCGTGCAGGCCGAGCGGCTTGAGCTCGTCGATGAGCCACTCGACCTTGTCGTCGGGGACGTCGAGGACGATCAGCTTCTGGTACGGGGTGAAGCGCACGCGGTCGGAACCGACGGCGGCGACGGCCTCGGCGGTCTTGGTCAGGATCGTGCCCGACACGCGACCGGCGATGGGGGAGAAGCCGATCGCGTTGAGTCCGTTGCGCAGCTTCTGCACACCGATGTGGTCGATCGGGCGTTCGGGCTGCACCGGAGCCGGGCCGTCGATCAGCTTGCGGCCGAGGTACTCGTCCTCGAGGACCTGACGGAACTTCTCGATGCCCCAGTCCTTGATGAGGAACTTCAGGCGTGCCTTGGCGCGGAGGCGGCGATATCCGTAGTCGCGGAAGATCGAGACCACGGCCTCCCACACGTCGGGCACCTCGTCGAGCGGGACCCAGGCGCCGACGCGCTGGGCGAGCATCGGGTTGGTGGACAGGCCTCCGCCGACCCAGAGATCGAGGCCCGGGCCGTGTTCGGGGTGGACGACGCCGACGAAGGCGACATCGTTGATCTCGTGGACCACGTCCTGCTGGCCGGAGATCGCGGTCTTGAACTTGCGCGGCAGGTTCGAGTACTTCGGGTCGCCGATGTAGCGGCGGACGATCTCGTCGATGGCCGGGGTGGGGTCGAGGACCTCGTCGAAGGATTCACCGGCGAGCGGCGAACCCAGCACGACGCGGGGGCAGTCGCCGCAGGCCTCGGTGGTCTTGAGGCCGACGCCTTCGAGGCGCTCCCAGATCGTCGGGACGTCCTCGATGCGGATCCAGTGGTACTGGACGTTCTCGCGGTCGGAGAGGTCGGCGGTGTCGCGGGCGAACTCGGTGGAGAGTTCGCCGAGCGTGCGCAGCTGCGCGACGTTGAGTGCGCCGGCGTCGCAACGCACGCGCATCATGAAGTGCTTGTCTTCGAGGATGTCGATGTTCTCGTCGCCGGTCCAGGTGCCGTCGTAACCCTCGGCGCGCTGGGTGTAGAGGCCCCACCAGCGCATCCGACCGCGCAGGTCCTGCTTGTCGATCGAGTCGAAGCCCTGCTTGGAGTAGATGTTCTCGATACGGGCGCGGACGTTGAGGGGGTTGTCGTCCTTCTTGACCTGCTCGTTGGGGTTCAGCGGCTCGCGGTAGCCGAGCTTCCACTGACCTTCGGCGCGGCGCTTGGCCGGGCGTGCCTTGCGGGCGGGACGAGCGCGCTTCTCGGTGCCGGCCTCTCCTGCAGCAGCGGGGTTGACGGCATCAGGCTGTGCGTCCGTGCTGGGGACAGCAGCAGGGGCGTCGGTTGTGGACGTCATGAAATCTCCTGTGCCGGCGCACAGGGCCGGCGTTCATTGCACGAAAAAGTGGGCTGAAACGTGCCGGCATCCCTGGGATTCAGGGATCAATCGGGGCCGAGACGTCGCTAGATGCGACAGAAAGCGCTGTTGACGCGCTTGAGATCAATGTGGCGACGCGCTGCGAGCCACACCCCTGGGAAAATCACGAGGTCCATAGTGCCACGATCTCCATCGCCTCGTCTACTTGGGGTTATTTTCCATCATGATGATGGAAACGCCTCTGCGCCGGCGCGACCGGAGGTCACCTCGAGTCGGTCGAGGACACGCGTCGTTGTTGTTCCCGGCCTGAGCCGCGACGTTGTCCGCCCCGGCCGAGCCGGCGATTTCGGTGCTGACGTCGAGGTCGTCATGATGGAACGGTGAAGGTCGACATCGAAGCAGCCACCCCCGAGCTCACCGCGCAGCTCATCGACGGGGCGTGCCGAGACGTCGACCCCGACGTGCCGTTCGGCCTGTACCTGCACGTCCCGTTCTGCGCGACCCGCTGTGGCTACTGCGACTTCAACACCTACACCGCGGGGGAGCTCGGCTCGACGTCGTCGCCGGAGTCCTGGCAGGAGGCGGTCGCCGCGGAACTGGAGTCGGCGGCCCGGCTGCTGGCGCCGACCCGGAAGGTGTCGACGATCTTCGTCGGCGGCGGTACGCCGTCTCTCCTCGGCGCCGACGGACTCACCCGGCTGCTCGACGCGGTGCGCGCCAACTTCGACCTCGCCCCCGACGCCGAGGTCACCACCGAGTCGAACCCGGAGTCGACGTCGCCGGCGTTCTTCGAGCAGCTGCGCGGGGCCGGGTTCACCCGCATCTCGCTCGGCATGCAGTCCGCCGCCCAGCACGTGCTCAAGGTCCTCGACCGGGTGCACACGCCAGGACGCGCGGTCGCCGCGGCGCGGGAGGCCCGGGCGGCCGGCTTCGACCACGTCAACCTCGACCTCATCTACGGCACCCCCGGCGAGACGGACGCCGACCTGCACACCACCCTCGACGCCGTGCTGTCCGCGGGCGTCGACCATGTGTCTGCCTACGCGCTCATCGTCGAGGACGGCACCGCGCTGGCGCGTCGAATCCGGCGCGGCGAGATGCCCGCACCCGACGACGACGTGCTCGCCGACCGCTACAAGATCCTCGATGATCGGTTGGGTGCCAACGGTTTCGGCTGGTACGAGGTGTCGAACTGGGCGCTCGACGACGCTGGTGCGTGCCGCCACAATCTCGCCTACTGGAACAGCTCGGACTGGTGGGGGATCGGCCCGGGCGCGCACTCGCACGTCAACGGGGTGCGCTGGTGGAACGTGAAGCATCCGGCGCGCTATGCGCAGACGCTCAAAGAAGGCGTGTTGCCCGCGGCGTCGTCGGAACAGCTCACCGCCGAGGACCGCCACATGGAGGCGGTCATGCTCACCACCCGACTCCGGACCGGACTGCCGAACGACCTCCTCGACGACGCCGAACGTGCGAACGCCGAAAAGCTGTGCGCCGACGGCCTGCTCGGCTCGACGGGCGGTGCCTACGTCCTCACCGACGCCGGCCGGCTTCTCGCCGACGGTGTGATCCGCCGCGTGCTCTGGGGCTGAGCCGCGGTTTACCAGGGCCGCTCGGGGCGCGACGGGCTCGTCCAGCCGGTCGATCGGGCGCCTCGACGATGAGCCCCACCACCGCCAGGGGTTTCGGGCGCGCCACGCGGCGGACGGACCGGTTCGGGCGGGACGTCGACGATGCGGGGACGGGCCGGGATCTCGGCGGTGTCGTCGAGCTGCTCCTCGAGGGGGCGCGCGCCCTCGGAGAGGTCGAGGGCGTCGAGATCGAGGGTGCGGGCGTGGATGATGTTGCGGTTCCGCAGCGCCGAGCGCACCGCGCGGTGGAGTCCGTCCTCCAGGTAGAGGTCGCCCTCCCAGCGGACGACGTGCGCGAAGAGGTCGCCGTAGAACGTCGAGTCCTCGCTGAGCAGCTTGTCCAGGGCCAGCACCTTGGTGAGCGTGATCAGCTGGTCGAGTCGCAGCTGTCGCGGTGGGATCTTGGCCCAGCCCCGCGTCGACAGCTTGTGGTCGGGATAGGGCCTGCCCTCCCGCACCCCCTTGAAGATCATGTGACTCCGCGCCGGTTTCGTAGTATGGACGTACCCAGTATGGGACGTACCCAACTCTATGGCCCAACCCCATGGACCGGGACTCGGATCAGGAGGTGTACCGCGTGTCCACAACGGATGACCGTCGATTCGAGATCCTCCGCGCGATCGTGACCGACTACGTCGAATCGCAAGAGCCCATCGGATCGAAGGCACTCGTCGAACGGCATCAGCTCGGGGTGTCGAGTGCGACCGTCCGCAACGACATGGCGGTACTCGAGGCCGAGGGGTACATCACCCAGCCGCACACCAGCTCGGGTCGAGTCCCCACGGACAAGGGCTACCGGATGTTCGTGGACCGCATCAGCGAGATCAAGCCGCTCTCGTCGGCGGAACGTCGCGCCATCCTGTCGGTGCTCGACTCCGGCGTCGACCTCGACGACGTGCTGCGACGCTCGGTGAAGCTGCTGGCCCAGCTGACCCGCCAGGTGGCCGTCATCCAGTACCCGGTGCTGTCGGCGGCCCGCGTCCGGCATCTCGAGGTCGTCTCGCTCTCCCGGTCGCGGTTGCTGCTCGTCGTGATCGTCGACAACGGCCGTGTCGAACAGCGGATGGTCGCGCTGAACGAGGACCACGACGAAGAGGACATCAGTCGTCTGCGTGACATGTTCTCCGCGGCGCTGCACGGCAAACGGCTCGCCGAGGCGTCGGCGGCGGTGGCCGAGCTCGCCAACTCGGCACCCGACGACATCCGGGGTGCGGTCCTCAGCATCGCCACCGTTCTCGTCGAGACCCTCGTCGAACGCGGCGACGACCGGCTGGTGCTCGGCGGCACCTCCAACCTGGCGCGGTCGGCGAGCGACTTCACGCCGGTCGTCGGCGGCATGGACACCGTCCTCGAAGCGCTCGAGGAGCAGGTCGTCGTGCTCAAGATCCTCGCCACGACACAGGACATGGGCCAGGTCACAGTGCAGATCGGAGAGGAGACGCAGACCGAGAACCTGCGTGGGACCTCGGTGGTGTCCACAGGGTACGGTGCATCGGGAACCGTGTTCGGCGGCGTCGGTGTGCTCGGCCCCACACGGATGGACTATCCGGGAACCATCGCGTCGGTCGCAGCCGTTGCCAAATACATCGGTGAGGTGCTCGCCGAACGATGACCGCCGCCCCGGCGACGGACGTCAGGTGAGGGCCCCAACCGGTCGACGGCAGAATCGAGTGGTTCCACTGCGTACCGCGCGGACGTGCGTCCACACCGATGGCGCGCACCGCGTGGGCACCAACTGAGACCGAAGGATCACTACAACCGTGGCACGTGACTATTACGCAATCCTGGGTGTGGCGAAGGGTGCCAGTGACCAGGAGCTCAAGCGCGCCTACCGCAAGAAGGCACGCGAACTGCATCCCGACGTCAACCCGGGCATGGAGGACGAGTTCAAGGAGGTCAGCACCGCGTACGAGGTGCTGACCGATCCGGAGAAGCGCCGCATCGTCGACGCCGGTGGCGACCCCCTCGCGGGTGCGGGTGCCGGGGGGTTCGGCGGATTCGGCGGCGGAGGCGGCGGATTCGGCGACGTCTTCGAAGCCTTCTTCGGCAACGGCGGCGCCTTCGGCGGTGGCGGCGGTTTCGGGTCGGGACGCGGTCCCCGCTCGCGCGTCCAGCCGGGTGAGCCCGCGCTCGTCAACCTCAAGCTCGATCTCGCCGAGTGCGCCCAGGGCGTCAACAAGGAGATCACCGTCGACACCGCGATCCTGTGCGACGCGTGCACCGGGTCGGGAACCAACGGCGACAGCAAACCGGTCGCCTGCGACACCTGCCACGGTGCCGGCGAGATCCAGTCGGTGCAGCGCTCGTTCCTCGGTCAGGTCATGACCGTCCGCGAGTGCCCGACCTGCCACGGCGTCGGCGAGGTCATCCCCGATCCCTGCCACAAGTGCGGCGGCGACGGTCGCGTGCGTTCGCGTCGCACCATGACCGTCCGCATCCCGGCCGGCATCGAGAGCGGCATGCGCGTCCGGCTCAGCGGCCAGGGCGAGGTCGGCCCCGGCGGCGGTCCGGCCGGCGACCTCTACGTCGAGGTCACCGAGCGGCCGCACGAGGTCTTCTTGCGCGACAAGGACGACCTGCACTGCACCCTGAAGGTCCCGATGGTCGACGCCGCGCTCGGTGCCGAGTTCGACGTCGAGACCATTCTCGGCGATCCCGTCACCGTCAAGATCGACCCGGGCACGCAGCCCGGCCAGGTGGTCAAGCTGCGCGGCCAGGGTATGCCGCACGTCAGCTCGGGTGTCCGCGGAAACCTGCACGTCCATCTCGACGTGGTGGTGCCGACCAAGCTCGACAGTGCCCAGACCGACGCGCTCAAGAAGCTCAAGAAGGTGGCGCAGGACGAGATCGAGGTGGTCAACACGTCGGCCGCGGCCGCCCCGGGCGGACTCTTCTCACGACTGCGCAACGCATTCGCAGGCAAGTGAGCCCACCGCTTTTCTGGGCGGACTCCGTCCCTGCCCCGGGTGCCGACCTCATCCTCAGCGGGCCGGAGGGCCGGCATGCGGTGACGGTCGCGCGCCTCGGGGTGGGGGAGCGCATCCTCGTCGGCGACGGCGCGGGATCGGTGGCCGGATGCGAGATCCGGGAGATCACCGGCAAGGGCACCCTCGTCGCGTCGGTGCGTGAGTTCTCCTTCCAGGCGCGTCCCGCCCCGCAGGTGACCCTTGTGCAGGCCTTGCCGAAGTCCGAACGGTCTGAGCTGGCCGTCGATCTCGCGACCGAGGCCGGCATCGACGTGATCGTGCCCTGGCAGGCGATGCGCTGTGTCGCACGGTGGACGGGCAAGGCGGACAAGGGCGTTGCCAAGTGGCGGGCCGCGGCGTCGGCTGCCGCCAAGCAGAGCCGCCGACCCTGGATTCCCGAGGTCACCGACCTCGCCACCACCATCGACGTCCGCGCGCGGTGCGCCGACGCGGTCGCCGCCGGCGGTGTGGTCGCCGTGCTGCACGAGGAGGCGGCGCGGCCCCTCGCCGAACTGCCGCTCGCCGATGCGAGCGAGATCGTGCTCGTCGTCGGTCCCGAAGGCGGACTCGACGACGCCGAGGTCGCCGACCTGACCGCGCTCGGTGCCCATTCGGTGGTGCTCGGCCCGGAGGTGCTGCGTACCTCGACGGCGGCCGCGGTCGCGCTGGGTGCGATCGGTGTGCTGACCGGACGGTGGTCGCGATGAGTACCGTCCGACGCTGCGCCGTACGACGCACCAAGATCGAATACGGCACCGAGCCTTCCCAATTCGGCCACGTATACCTCCCGCGTGACGGCCTCGACCCCGCGACGCCGGCCCGGGTGGTCGTGCTCGTCCACGGCGGCTCGTGGTCGGTGGAGTACGGTTCGACGATCCAGACCGCAGTCGCCCGCACGATGGCCGAACGCGGTGCGGTCGTGTGGAACATCGAGTACCGCCGCGTCGGGGAACCGGGCGGCGGCTGGCCGAACACCGGGCGCGACGTGGTCGAGGCGATCCGGGCCCTCGACGGCTCGGTGCGCGATGCGCTGCAAGAACAGGACGTCGACCTCCGCGCGATCGACTTCTCCTCGGTGGGCGTCGTCGGGCATTCGGCCGGAGGCCAGCTCGCAGTGTGGGCCGTCGGCAAGCTCGGCGCACGTACCGCCTCGACCACCATCACCACCGTCGTGGCCCAGGCAGCGGTCCTCGACACCGTCTCCGCGGCAGACAAGGAATCCCTGCGCGCCCTGATGGGCCGCCCGTACAGCGAGTCACCGCGCCGCTACGAAGAGGCATCGCCCATGCTCGCGCCGGTCTTCGACGCGCACGTCGTCGCGATCACCGGTGACGACGACGACCTCGTGCCCGACGTGGTGAGCCGCCGGTACGTCGACGACGCGATCTCCCGCGGACAGTCGGCCGAACTGATCGTCGTACCCGGTGAAGGTCATGAGGCGTTCGTCGACCCGCGCACCGATTGTGCGCGGCAGACGATCCGGGTGCTGGGGATCTAGGGATATGGCTTGCCGTCGGAGCGGGCATAGTCACTTGGCATGACCGACCAGTCCACACCGGTACCCGAATGGGCGAGGATTCGCGTCCACACCCGACGGACGTATGTGGCCTTGGCCCTCTTCGGAGCCCTCGGACTGTTCTGGCTGTGGCACCTGGCGCGATCGCTGGCTGACAGTCGCTTTGTGGACGGGGCGTTCTACGTGTGCGCGTCGGCGGCCTGCGCAGCCGTGCTCTGGGCGTCTGTGCTCGTCTTGAAGAACCGTGCACGGTCCATCGCGGCGCCAGGGACGGCTGATTCGGTTCCGGGTGGGGTTCGGTTCTCGACATCGCGTGGACTTCGCGTGGCCTACCGCATGGCTATGACTTTCATCGCCATCTCGTCCGGCTTGTTCGCCGTCGGTACCTGGCTTGGACAGTTCGACTTCTCGATGAGCTCTGGGCAGAAGTTGATCTTGCCCCTGGCCGCTGCCGCGGTTGCCAGCTACGCGGTTGGTGCGCTGACTTGGTTCGCGGCGGGATTTCTGCGGTATCCCGGCGTTGAGGTTTCCCCAGATGGGCTGTCCACCAACGGGTTTCGGCTGAAACAGACGGTCACGTGGGATGATGTCGCGGACATCGTTCCTCTTGCAGACGGGAAGAACCCGGAGATCGATGTTGTCCTGAAGGATCGTGCACGGGCCGGCGTCGACATTTTCTACCGGGGTCCATTTGCACCGGCGTATCTGCAGGCTCAACGTTCTGTGCGCATCACCGCCGATCTCTTCGCCAGTGGAGCCCTACCCCTGCTGGACTTCCTGGACTACTACGCCTCCAGTCCCGACGATCGTGCCGAGCTGGCCGACGGTCGGGCTCTGCGTCGGTTGGCGTCGATGGGGCAACCGGCAGCGGACCGCTGAGACGGTCCCGAAATATTGCCTGCTGATCGGCTGTTGCATAGCGATACACTGACCACACAACTGCACGTTTCCTTCAGTGAATCCCCACTGTGGGGTGACGGACCCGTGCAGTCCACAACCGCAGACCCCAGGAGTGATTTCATACGTGAGTGACGACAACCCCGACCCGAGCGGGCAATCCAGCCGTACGCAGCCGCGCCGGTCTGGGGTCACATCCAACGTCGAAGTCTCTCCCGGAGTGGTGTTCGGGCTGCTCGGCGCCAGTGACGTCAACCTTCGGACGCTCGAGCAGCTGCTTCCCGCCGACATCCACGTGCGCGGCAACCAGGTGACGTTGACCGGCGAGCCCGCCGATGTCGCCGCCTCCGAACGCGTCATCGCCGAACTCACCGACCTCGTCGGACGTGGCACCCCGCTGACCCCGGACCTCGTCCGGCACAGCGTGTCGATGCTCTCCGACGGCGGCCAGGAATCGCCCGCCGAGGTGCTGTCGCTGGACATCCTCTCGCGCCGCGGCAAGACGATCCGGCCCAAGACGCTGAACCAGAAACACTACGTCGACGCCATCGACGACAACACCATCGTGTTCGGGCTGGGTCCGGCCGGCACCGGCAAGACCTATCTCGCGATGGCCAAGGCCGTGCAGGCCCTGCAGTCGAAGTCGGTCAACCGCATCATCCTCACCCGCCCGGCCGTCGAGGCCGGCGAACGCCTGGGCTTCCTGCCGGGCACGCTGAGCGAGAAGATCGACCCGTATCTGCGTCCGTTGTACGACGCCCTGCACGACATGATGGACCCCGAGGCGATCCCGAAGCTGATGGCAGCCGGGGTCATCGAGGTGGCTCCGCTGGCCTACATGCGCGGCCGCACGCTCAACGACGCCTTCATCATCCTCGACGAGGCGCAGAACACGACGAGCGAGCAGATGAAGATGTTCCTGACGCGCCTGGGCTTCGGCTCCAAGGTGGTCGTCACCGGTGACGTGACCCAGGTCGACCTCCCGGGCGGTGCGAAGAGCGGCCTGATGGCGGCGACCGCGATCCTCGAGGGCATCGACGACATCCACTTCTCCCGGCTCACCAGCCAGGACGTCGTCCGGCACCGCCTGGTCGCCGACATCGTCGACGCCTACGGTCGCGCGGAGGAGAATCAGCGCACCGGTGCACGCATCGACGCCGCGATCGGCGGCAACCGCGCGGCGCGTCGTGCGGCTTCTCAGGGGCGTCGCTCATGAGCATCGAACTGGCCAACGAGTCCGGGGTCGAGGTCCCGGCCGAGCTGATCATCGACGCCGCGCGGTTCGCGGTGAACGCGATGGACGTGAACCCCGGCGCGCTGCTGTCGGTCCTCTGCGTCGACGAGGACACCATGGCCGACATGCACGTGCAGTGGATGGATCTTCCCGGACCCACCGATGTGATGAGCTTCCCGATGGACGAGCTCGTCCCGGGCGGCCGTCCCGACGCCACCGATCTCGGTCCGGCGATCCTCGGCGACATCGTGCTGTGTCCCGAGTTCGCCCGGAAGCAGGCTCGCGAAGCGCGGCGCTCCTTCGAGCACGAACTCGCGATGCTCACCATCCACGGCGTGCTCCATCTCCTCGGCTACGACCACGCCGAGCCCGAGGAAGAGCGCGAGATGTTCGGGCTGCAGAACGAGATCCTCGACGCCTTCTACGCCGACCGGCACCGGCGCGCGCAGGATCAGCGCCAGACCGACCGTGATTCGCGGCTGCTGTCCAACATCGGATTCACCGGAACCGAAGCGGGGTCCGGGGACGCGGGGACGACCGGACGGTCCGAGGAGGACTGAGCGTGCCCTCCGACTATTGGTTCATCGTGGCCGCAGTCGTACTGATCGGGCTCGGCGGTTTGTTCGCCGCAGTCGACACCGCGGTCTCGACTGTCTCCACGCCCGCGTCGACGACATGGTCCGGGAAGGTCGGGCCGGCGCACGCCGCCTCGCGATCATCCTCGACTCCCGCGCCACCTACCTCGGGCTCGTGGTCCTGCTGCGAGTGGCCTGCGAGGCCGCGGCCGCCGCACTGATCGCCGTGGCGGCGACCCGATGGCTCGGCGTCGGTTGGGGTCTCGTCGTGGCGATCACCGCCATGACGGTCATCTCCTATGTCGCCATGGGCGTCGGGCCGCGCACCCTCGGCCGCCAGCACGCGTACACGATCGCGCTGTCGACGTCGTACCTGTTGTCGGCGCTGGGCATCCTGCTGAAGCCGGTGACCCGCCTGCTGATCCTCATCGGTAACGCCCTGACCCCGGGCCGCGGCTTCCGAAACGGCCCGTTCGCCACCGAGATCGAGCTGCGCGAGGTCGTCGACCTCGCCGAGGCGCGGGGTGTGGTGGCCGCCGACGAGCGCCGGATGATCCACTCGGTCTTCGATCTCGGCGACACCAGCGCACGCGAGGTCATGGTGCCGCGGCCGGAGATGGTCTGGATCGAGGCCGACAAGAACGTCCTGCAGGCCACCAATCTCGCGACACGGTCGGGGCATTCGCGTATCCCGGTCATCGGCGAGAACACCGACGACGTGCTGGGGATCGTCTACCTCAAGGACATGGTCCAGCGGACGGTCGCCACGCGGACCGACCCGACCACGCTGCGCGTCTCCGACATCATGCGCGACGCGGAGTTCATCCCGGATTCCAAGCCGCTCGACAAGGTTCTCGCCGACATGCAGCTCACGCGCAACCACATGGCGATCCTCGTCGACGAGTACGGCGGCATCGCCGGGCTGGTGACGATCGAGGACGTCCTCGAGGAGATCGTCGGCGAGATCACCGACGAATACGACACCGACGAACTCGCACCCGTCGAGGATCTCGGCGACGGATCGTACCGTGTGTCGGCGCGCCTTCCTGTCGAGGATCTCGGCGAGCTGTTCGACGTCGAGATCGAGGAGGAAGAGGTCGAGACGGTCGGCGGACTCGTCGCGCTCGAACTCGGCCGGGTCCCGCTGCCCGGAGCCCGGGTCAAGTCGCACGGCCTGCAGCTCGTGGCCGAGGGCGGTCCCAATCGCAAGGGACGCCAACGCATCATCACGGTCCTCGTCACGCGCGTCCCCGGGTCCGGTGCCGACGGCCAGGATTCGCAGCGCCACGAATCCTCCGGCGGTCGAGGGCATTCCGGCCGGCAGGGTCGCCATGACCGGACCGCGGCCCGCGAACACGAGGACGAGGCCCACCGCAACAACCACGAGCAACCGACAGCAAGGATGAATCAGTGACCGAGACCCTCGCCGACGAGGATCAGAAGCTCGTGGTGCTCGCCCGCGGAGCACTCGCGCGTGCCGAGGCGCGTTCCGGAGCGGCCGTTCGTGACGGCGACGGCCGCACCTATGCGGGGGCCGAGGTCCGCACCAAGACCCTCACGCTCAGCGGCCTGCAGGTCGCGGTCGCCTCGGCGATCTCGAGTGGGGCCACCGCCTTCGAAGCGGCGGTGCTCGTCAACGGCGACGCCGACGATCCCGGTCTCGCGACCCTGCACGAACTGAGCCCGCAGGCCTACATGTACGTCACCGATGCCGCCGGCCGGCCGCAGCAGCGACTCGGCGGCGCCGATGTCTGAGTCCGCCCCCGAGTTCCGTTCCGGCTTCGTCTGTTTCGTCGGCCGCCCCAACACCGGCAAGTCGACGCTCACCAACGCGTTGGTGGGGGAGAAGATCGCGATCACCTCCAACCGGCCGCAGACCACACGCCACACCATCCGCGGCATCGTCAACCGGCCCGACGCGCAGCTCATCCTCGTCGACACCCCGGGACTGCACCGGCCGCGCACCCTGCTCGGCAAGCGGCTCAACGAGCTGGTCCGCGACACGTACTCCGAGGTCGACGTGATCGGCGTCTGCATCCCGGCCGACGAGGCGATCGGCCCCGGCGACCGCTGGATCATCTCGCAGGTCCGCGAGATGGCTCCGCGCACCACGCTTCTCGGCGTCGTCACCAAGATCGACCGGGTCGGCCCCGAACAGGTCGCCAAACAGCTCATGGCGCTCTCCGAACTCCTCGGCCCCGACGCCGAGGTGGTGCCCGTGTCGGCCAAGTCGGGCAAGCAACTCGACGTCCTGAGCGACCTGCTCGTCAGCCTCATGGAAGAGGGCCCGGCGTTCTATCCCGACGGTGAGCTCACCGACGAACCCGAACAGGTTCTCATGGCCGAGTTCATCCGCGAGGCCGCGCTCGAGGGCGTCCATGACGAGCTGCCGCATTCGCTCGCCGTGGTGATCGAGGAGGTCATCGACCGCGAGGACCGGCGACCGGACCAGCCACCGATGGTCGACGTCCACGCGGTGCTCTTCGTCGAGCGGGACAGCCAGAAGGGCATCATCATCGGGCGCAAGGGAGCGCGCCTGAAAGAGGTCGGTACAGTTGCGCGCGCACAGATCGAGCGGTTGCTGGGGACCAAGGTCTACCTGGATCTGCACGTGAAGGTCGCGAAGGACTGGCAACGCGACCCCAAGCAGCTCCGCCGACTGGGCTTCTAGACGAGAAGATTGACGGCACCGTCCTCGCGGACAAGGGCCGCGGGGGAGGTACGTCGATGGGAACGCACGAGTCGCAGGAGACCTCCGACACAGGTCGCGGAGCGCACGAGGCGCCGGAGGTCGAGGAACCGACCGGACGGACCATCGCCGGGGTGCTCGGATCGCCCCGGTTCTGGCTCGCTCCGCTGATCCTCGTCGCGGTGCTGTTCTCGCTCATGGCCGCGCTGTACATGTCGGCCGTCGTCGACCCGCAGCGCCACCTCCACGACTTCCCGATCGCCCTCGTCAACGAGGACTCCGGCGGCGAGGTGACCGGCGCCGACGGCAAGGCCACCGAGCAGAACATCGGCGGTCAGGTCGCCGACGGCATCATCTCCTCGGCCGCCGACAACGGCATCGTCGTCCGGCGCACCGATCGGTCGACCGCTCTCGGCGAACTGAACAGCGGCAAGGTGTACGGCGTCGTCATCATCGGTTCGAACTTCACCAATCGTGCAGTCGCGCTGGGACGTTCGACGGTGCTCCCGGCGCAGCGACGCGCCCCGCCATCGACATCTTCATCAACCGCGGGTCCGGCGCCTTCGCGTCGTCGATCACCACGACGTTCGCCGAGCAGGTGACCACGCGGGTCAACGCCGAGGTCGGGCAGCAGCTGACCGCGCAGGTGCGCGAGCAGCTCGACCGCAACGACGTCACGTTCACCGGTGCCGCTCAGCTCGCGCTGGCGAGTCCGGTCTCGGTCTCGGTGTCGGAGCCGACGCCGCTGCCGCAGGGCGCCGGAAACGGATTGTCGGCGTTCTACCTCACGCTGCTCCTGGTGCTGGCCGGCTTCACCGGCGCGATGATGGTGAGCATCGTCGTCGACGGCATGCTCGGTCAGACGCCCATCGAGTACGGCCCGTTCTACCAACTCCGCGAACGTCTCGCGATCAGCCGCTGGGCGACGCTCGCCGCCAAGTGGACCATCATGTTCCTCGTCTCGGTGGTGCTCTCGACCCTGTTCATCGCGGTGGGCTCGTGGGTGGGTACGTCACTGCCGAACGCCTTCGTGCTGTGGCTGATCTCGATCCTCGCGATCTTCGCGGTCGGGGTGAGCGCGAGCGCGATGATGGCCGTGTTCGGCAACGCCGGCCTGCTGTTCAATCTCGTGTTCTTCGTCGTGTTCGGCCTGCCGTCGTCGGGCGGAACACTGCCGCTCGAGGCGAGTCCGCGGTTCTTCGAGTGGATCGCGGCGATCGAGCCGATGCACGTCATCTACCTCGGCGTTCGGTCGGTCCTGTACTTCGACGCCGACCTGTCCGCCGGGCTCGCGCGGTCGGTCGTCCAGTGCTTCATCGGCCTGCTCCTCGGCGTGCTGCTGGGTCTGCTCGGCACCAAGTACTACGACCGCAAGGGTTGGCACCGCTACCCGGGTGGCATGACGCTCCCGCCGAAGCTCGACAAGATCGTCAACGCGGGCTGACCGGGTTCTACGCCCCGCCCCCTTGCGCGGAAACCTGGCACGGTGGATGCATGGGTACGTCGGTGGAGATGTCGATCGCGGAGATGTCGGCCGCTTTGCACGACCTGCGGGACGAGCTCGACCGTGCGGAAGAGCTCGCGGGGCCGCTGATCTCCGCGGTGGCCGAACAGCATCGGCAGAGCGCGCGCAACCTCGTGCACTACGTCACGGTGCGACGGCGGGATCTGCGTCCGCTGCAGTCGTCGATGGCCGCCCACGGGTTGTCGAGTCTCGGCCGGATGGAATCGATCGTCTACTCCTGGATCGAGACGGTCATCGAGACCGTCGACGCCCTCGCCGCAGGCAGACGCAGACACCCGATCTGGGGTGATCTCTCCGACGGGGTACGGGTTCTCGGCGCCAACCGCGACCAGTTGTTGGGCAGCGTGCACCCGGGTGGGGCCGACGACGTGACCGCCGACCGGCCCGGCGACGAGCACGGTAGACGAGCCAGCCGGGTGATGGTCACGATGCCGACCCAGGCCGCCGACGACCCGGATCTGGTGCGACGCATGGGCGAGGCCGGGATGGATGTGGCACGGGTGAACTGCGCCCACGACGGACCCGCCGGATGGGCGCGGATGATCGAGTCGGTGCGCGGACTCCCCGGGCGCGTGCGTGTCGCGATGGATCTGGCCGGGCCCAAACTCCGCACCGGACCGCTCGAGCCGGGACCGAAGGTCGTCAAGGTGAAACCCGTCCGAGCCGACGACGGGACCGTCGAACGCCGATCACGGGTGCGGATGAGTACGACCCCGCCCGATCCCGATCACGCCCTGCCCGACGGCATCGACGCGATCATCCCGGTCGACGACCTCGGCGCGGTGTGCCAGGGCGACCGACTCCGGCTTCGCGACGCACGCGGTCGCCGTCGACGCCTGGACGTCGTCGCGGTGTCCGAGGCCGGGATCGACGGCGAATGCGATCGCACCGTCTACTACCGGACCGGGGCGTCGATCACGGGAAAACGGCTCCGCGGAAAGGCTCTCGTCGTCGGGGATTTGCCGGAGAAGCGCCAGCATCTGCTGATCCGCACCGGCGACGAGATCCGACTCCAGCGTGACCTCGCGCCCTCACCCGCGACCAGGGTCGGACCACATCGGATCGGATGCGAACTCGGGAACGCCTTCGACGATGTCGAACCGGGGCACCGGGTGCTGTTCGACGACGGGAAGATCGCCGGACGCGTGCGCGAGAGGTTCGACGACGAGATCGTCGTCGACATCGAACGCGCCGGCCCGAAGGGCACCAAACTGCGAGCCGAGAAGGGCGTCAACCTCCCGGACACCACTCTCCACATCCCCGCGCTGACACCGGAGGACCGCGCAGCTCTCGAGTTCGTGGCGACGCACGCGGACATGGTCAACTTCTCGTTCGTCCGGTCGCCGGAGGATGTCGCCGACCTCATCGCCGAACTCGAGCGCCTCGACGCCCGGAACGTCGGGATCGTGCTCAAGGTCGAGACCCGCGCCGCGTTCGAATCGCTGCCGCAGATGCTCTTCGAGGCGATGCGATGGGATGCGGTCGGCGTGATGATCGCGCGAGGGGACCTCGCCGTGGAGGTCGGGTTCGGCCGGCTGGCCGAGGTGCAGGAGGAGATCCTGTGGCTCTGCGAGGCCGCGCACATTCCGGTCATCTGGGCCACGCAGGTTCTCGACGGCCTGGCGAAGAAGGGTGTTCCGTCTCGTGCTGAGGTCACCGACGCCGCGATGAGCCGCCGTGCCGAGGGGGTCATGTTGAACAAAGGTCCGTACATCGTCGAGGCCATCGAGGCGCTCACCTCGATCCTCGACCGGATGGGCGGCCACGTCGAGAAGAAACGGTCGCTGCTGCGTCCGCTCACCTCGTTCGACATCAGCCCGCGCTGACCCACTGCTGCTCGAGTAGACCCGAGCTTGCGAAGGGCGTATCGGAAGGGCATGTCGGGGTCGGCGGTGTCGGTGGACGGTGGGACAATCGGCGGGTGAGGTTCTACCGGGATGAGGCCGTCGTGCTCCGCCAGCACAAGCTGGGCGAAGCCGACCGCATCATCACCCTGCTGACCGCGGAGCACGGGCTCGTGCGCGCGGTCGCCAAGGGGGTGCGCCGGACACGGTCGAAGTTCGGCGCCCGTCTCGAACCCTTCGCCCACATCGACGTGCATCTGTACCCGGGTCGCAGCCTCGACGTCGTCACCCAGGTGCACAGCCTGCACGCCCTCACCGACGCGATCGTCGCCGATTACGGGCGCTACACGACGGCCTGCGCGGTCCTCGAGACCGCCGAGCGGCTGGCGGGTGAGGAACGCGCACCCACCCGCCAGCTGCACCGCCTCACGGTGGGTGCGTTGCAGGCGCTGGCCGAGGACCGTCGGCCGCGGGAACTGATCCTCGACGCCTACCTGCTGCGCGCCATGTACAGCGCCGGCTGGATGCCCGCGCTGGAGGAATGTGCGCGCTGCGCCAACCCCGGTCCGCACCGGGCCTTCCACGTCGCCGCCGGCGGGGCGGTGTGCCTGCACTGCCGGCACCCGGCTCGGCCACCCCGTCGCCCGGCGTGCTCGACCTCATGGACGCGCTGTTCCGCGGTCAGTGGGAACACGTGGAGGAATCGTCGAACTCCCTGCGCCGCCAGGCCAGCGGCCTCACCGCCGCGCATCTGCAATGGCATCTCGAACGTCAGCTCCGAACCCTGCCGCTCATCGAACGCACGGCGCCTCATAGGCTGATGGAAACGGGTGTCGAACCAGTGGTGGACGACGGGGTGAGGAGAGTCGACGATGGCGTTGCGGCCGGGTAGTTCGTCGAAGGGACGCAAGCCGACGAGCCCACGTACGGAGGTTCGTGCCCCGGATCCCCATCCCAGCGGTGCTCGGCCCCCGGCCATTCCCGCCCAGTTCGTGCCCAAACACGTGGCTCTGGTGATGGACGGCAACGGGCGCTGGGCCACCGACCGCGGACTGCCGCGAACCGAAGGACACAAGCGCGGTGAGGCCGTCCTGATGGACACCGTCTGCGGCTGCATCGAATTGGGCGTCGGATGGCTGTCGGCCTACGCCTTCTCGACCGAGAACTGGTCGCGCAGCCCCGAAGAGGTGCGTTTTCTGATGGGCTTCAACCGCGACGTCATCCGCCGGCGCCGCGACGAGATGCACGAGATGGGCGTTCGTGTCCGCTGGGCGGGTCGCCGACCCCGACTGTGGCGCAGCGTCATCCGCGAACTCGAGATCGCCGAGGAACTGACCAAGGACAACACCGTGATGACGCTGACGATGTGCGTCAACTACGGTGGCCGCGCCGAGATCGCCGACGCCGCCCGTGAGATCGCCCGTCGCGCCGCACGTGGCGAGATCGATCCCGAGCGCATCACCGAGTCGACCTTCGCGCGTTACCTCGACGAGCCCGACATGCCCGACGTCGACCTGTTCCTGCGTCCGTCGGGTGAACAGCGCATCTCGAACTTCCTGCTGTGGCAGTCGGCCTACGCCGAGATGGTCTACCAGGAGAAGCTGTTCCCCGACTTCGACCGCCGCGACCTGTGGGACGCGTGCCTCGAGTACGCCTCCCGCGACCGTCGCTTCGGTGGGGTGAACCCGTCGTGACCGATGCCGCCGCACTGCTCGAACGTACCGCCGTCATCGTGGCCGAGCTCGGTCCCGTCGACCGACCCGACGCGGAATCGGTTGTGGTGCAGGTCGGTCCGACGCGTGCATCGATCCGGGTGCTGACGCTGTCGGACGGCCTCGACGTCCTCGCCGTGACCCAGATGGTGGCCATGGACCTGCCCAACACCCCGACCCTGCGCGACGACGTGGAGGCCTTCGGCGCTCAGTTGAGCTTCGGGAGTCTGCGTCGGTCCGATCCGGCCGGTGTCACGACAGACGTGTTGCAGTACTACACATTTCCAGCGGGCCGACTCGACGACCTGCCGCTGCTGACGGTCCTGCACATCGTACTCGCCGCCGGGGTCGACGCCGCCGAGCGACTGGTGGCGACGTAGCACTTCCGGACTGAGGTCGCTCCACGCTGCGTCAGTTGCGCTGGCACCCTTGGCAGTTCGCGCACAGGCCGAAGACCTCGACCGTGTGATTGATGTCGGTGAAGCCGTGTTCGGCGGCGATGGTCGCGGCCCACTTCTCGACCGGGTCGGCCTGCACCTCGACGGTGGTTCCGCAGTTGCGGCACACCAGGTGATGGTGGTGTCCCGACGAGCAGTGGCGGTACCGGGTTTCGCCGGACCCGTCCCACAGGACGTCGATCTGACCGGCCTGGCTCAGGGCCTGCAGGTTGCGATACACGGTGGTCAGGCCGATGGACTCGCCTCGGCCCTTGAGGATCTCGTGGAGTTCCTGGGCCGAGCAGAAGTCGTCGGTGCCGGCGAGGGCGTCGGCGATGGCCGCGCGCTGGCGCGTCGAACGGACTCCGGTGACCGGCTGCGGGCCGGATGCCTCGACGCCGGTCATTCGGACACCACCGACGGGCCGCGGTTGGTCTCGTTCGCGTGGACCAGTGCGTCGACGACGATGTGGGCGACGTGGTCGTCGAGCAGTTCGTAGGTGATCTCGCGACCGTTGCGATGGCCGCGGACGACGCCGGCGTCCTTGAGGACGCGAAGGTGCTGGCTGACGAGCGGCTGGCTCAGACCGAGGTGGCCGACGAGTTCGTGCACACACTGGACGCGCTCACGCAGAGAGAGCACGATCGCGACGCGGGTGGGGGAGGCGAGAGCCCGCAACAGATCGGCGGCGGCTTCCCGTGCGGCGGCGTCGGAGTCGTCGGCCGGTCCGGACGCGCCGAACTGCCCGGATCCCTTGATGGGTTCAGCCGACATGTCACTCCTCCCGGAACGCTCGCGTCACAGCACTGCCGCCATTCTAACGGAAATGGTTTTCAATCAGTGACGGCGGAGTCAGCCTTCGGTCCGTTGCCGCCGTTCGACCGACGGAACGCCGTCGGGACCGTTCGTCGCGAGCGCGTAGGCGGCCACCGCGTGGGCGACCGCGGCGGCGTTGACGGCCAGCAGATCGGTGTTGATGTTGTCGATCGTGTCGCGGGGGCTGTGATAGTTCGGATCGAAGGCCACCCCGGCCTCTCCGCCCCACATCTCGGCTTCCTTCTCGCTCTTCTTCCGCTCGGCCCCGGTTGCCACGCCGCCGGCCGGAATACCGACCGCGATGAACGGACCGTAGTCGGATCGACCGTCGAAATCGGCCGCGCCCAGCTGGATTCCCCGGTCGGCGTAGAACTTCGCGAAGACGCGTTCGATGCCGTCGGAACCGGCCGGACCCGCCGCGGCGCCCTTGCGTTCGGAGTCGTCGCCGTCGTAGGTGAAGTACCCGCCGTTGGGGGAGGCGAGCATGTCGAAGTTCAGATACAGCGCGAGGGCGCGTCGTCCGGCGGCGTCGAGACCGCCGACGTACTCGCGGGAGCCGACCAGACCGTCCTCCTCGCCGCCCCAGAACGCGAAGCGCATCCGGTGGGGGACCCGGGGTGACGACCCGAGGCGCAACGCCGTCTCGAGGACCGCCGAACTTCCGCTCGCGTTGTCGTTCATGCCTGGTCCTACGACGACGCTGTCGAGGTGGGCGCCCGCCATCACGACGTCGTCGGGCGTCCCGGTGCGGGTCTCGGCGATGATGTTGCGGGTCGTGATCGGGGTGGTCTCCGCGTCGACCTCCAGCCGCAGTTGCTCGGCCTCGCGCACCTGGTCGGCGTCGTCGCGTGCCACCGCGAGAACGGGTATGGCCGGCACGTCTTCGGTGCCAAGGGTCAACCCGAACGGCGGCCCGTCTTCGTTGTTCACGATGACGACTCCGACCGCTCCCGCCGACTGAGCGTGGCGGGCCTTGTCCGTGAAGGTGCAGTCACCACGGGTGATCACCGCGAAGGCCCCGCGCACGTCGGCCGGGAAGTCGGCGGGTGCGCACCCCGCAGCGGCGACGGTCACCGGTTTCGCGGTGACCGGCTCGCGGGTCCCGACCGAGTACTCGAGCACGTGTCCCTTCACGTCGCGGCCGTCGGCGGAGAACTTCACCGACTCGAGGTCGTAGCGCTTGTAGCTGAACTCCGGCGTCGTGACCTCGAACCCGGCGCCGCGCAGTAGTCCGGCTACGTAGTCGACCGAGGCGTCGTAGCCGGGGGTACCCGACGCGCGGGTCCCGCCGTGGTTGTCCGCGATCTGCTGGAAGGCTCGGACGTGCCCCATGACGCGGTCGAGGGTGACCGCGTCGGCCAGACCGGCCGGGGTGACCTCGCCGATCGGCGGTTGGACGGCCGGCGTCGAGACGGGCGCCGAGGTGGCGCTGCGCACCGGGCTCTCGGTTCGGTCGCCGGTACAGCCGGCGAGAAGGGCCACCGTGGCCGCGGTCGCGACGACGGGCAGCAATCGAGCTCGAGGGATCACCCTGCCACTGTGACAGTTCCGGCGGGGCGGCATCGCCGGTGGAGGTGGACGGCCTACCGAACCGACTGGTTTCGTCGAACGCAGGTCCCGCTCGGTAGTCTGTAGGGGTTGCCGTGCGCACGCTGACCCCACCCGGTCGCACCGCGCACGAGCAGGACAGTTCAAAAGCCGAATACCTCAACCCGTGGAGAGCAGTTAACCGTGGCCGCCCAGTCCAAAGTGGAATCCGTCGTCAACCTCGCCAAGCGCAGGGGTCTGGTCTACCAGTGCGGTGAGATCTACGGCGGCACCAAGTCGGCCTGGGATTACGGCCCGCTCGGCGTCGAACTCAAGGACAACATCAAGCGGCAGTGGTGGCGGAACATGGTCATCAGCCGTGAGGACGTCGTCGGTCTCGACTCGTCGGTCATCCTGCCGCGCCAGGTCTGGGAGGCGTCGGGCCACGTCGAGGTGTTCACCGATCCGCTCGTCGAGTCGCTGCACACCCACAAGCGCTACCGCGCCGATCACCTGATCGAGGCCTACGAGGCCAAGCACGGCCACCCGCCGGAGAACGGCCTGGCCGACATCAACGACCCGGAGACCGGCCAGCCCGGCAACTGGACCGAGCCCAAGGCGTTCAGCGGTCTGATGAAGACCTTCCTCGGCCCCGTCGACGACGAAGAGGGGCTGCATTACCTCCGTCCGGAGACCGCGCAGGGCATCTTCGTGAACTTCAAGAACGTGATGACCACCGCGCGCAAGAAGCCGCCGTTCGGCATCGCGCAGATCGGCAAGAGTTTCCGCAACGAGATCACGCCGGGCAACTTCATCTTCCGCACGCGCGAGTTCGAGCAGATGGAGATGGAGTTCTTCGTCAAGCCGGGCGAAGACGAAGAGTGGCACCAGTACTGGATCGATCAGCGCTTCAACTGGTACACGAACCTGGGTATCGATCCGGAGAACCTGCGACTCTACGACCACCCCAAGGAGAAGCTGTCGCACTACTCCAAGCGGACCGTCGACGTCGAGTACAAGTTCGGTTTCGCCGGCAACCCGTGGGGCGAGCTCGAAGGCGTCGCGAACCGCACCGACTACGACCTCTCGACCCACAGCAAGCACTCCGGTGAGGACCTGTCGTTCTTCGACCAGGCCACCGGCGAGCGCTACACGCCGTACGTCATCGAGCCGGCAGCCGGTCTGACCCGTTCGCTGATGGCGTTCCTGTGCGACGCCTACACCGAGGAGGAGGTGCCGAACGCCAAGGGCGGCACCGACACCCGAACGGTGCTGCGCCTCGACCGTCGCCTCGCCCCGATCAAGGTCGCGGTCCTGCCGCTGTCGCGCAACGAGAAGCTGTCGCCGAAGGCGCGCGATCTCGCCGCCGAACTGCGCAAGCACTGGAACGTCGAGTTCGACGACGCGCAGGGAATCGGCAAGCGTTACCGCCGTCAGGACGAGATCGGCACGCCGTTCTGCGTGACCGTCGACTTCGACACCCTCGACGACCAGGCCGTGACCGTGCGTGAGCGCGACACCATGAGCCAGGAGCGCGTGGCCCTCGACAAGGTCGCCGAATATCTCGGCGGCAAGCTGCTCGGCGCCTGATCGCCCGCCGCCACACCCGGGTAGCGGGGTGTGGCGGAACGGTCACGATTCCGCCTGACCTGCTGATGTCTGTCACACTTGATGGCGAGTTGTCGCGCGGAGGAGGGCATGGGGCCGTCATGTGCGCGACGAGAGAGTGAGTGGAGTCGTGTCTGTCAGCGGGAAAGTCGTTCATTACGACGCAAATCGGGGATTCGGGTTCTTGGCGCCGGAGTCGGGCGGTGCCGATGTGTTCCTCCACATCAACGACATCGACATCGACGAGAGCTCGCTGAAGCCGGGTGCCAAGGTGTCGTTCGACATCGAGGAGACCGATCGCGGTTCCAAGGCGATCAACGTCGCCGTGACCGAGGCGGCTCCGGCCGACGATTCGGCAGGTGCGCGTGCGCATCGTCGCGACGAGCACCACGGTCGTGGGGATCGCGGCGATCGGGGCCACCGTCGTGACGATCGTGACGACCGCGGCAGCCGACGCCCGCGCGGCGGCAGCGGTTCGCTCGATGCAGGCGCCTTCACCGAGGAGCTGACCGAGTTGCTCCTCGACGCCGACGACGACCTCACCGCACGCCAGATCGTGGCCATCCGCCAGCGGGTCACCGATTTCGCGGTCGGCCGGGGCTGGGTGCTTGACTAGCACCCAATCCGGTTCCGGCGCTGCCGGCCATGTCCTCCCGGCCGTGGCCGCCTACGGCGACGAGGCCGTCGAACGTTATGTCCCCGAGGGTGCCAAGGTCGCGAGTCTTCCGGGCACCCGAACGGATCATCGCAGCGATTTCGCGCGCGACCGTGCGCGCGTGCTGCACTCTGCCGCGTTGCGTCGGCTGGCCGACAAGACACAGGTCGTCGGACCACGCGAAGGCGACACCCCGCGTACCCGGCTGACCCATTCTCTCGAGGTGGGTCAGATCGGGCGGGGCATCGCCATCGGCCTGGGTGCCGAACCCGACCTCGTCGAACTCGCCGGCCTCGCCCACGACATCGGGCATCCGCCGTACGGGCACAACGGGGAACGGGCGCTCGACGAGGTGGCCGTCGACTGTGGCGGCTTCGAAGGCAACGCGCAGAACCTCCGCATCCTCACGCGGCTGGAACCGAAGCTGCTCGACGCCGACGGCGTCAGTGCGGGCCTCAATCTGACGCGCGCGTCGCTCGACGCGACGCTGAAGTACCCGTGGACGCGGCGTAGTCCCGGCGGAAAGTTCGGCGCCTACGACGACGATGCCGCGACGCTGGACTGGGTTCGCCGGGACGCCCCGGGGGCCCGGAAGTGCATCGAGGCGCAGATCATGGACTGGTCCGACGACGTCGCGTACTCCGTGCACGACCTCGAGGACGGCGTCATCGGCGGTCGTATCGACCTCCGCAGCCTCGGCGACCCGCAGGACCGTCGGGAGATGGCCGAGATCGGCGCCAAGGAATTCCCGGGCCTCGACCCGGAGGCACTCGTCGACGCGGCCCAGCGACTCTACGAGATGGACATCGTGCGGGCGGTCGGCGTCTTCGACGGCACGCTCGACTCCTACGTCGCCCTCAAGCGACTGACCAGTGAGCTCATCGGGCGGTTCGCGTCGGCGGCCCTCACCGGCACCCGTGCGGTGGTCGGGGACCGGCCGGTGTCGCGCTACGACGCCGACCTCGAGGTGCCGCCGCTCATCGCCGCCGAGGTCCCGATGCTCAAGACCATGGCGCTGCGGTTCATCTTCTCCAACGAACGCCACAAGTCGACCCAGCAGCGTCAGCGGGAACGCATCCACCGCGTCGCGAACTGGTTCGCCGAAGCCGCTCCCGGCGGACTCGACCCGATCTTCGTGCCCTGGTGGAACGCCGCAACCGACGACGCCGCCCGGATGCGGGTGATCGTCGACCAGATCGCGTCGATGACCGAGGGCCGCCTGGAACGCACCGACAAGCAGAACTCCGGGGCTCAGGCGCACCTGGGGTGAGGTCGGTCGGCCGGGTGCTGTCGGCGTGTGTGAAGCGCCCGGTCATCCCCGCGTCGGGAGGTCACTACACTGGACGCGTGGCAGGCCGAATCCCCGATCGTGACATCACGGCGATCCGTGAGCAGACGAGGATCGAGGACATCGTCGGCGACTACGTCGCACTGCGCCGCGCCGGCGCCGACAGCCTCAAGGGACTGTGCCCGTTCCACGACGAGAAGTCGCCGTCGTTCCACGTCCGTCCCAACCACGGTCACTTCCACTGCTTCGGCTGCGGTGAGGGCGGCGACGTCTACAGCTTCCTGCAGAAACAGGAGCACGTCAGCTTCGTCGAGGCCGTGGAGCAACTCGCCGACCGGCTCGGCTACCAGATCAACTACGAGGGTGGCGGCACCGCGATCAAGCGGGACCGTGGCACGCGCGCCCGACTCGTCGCCGCCAACGCCGCTGCCGCGAAGTTCTACCAGGCAGCCTTGCAGACCCCGGAGGCGCAGGCGGCGCGGGACTACCTGTCCGAGCGCGACTTCGACGCCGCGGCCGCCGTCCAGTTCGGCTGCGGATACGCGCCCGCCGGCTGGGACACGATGACCAAGGCCCTGCTGTCGCAGGGTTTCGAGTTCAGTGAGCTCGAGGCGGCCGGCCTGTCCAAGCAGGGCCGCAAGGGTCCCATCGACCGATTCCACCGTCGACTCCTCTGGCCCATCCGCAATCTCGGCGGCGACATCATCGGCTTCGGTGCCCGCAAGCTCTACGACGATGACAACCTCGGCAAGTACATGAACACGCCGGAGACCATGCTGTACAAGAAGTCTCAGGTGTTGTTCGGGCTCGACCACGCGAAGAAGAGTATCGCCAAGGGGCATCAGGTCGTCGTGGTCGAGGGTTACACCGACGTCATGGCCATGCATCTCGCCGGCGTCACCACCGCCGTCGCCTCGTGTGGCACGGCCTTCGGTGAAGACCATCTCGCGCTGATCCGTCGCCTGATGATGGACGACTCGTACTTCCGCGGTGAGGTGATCTACACCTTCGACGGCGACGACGCCGGAAAGGCCGCGGCCCTCAAGGCTTTCGAGGGGGAGCAGTCCATCTCCGGCCAGACGTTCGTGGCCATCGCGCCCGACGGTATGGACCCGTGCGAACTCCGTCAGGCCCGGGGTGACACCGCGGTCCGCGACCTCATCGCTCGCCGGGTGCCGATGTTCGAGTTCGCGATCAAGACACTGCTCACCGAACACGACCTGGACACCGCCGAGGGGCGCGTGCATGCCCTGCGTGACACGGTCCCCGTCGTTGCCCGCATCAAGGACATCGCGCTGCGCGACGAGTACGCCCGACAGCTCGCCGGCTGGGTCGGCTGGGAGGAAGTCAGCCAGGTTCTCGGTCGCGTGCGCGAAGAGGGCGCGAAGATCCGGAAGGCAAAAGGCGGCGGGGATTCCGGGCGCAGTGGCCGGCGCGGTGCTCCGGCACGCAACCGGCCGGAGGCGGAGGCGGCGCCGACGTCCGCACGCCCCCAGCCGAACGACCCGCGGCTGTGGCCGCAGCGTGAAGCCCTCAAGGCTGCGCTGCAGTACCCGGCGATCGCCGGCACCGTCTTCGACTCGCTGCCCGTCGAATGCTTCGACGAACCCGCGTATGCCATTGTGCGGCAAGCGATGATCAGTATCGGCGGCACGTCGTCGGGTCTGGGTGGGGCCGCCTGGGTCGACTCCGTCCGCAACGCCGTCGACGATCCGGTCATCGACCCGCTGGTCACCGAGCTCGCCGTCGAGTCGATGCCCGTCGATGAGGAGAACATCGCGCGCTACATCACCAGCGTCCTCGCCCGGTTGCAGGAGGTGTGGGTCGGTTCGCAGATCGCCGACATCAAGTCCCGTCTACGCCGGATGGCCCCGAGCGACGACCCGGACGGCTACAACGCCGTCTTCGGCGATCTCGTGGCGCTGGAGGCGTATCGCCGCAGCCTGCTGGAGCAGGCACTGGACCCGACGGTCGGCGCCGGCTGAGTCCGACCCTCGACGCGATGAGTTCTCGTCGTTCGCCCGGTCTGTCCATCGACCACGTCTGAACGGAGAACATCACATGGCGACGACGATCTACTCGGCATCAGCATCGCTCGACGGCTTCATCGCCGGTCCCGGCGGCGACATGTCCTGGCTGACCCGATTCTTCGGCGAGGACGCAGCCGAGGGCGGCGACAGCACAGCAGCTCTGCGCCTCCGGGAGGGGACCGGCTCGCTGCTGGTGGGTAATCGGAGCTTCCGGGGCGACGACCCCAACAAGGGCACCGATCGCGAAGGCGCCTTCGAGGGTGAATTCCTGGGGCCGACAGTGGTTCTCACGCACAACCCGCCCGCCGAGCCGGTGGAGGGCGTCACCTTCGTCACCGACCTGGACCGCGCCGTGGAGGAAGCACGGCGCCTGGCGGGCGACGCGTACGTCACCGTCATCGGCGCCGACGTCGCACGCCAGATGATCGACGCCGGACTGCTCGACGAGGTCCTCATCTTCCACGTCCCGGTCTTCCTGGGCGACGGGGTCCGGGTCTTCGATCGACCCGGCGGCGGGGAGGTGCGGCTGACGCGTATCCCCGGCGAGGCCGAGTTCTGGTGCCGCGTCGAGAGGTGAGCGGGGTCGGGTGTCGCGCGGTGTGAGAGGCTGGATTCATGACGACGGTGTCGATCGGCGATCTCACGGTGAGCTACTCGGAACAGGGGGGCGGCGAATCCTCCTCAGCGCCAATTGTTCTGGTGCACGGACTGGGCGAGGACAGCCGTAGCTGGACGCACACGCAGCGCGACCTGGCCGACCTGCACACCTACGCCTACGACCTTCGCGGCTTCGGTTCGACGACGGTCGGGGAGGCCGAGGGGACCCTGGATCAGCTCGGACGGGATCTCGTGGGGTTCCTCGAGACGGTGACCGGTCCCGCGATCGTCGTCGGCTTCTCCGCCGGCGGGACGATCGTGCTCTGGGCCGCTGCCGAACGGCCGGATCTGGTGAGCCGCGCCATCGTCCTCGGTACGTCCTCGGTGGTGGGACGAGCCGCGGCCGAGTTCTACAAGCAGCGCGCCGATCAAGCCGCCGACACCTCGAGCGACGAGTTCCGCACCGCGATGCGCGACGATACCGTCGCCGGTCTGGTGTCCGCTCACGATCGCGTCGACGAGATCACGGCCGGGAGGCTCGAGGCGGTCGGGGACGGTGCCGGCTACGCGAACGCGGCCCGCGCGATGGCGGGAGTGCGCGAGGAGCCCCTGACGCCGAGGCTGTCCGAGATCCGGCAGCATGTCGACGTCATCGCCGCAGACCGAGACGCGCTGTGTCCGGAGAAAGCGGCGAAGATGATCGTCGACGGCCTGTCGGACGTGACCTATCGGGTGATCCCGGATGCCGGGCACCTGATGAACGTCGACAACCCGGACGCCGTGACCGCGGCGCTGCGCGAGGCGATCGCCGGCGACTGATCGTCGTCTGGTGGTGGGGAGTGCGGGACTTGAACCCGCGACCAATCGATTATGAGTCGACGGCTCTAACCAACTGAGCTAACTCCCCGTGCGGGCACCCGGCCCGCGGGAGGAGATTACCGCACCGGGGATGGGGCACTGCAGCCAACTGCGGCGGAAAACGGTCGACAGTCGACGGCGCTACACTGGCCGAAATCGGACACGGCGCGATGGGAGAGTGTGCGGATGACGGTCGGGGAGGGGTCCCACGGTGGCGGCGAGCTGCCGGAGAGCCTTGTCGACGTGGCCGGCCGCCGTATCCGGGACGCCATCCTCAGTGGCGACCTGGCGCCGGGACAGAAGATCGTCGAGGAGACGCTGTGCGCCGACCTCGGGATCAGCCGGGCTCCCGTGCGTGAGGCGTTGCGGCTGCTCGCGCAGCAGGGGCTCGTCGAGCATCAGCCGCGTCGTGGGGTCCGGGTCGCGGAGTGGTCGCGTCGGGACATCCTGCAGCTGTTCGAGCTGCGTCAGGTGCTCGAGCGGTACGCCGTCGAGGCCGCCCTGCCGTTGACCGATCCGGAGTCGCAGCTCGCACCTCTTCGTGCGGCGATCGACGCGATGCGCCGTGCCCCAGACGATCTCGCACGCGACGACGCCCACCGTCGGTTTCACGCAGCGGTCGTCGGACTCGCCGGGAACCGGCAGCTCGACATCACCCTCGAGCCGATCCTGCTGAAGCTCCAGCTGCCGATGGCGGTCAACCTCCGGACCGAGACCGCCGACCACCACGGACCCGACGACGGGTTCAACCGGCACCAGGCAATCCTCGACGCGCTCGAACGCAACGACGCCGCGGCGGCGATCAGCGCCCTCCATGATCACGGCCACCTCCACTATCTGGATTTGGTGTCGGCGACCGCAGAGCACAAGCACCCTCACTGACCTGCTAACACAATCGACACACGCACGTTCCGCAGACGCCATTATTCTGTCGACAATCGACGGTATGACTCTTTCAGGCGGGCCTACCACAGGTCCCACGGTTGCCGAGATCCTCGACTCGCACCTGCACGGCAGCGGGTCTCCGTCCCGCACCGCGCGCGTGGTCCTCGACGCCATCGAGGCGCGGGGTGACGACGGAATCTGGCTGTCGACGGTGCCGCGCGACGAGGTTCTCGCCGCGGCCGCGGAACTCGAGAACCGACCCGGCGCACGCGATCTACCGCTGTACGGAGTCCCGTTCGGCGTCAAGGACTCCATCGACGTGGCCGGCGTCCCGACCACGCTCTCGTGCCCCGGCTACGCGTACACGCCCGACGCCACCGCGCCCGTTGTGCAGCGTCTGCTCGACGCCGGAGCCCTCTACATCGGCAAGACCAACCTCGATCAGTTCGCCACCGGCCTCAACGGCACACGAACCCCGTACACGATGCCGCGCGGGGTCTACGGCCACGAGATGATCTCCGGCGGTTCGAGTTCCGGCTCGGCGCTCGCAGTTGCACTCGGCGACGTGCCCTTCGCCGTCGCCACCGACACCGCCGGCTCGGGACGCGTGCCCGCCGCGCTCAACGGCATCATCGGATACAAGCCGTCGCGCGGACTGATCAGCACCGTGGGGCTGGTTCCGGCGTGCAAATCCCTGGACTGCATCACGGCGATGACCGCGACCGTCGACGACATGGACCGCGTCATGAGCGTGATGATGGGCCGCGACGACGCCGATCCGTGGTCGCGCGACCGGGGGCCCGGATTCGACGGGTCGACGATCACGATCGGTCTCCCGCCGGTGGAGGAGTTGGAGTTCTTCGGCGACGACGCCATGCGGGATGCGCATCTGGCGTTCCGAAACCGCCTGAAGCATCTGGGGTTACCGGGCGGGGTCGAGATCGTCGACGTCTCCCTGGCACCGTTCCTGGCAGCAGGGGAGCTCCTGTACTCGGGTCCGTGGGTCGCCGAGCGGCTCGTCGTGTTCGGGGACTTCCTCGCCGCGAAGCCCGACGAGATCCACCCTGTGGTCCGCGACATTCTCCGCAGCGGCGAGAAGTACACGGCCGTTCACGCTTTCGCTGCGCTGCAGAGATTGCGGGAGCTCAAAGCCGAGGTCGGACGCATCTGGTTGGGGACCGACGTCCTCGTGGTGCCGACGATCGGGCGGACCTTCACCGTCGACGAGGTTCTGGCGCAGCCGATCGCGACCAACACCATGCTCGGCCACTACACGCATTTCGGAAACCTCCTCGACCTCACCGGGATCGCGGTTCCCCAGGGCGTGACCTCCGATGGGCGGCCGCACAGCGCGATGCTCCTCGGGGCCGCGCTCACCGACGACACCGTGCTCCACCTGGCGGCCGCACTGCTCGACGAGCCGCGTGACCGGTCCATGTCATCCAGCGCTGCCCGTACCCCGACCACGCTGCCAGCGTCCTGAAACCCGACAACCACCCGCCCGGGAGGCCACCCGATGTCCGAGACCGTCACCCTCGAGGCACTACCCGGTCCGATCGAACTCGATCTGGACCACACCGCACTGATCATCATCGACATGCAGCGAGACTTCCTGTTGCCGGGCGGTTTCGGCGAAGCACTCGGCAACGACGTCGCGCAGTTGCAGCGCGTCGTCGAACCCCTTGCGGCGCTGCTCGATGCGGCGCGGGCAGCCGGGATGCTCGTCATCCACACCAGGGAAGGGCATCTGCCGGACCTGTCGGATTGTCCACCGGCCAAGCTCCACCGCGGTGCGCCGTCGAAGCGGATCGGCGACCCGGGTGCGTTCGGGCGCATCCTGATCCGCGGCGAGTACGGGCACGACATCGTCGACGAACTCGCGCCGCTCGACACCGAGGTTGTCATCGACAAGCCCGGCAAGGGTGCGTTCTATGCGACGGAACTGTCGAAGGTGCTGGCCGACAACCAGATCACCCAGTTGCTCGTGACCGGCGTGACCACCGAGGTGTGCGTCCACACCACCACGCGTGAGGCCAACGACCGCGGCTTCGAATGCGTCGTCGTATCCGATTGCGTCGGTTCGTATTTCCCCGGGTTCCAGCGTGTGGGTCTGGAGATGATCGCCGCGCAGGGCGGCATCTTCGGCTGGACCGCTCCCGGCGCCGCGATCATCCCGCTGCTGAAAGAGCGGGCGCCCGCGGAACCCGCCGTCTGACATCGACCACTCATCCAGTCGAGACATCGGCGTCTCGTTTTCCCCACCAACCCCCAGTAGCCCGGAGGAATTCATGAGCGCCACCACCGATCCAGCTCCGACCACCGACCCGCCGTCACCGACTCCGACGACGAAGGTCGCCTGGTGGACGCGCGGAGACACCAACGCCTTCTTCGGTCTCGGCTTCAACATCCTGGTCAACGTCCTCACGTTGACCGGCTTGATGATCGGCGTGATCGGCCTCAGTCCCGGCAACGTCCTCGGCACGGTTCTGCCCGCGCTGGGCGTCGCCTGATCCTCGGCAACCTGTACTACACGTTCCTGGCACGAGGCCTCGCCGCGCGGGAGGGACGCGACGATGTGACGGCCCTGCCGTACGGGCCGAGTGTGCCGCACATGTTCATCGTGGTGTTCGTCGTGATGCTGCCCGTGTATCTGAACACCAAGGACGCCATCCAGGCTGGCAGGCCGGTCTGGCGTGGGCGTTCATGATCGGCGTCATCGTGATGATCGGCGCGTTCGTCGGACCCTATGTCCGCAAGCTGACGCCGCGTGCAGCGATGCTCGGCACCCTGGCCGGTATATCGATCACCTTCATCTCGATGCGTCCGGCAGGGCAGATCTGGGAGGCCGCGTGGATCGGTCTGCCGGTGCTCGCGATCATCCTCATCGGCTTCTTCACCGATGTGAAGCTGCCGGGCAACGTGCCCGTCGGACTTGCCGCGTTGCTCGTCGGTACGGCGATCGGCTGGGCCGGCGGGTTCATGTCGGTGCCGGACCTCACCGCGGCAGTCGAGGACATCGCGGTCGGCATCCCGGATCAGCGCTTCGACCTGCTGTTCAACGGTCTCGGTGATCTCGCGCCACTTCTTGGCACCGCGATACCGCTGGGCGTCTACAACTTCACGGAGGCGATGAGCAACGTGGAGTCCGCTGCGGCGGCGGGGGACAACTACAACCTGCGCAGCGTGCTGCTCGCCGACGGTGCCGGGGCGTGCATCGGTGCGGCGTTCGGTTCGCCGTTCCCGCCGGCCGTGTACATCGGGCACCCGGGATGGAAGGACGCCGGCGGCCGCGCGAGCTACTCGCTGGCCAGTGGCGTCGCGATCGGTGTGCTGTGTTTCCTCGGTCTGTTCGGGGTGCTGAACTACCTGCTGCCTGTGCCCGCGATCGTGCCGATCCTGCTCTTCATCGGTCTGCTGATAGGCGCGCAGGCCTTTCAGGCCGTGCCGCGTCTGCACGCGGTCGCGGTGGTCGCGGCGCTGCTGCCGAACCTGGCGGAGTGGGGTCGGGGACTCATCGACAACGCGTTGTCGGCAGCGGGTACGACCGTCGACGAGGTGGGCATGGAAGCGATGAACGGCGCCGGCGTGATCTACGAGGGACTCAAGACGCTGGGCGAGGGCGCGGTCCTCGTCGGCCTCATCCTCGGCACGATCGTCACCTTCATCCTGGAGAAGAAGTTCCACTTCGCGGCCATCGCCGCGGCGGTGGGGGCGGTGCTGTCCTTCATCGGGCTCATCCACGCACCCGAGGTGTCGTGGGCGGCCGCGCCGGAGGTGTCGCTCGGCTACCTGTTCTTCGGCGTCGTGTGCCTGGCCTACTGGTTACTGCCCGGAGCGCGGACTCCGGTGGAGGTCGACGAATCCGACGTCGTGGCCGGTCACTGAGCTCGTAGGATCTGCGGCAGTTGGTTCCGGATATCGGAACCAACTGCCGCAGCTGTCTCCTCGTTGACCTGCCGTTTTGTTGTCCGGCGGCGGCATGCGCTAGAGTCTGTCCTCGGTTCAAGTGATGCGCTCACGGCGCTGAACGAGAGCCAGAGCAATCCCCCATAGCTCAATTGGCAGAGCATTCGACTGTTAATCGAACGGTTACTGGTTCGAGTCCAGTTGGGGGAGCAGAACAAGAAGCCCGCCCCTGCGAAAGCAGGCGGCGGGCTTTTTCTGTGGGCTCTCTTGTAGTTTCATGCCGTCGGGTTCCGCACCGCGGTGCAGGTTGCAGGTTGGGTAACTGGTTCGGCTCGCAGTCCAGGTACCCAGTGCGCGATCAGAGGGCCTGGTGCACGGATAGGTGACAGGGTTAGTCACGCGGCCTGAGGGGCCTCGTGGTTGATGATGGTCTCGAATTCAATGGGGGTCAATCTGCCGAGGCGGTCCTGTCGTCTGCGGCGGTGGTAGG
>NZ_MKKG01000015.1:0-84217 GCF_001942325.1 Gordonia sp. CNJ-863
ACGCGGACGATCGTCCGGGACCCGGCAGGACCGCACATCGGGATAAGCCACCAACAGAAGCTGGGGCAGCAAAGAAACGAGCGAATCCCGCCGGGCCTACTCAGGATGGCATTGACGCAAAGAAAGCTGATGCCTGCTTCAAGATGGTGTTCGCCCGCCGCAACTCCCGGTTCTCCCGTTCCAGCTGCGCGATCCGCTCAGCCTCGCTGGTCGTGGTCCCCGGGCGGTCCCCGCCATCGATCTCGGCCTGCTTGACCCAGGTGCGAAGCGCCTCCGGGTGCACACCGAGTTGATCGCCGATCCGTTTGAGCGCCCCTGGTCGCGTGGCTGGGTCCTTGCGGGCCTCCACCGCCATCCGCGTCGCCCGCTCCTTCAGCTCAACGCTGTACTTCCGTGGTGCTGCCATGCTCTCCATCCTTCACAGATTCGAGAGCCTCCGACAAACCCGGGGCGTTTCACATCTCCCAAGACCGGCACGTTGGCATTGTGCGTGCTTACCAGGATTTGGCGTTCGCCCTTGAGTGACCGCAAGTGTGGCACCACGCCCCGGTAGACGAATCGGTTGTCGAGGTCGTCTTCTGGTTGGTCGATGACGATGGGTGAAGTGGTTACGCTCAGAAGCATCAACAGCAGGGTAGTCGCTCGCTGACCCTTCGATAGGTCTTCGAGTCGCCTTAAGTCTGTACCGCTTTCAGCGACATTGAGGCAGACGTCAACTGCGAACCCGACGTTGAATTCTTCAAGTTCGCGCAGTAGTGCCTCGCCGTGGCTTACTAACGTCGTCGCTTGGGCGCCGATGACGCCGAATCTGGCAAGCTGCTCCGCGCCTTGTCGTGCGGCGTCGACGAAGCTGCGGACTGAGAAGTCCCTGTCATCAATGGCTGCCATGATCTGTGTCCGTGCAGTACTGAAGCGGTCATTGATCACCTGCTTGATCGCCTCGCGGTCGGGATTGGCGACCGGCTTAACAACGACCTTTCCTTTCGTAACAGCATTAGTGGCTCCGATGGCCGCATTGAGCTCGGTGGCGATGTCGGCGTCACAGATCGCAAGTTTGCCAAGTAGCTCGGATCGTTCTCTAGCGAGAGCGGCATGTCGCCCTGCTAGGACGGTGCGTTCTTCAGCACGAATCCGTAAGCGCTTAAGCGCTTCCGCCGTCTTGAGGTAGCTGTCCGGATCGTGTCCTTCCTCAACGAGCTCGCGTCTTGTCGCCGCGTGCTCATCGAGTTCTGGCTGAACTATTGCTGACCACGCTGAGGCCGCTGCTTCGACGGAAGTCTTACTCGTAGTTTTAGCCTCTTGAATCGTGGCGAAAGCTTCTTCGATTGTCGTCGCGAGATCCTCCAGGGCTGTCCGAGCGCGGTTCAACTCGGTTGCTCGCGGTCCTGCTGTCGACTCTGTGATGTCTCCACGGATCTGATCTACGAGTGCCGAGACATTAAAATCTGCTATTCGGTTCTCTACCGCGTCCACTCGACGACGGTACTCGCTAAAGGTCGCGCGCTCATCAGCGATGACCCTCTCCGCGGCCAACTTTGTTTCGAGATCGGTCGCCACATAGCGCCCCATCTGTTCTTCGAGTCGGGGTATGTCAGCGAGCGCAGTTTCAAGGTCTCCTTGCTGGCGCTCGATCTCAGCCAGGTCGAGCCGGTTCTTCCGCAGCTGTTCTACGAGCGCAGGTCGGGCCTGCTCGGCGACAGCGTCGCCACCTAGGCGTCGAACTAACTTGGCTAGCATTGCCTTGTCGCCTGCGAGCTCGGCGAGTTCGTGCTGTCCGAATATTTCAATGTCGCCAACAACGTCTTTTGGAGACTGCTGTGTCACAGTGCCGCTTGCATCGATCACAAGGGGCGGATCGCCGACCGTTCGCTGAACGATGTACCGCTCCGGCGCAGGGTGAAAGGTGCTTACCTCGACACGGACCACGGTGCCGGGCCCCAGCACCTTCTTCACGACGTTCTCGTGGTCACGCTTTGATTCTTGTCCGACTGGGGGTTGATCCAGAGCGAACCGCAGACTCTCAATGACCGTGGACTTCCCAGTTCCGCGGCCACCGATGAGGGCCGTGAGGTCCGATCCGATCGGGATTGACACCTCATTGAGGAAGCCACCCGTCCAGTTCATTCCTGTGATCCGCGTTCCGCGTGGCTCTGACGGCCGCGTGGTGCGGACACGAGTTTCAGGTGTGCGCAATGCGTGCCGAAGGCCCTCGAGCGACGGGGTCGCCATCTTGAACCAAGTTGTAGCACCGATCTCGTGCAGCGCATCCGGATGTGAGATGTCGTCCGCGTAGATCTCGACCAGGGGATGCGCACGCTCGTAGGGTTTTGCGTTGCGAAGGATAGCTGACTGATCTGCCAACAATGGTTGCGCTGGACATGTGGCTAGAGCGAGAATCCCGTCGTGTTTAACGACCTTCTGCAGCGGTTTCCCCTGTACGCGTGACAAGAGCCCGGATGTCGCGACGTTAACGTGCGCAGGGATAACGACGGCACCTCTACTTCCCATGGCCACCACAATCTCCGCGAAAGTCTTCTCCCCCGGCCCGTGCGGATCGTCGTCGGGAGCACCACACGCACCGATGCATCCCGTGATCGAGTCCAGGTCTGTCCCGGCTTCGAAAAGGACCAGGAGGTGGAAGGCCTCGTGACAGTTGGCCTCAAAGCCGGGGAGAGCGACGATGCCCCGTGCAGCTGCGTCTTTGATCAGACCCTTCGCGGTCGAGGCCTTCCAGTGATCTGTAACGGCGAGCAGCGTTATGCCCAGTGATTCACACGCGTCCAAGAGTGCAGCGTTGTAAGTCGTTTCGTCTGCGAACGAATCGCTCGGCGCCGGATGGCCGACATAGCCGA
Organism: Gordonia sp. CNJ-863; assembly: GCF_001942325.1. NCBI lineage: Bacteria > Bacillati > Actinomycetota > Actinomycetes > Mycobacteriales > Gordoniaceae > Gordonia > Gordonia sp. CNJ-863. The sequence continues at coordinate 2,853 of NZ_MKKG01000015.1, forward strand.
AAGGATTGACCTGTAGGGCTGCGCGCACCCAGTCGGCACCCGGTCTGTTGGCGTCTGGAACCGTCACTGCTACCCCTGCTCCGTCGATGTGTCGCTGTCGGCGGCAAGGTACTCCGTCCAGCTTGTCGCCGCGAGTTCGGTCCACTGGTGTGCTGTCGTGATATGGATGCCGAACAGCTCGCTGATGACGACGGCGGGTAGCTGACCGGCGTTTTCGATCATCGCGGTATTGCGGGCGGCCAGCGTCGAAAGTCCGTACCGGGTCAGCGTCTGGCTGATCGCATTCTGGCTGCGAGGCTGACTCGGGGGCCGTCCGGGCAGCAAGTAGCCCGGGCCGTCACGTTCTTGGAACATCGAGGGCACGCGAGCACCGATGAGTTCTTGGATTAGCGAGGCAAGCGTCGGCGGAAGCAGAACGGGATGTTCGTTGAGGGTCAAGTAGGCGTGGTTGCCGTCGCGGTGAAATAGGTCGACGGTGAGCACAAGGATCCGAGATACAGGCAGACCGTAGAGGCGGACCAGCGCGGCGACGACCCGGGCCTCGAGGGGGATTGTGTTGTCGCTCAAACATCGTTGTAGCTGCTGGTGGTAGTCGTGGCTGGTGAGGAACTGTGACGGTCGGGCGTGTGGCGGGGTTGCAATCGTGAGGGCAGAGGTCAGCCGGCGCTGGGAGGTCCAGGTTATGAAGGGGGCGAGCGCAGCGGCTCTGCTGGTGTGCTCGGTGACCCAGTGGTCCAGGTGAGCCTGGGTTGCCCTTGCGAGTTCGACCCCGATGGTGTCCAGCCAGTCTAGGAAGTGCGCTGCAGCGCGGAGCTTGCGGCGGTCGTGCCGAGTTGAGCCGTGAACGTAACGTCCCCGTCTTGCCTTGAATCGGGCTCTGCGTAGGATGTGCCATTCGGCATACGGCCGAAGGATTCGCTGTTGCTGTGCGGGCAGGCCGTCGAGAAGGGCCGCGACCCACAGTTGCTGTTGAGATAATGGTTCGTGGCGTTCGGCGAGGACCCTGATGGTTACCAGAGTCTGGCGGATTTCGCGGGTAATGTTGTTTTGCGGTAGACGATCCAAGGATTCGTGGGAGATGTTCTCCTTGTCGGCAACCCACGTGCCGATCATTCTCGCGGTGGCACTGCGATTGACCCATTTCACCAGGGACGGACCGGGCACGGTGGCGAGGGCATCCAGCAGAGGGATCAGTTGCTGCGGCACGGTCCCGGCGTCTGGGGCGGTGAGCAGGGTGAGAGCGCGATCGTAGCCCACGCAGCGCGAGCACAGACCGTCGGCGTAGATATCGCCGGGATTCGCGCAGCGCCTGCAGGAGAAGTCCAAGTGTGGTGCGCCGCTACATGGTCCGCAAAGGTTCGTCCCGGCGCTGGACCGTCCGACGAGTACGCGCAGGGTGTGGCATTGGTCGCACGGCTGAGGGTCTCGCGTGCGGCGGAGGTAGCACGGGCGGCAAATCGTGCCCAGGGGCCAGGTCGCGTGCGGTCGGGTTATCTGGCCGCAGTCGGTGCACTGGCGTGGGCGGCGGGGCCAACAGCTGTGGCAGTGGAAGGCTGAGCGCTGGTAGCGGCTTCCTTTACGGACCCGACCGCACACGACGCAGGTGCCAGCCTTGCGGTGCGTGTAGCACCTGCGGCATCGGTCCGGGGCGCTGTCCCTGCCGCGCACGACGATCTCCCCCTCCCGCCCGCAATATCCGCAGCTTCGTGCGGAGGGCGAGTGGCAGGAGCGACAGAGCGGGCCGTCGACGGTGTGGACGGCGATGCGTCCGGTCTGCCCACAGCGGGTGCAAGTGATCACGTGGGCGCATGGTCCGCATAGGTGAGTGCCGTCCTCACGGCGCCGGTCCGGGGGTCGGCGCTGGCCGCACCGAGCGCAAAGGCGGTGGGTGGTTGGGTCGGCTCGGTAGCATGCGCGGCAGAGGGGCCCTTCATCGTTTCTGCGCGCAACCGGCCGCTGATGGCCGCAGCGCCGGCATTGTGCGGTTCTGGCCTTCCATGAGCAGTGCTGGCACCGACGGCCGTCCGGTGTGCGGTGCCGCAGCGGAACGTCGGTACGGCCGCACCCGGTGCAGGTCGGAACTGCGACGGCATGACCTGCGGTCGCGAGCGCGCGTAGCAGCCGGTCGAACGCGGCGGGGCACTGGCTGGATTGCGAGGTGAAAGCGTCGGGGAATTCGGTTATGTGGCGCTCAATTCCGCGGATTTGCTGCGGCCTGCCCGCCTTGGCGGTGGCCAACGCCGAATCGACGTCGGCGGTTCGCAGCGATGGCACCGCCGCGCACGCCGCTTCAACGATCCGCACTCTGATCTGAGCGAGTTCCTCGGTCACGCGTTCCGAGCGGTGTCGGTCGCGAGTGGTCACTGTTGTCCGGGGCGGCGGATGACCGACCGACGCGCTGTGATTTCGGAGGATGCGGTGACACCGCCGACGGTCTTGCGCACCTGCTGGTGCACCACCTCGGGCAGGATCAGATCGTTGGGTGTGCAGTCGAGGATGTCGCAGAGGGCGACGAGTACGTCCATGTTCAACCGTTGCGGGGGTTGGGTGACTAGCCGGTACACCTGTTCCCGCGACAGCCGGATTCCGTGTTCGGCCAGCAGCGGAACAAGATCCGAGGTATGAAACAGGTCGCGCTCGGCCATCAGGTGCCGCAGCCGCCACTGGTAGCCCATTTTCTTGATCACGCTGTCACATCCCAGTCCGCGCCGAGCTTGCCTCGCAGCGCCGACTCGAGCAGCTTGTTGCGGTACTCCGGCGATACGTGAGTGTAGATCGCGGTGGTCGCCGCATGGGAATGTCCCACTTGCTCCTGCAAAAACCTTGCCGGATAGCCGAATTCGAGGAGGTGACTGACATAGGAGTGCCGGAGCGAGTGCACGTCAAGGCACTGGTCCAGTCCGGCGACCTCCCGGACTGCGACGAAGGCCTCGTTGACAGACCGCGGAGAGAGTCGCCCGACTCGCTCGGTCACCCACAAGGCCGGATGCTTCCCGGGGGCGAACCGTGGCCGCAGATCCGTCAGCCAGTGATCGAGGGTGTCGACAATCCAGTCCATTTCCGGCACCAGCAGTACCGATCGCCGTTTTGGCGGCGCGCCCTTTGACGACTTGCCGTACCGCACCATCGTCACTCCGAAGTCTCGGAACTGCGGCGCTTTCGGGTTGCGTCGCAGGTCGGGAAGTTCAAGTCGTGTTGTCTCGGTGCGTCGCAGCCCGAAGGCGTAGATCATCTTGAGTACCGCGGAATCTCGAGCCGCGCTCAAGGCCCCTTTCACCCCACGTGCGGCGATCTGTTGCGGTCGGGCGTCAGCGGCGTCGAACAGTGCCTGTACCTCGTCGAAGGTCAACGCCCGGCGTCGAGGGTCACCCTCGTAGTCCACGCGATGCGCGATCGAGTTGCCCTCGTGGAAGATCTGCTGCGGGGTCTGTCCGAATCGCTCTTCGCACACCGCTGCCCATCCGTACCGGGAATCGAGCAGGAAGTCGGTGAACATGTCGATCGCGACCTCGTAACCGCGGGCGGTCGATACCGACCTGGGCTGCTCGCCGTTGCGCAGGTGATCGATGAAGGCCTCGCCATCGGCGGGATTCCACTGCCACGGATACGAGCCGGTGAACTCGACCAACCTGCGGATCAATCGCAGTCGCGGCGCAACCGTCGACTCTTTCAGAAACCGCGCCGACTGCTGGCGACGCCATCCCTGCAGCATCGCCTCCAGGACCGCTGGAGCAGGCTCGAGATGAACCACGTTGTCGGCCAGGACCAGATGCGCAGAACCCGGTGCGTCGGAACTCACCTAGCTGTTGTATCAGACGCAACATTGATGCCACAAGGGGAACTTTTGTCTGGTCAGCGCTGCTATCCGATAGCCTGATGCTCGGTTGCCGCGTCGGTTCGACGAGGATAGACAGGTTTCCGCCGGATTGTGGAATGCTGCATCAGCTGCAGTTCCGCTCGGTTGGCCGCGCTCCCCCCGGGCGGCGAGCCGATCAAGGTCGGCCACCACAGCGAAGGCCGGCACCGCCGCGCGATCGACCGCGCCCACAACGCCCTCGGTAAAGCCGTGGCCGCCGACCGCGAAGCCGATCGCGCCGCCAGCCGCGCCGAATCCGCCGCCCGCACGACCGAACTACGCAACAGCCCGGTCACCGTCGCCAACCGCATCGATAAGCTCGAAGCGGAGCAGCGCGCCGATCAACGCGCCCTCGATGGACACACCCGAACCCTGTTCACCGACGGCCGAGGCGTCAAGCACACCGAGAAGACCACAGCGGCGACCGGTGAGTACCGCGAACGCCTCATCGCCCGCATGGCTGAGCGCGCCGCCACCATCACCTACTGGCAGGGAATCCGCACCGCCCAGATTGCCGACGGCGCCGCCGGCGACTACAGCGCCGACACCATCACCGCCGGCGACCTGGTCAAGATCCGCCACCACGGCTGGACGCCCGTGCTGCGCACCAACAAGAAGACCGTCAGCGTCGAGACGCCGGCACCGTTCGGCGGCCGCATGATCCGCCACACCGTGCCGTATGCCGAAATCCAGGGCCACCGTCCCGCCGACGCTGCCGAGAGCTCCGAGGGCGCGGCGACGGCGTGACCAAGCAGCCGGACCCACCCCGCGACGGCGGGGCGGGTCCGGTGCTTCGGGCATCGAGCCGCCAAGCGCCGCAGGGCGCTACGCGCCCACCGCCCGCCAGTACTCCCGCAGCGAAGCAGCCGCGAGTCACGTCCGCGCACGCCGACTACAGCGTCTGTGAACCGGCGGTTTGCTATCGTGGCCGAGCATTCATTCTCACGTTGCCACACAACCGAGATGAAGCTCCCTGGGAGGGGAGACGCGAGGACTCCCCCAGACTTCCGCACCGTCTCTCCTCCCCCAGGGTCATAGGCGGCGACCGCCGAAGATCCCTCGCACCAACCATCTCGCCGCGCTCGCCTTCCGGGGCTTTGCCTGGCCTGCCGAATTGTCATGGCGCCCAACCGGACCGCGTCAATTCTGCTTCGGCAACAACTCGCCACGCGCTCTGCCTCGCTGACGCTCGGCGACGCTTATTTCGCGGCGACTTCTTCCCTGCACTCCATTGACACGCCCCGCCTGGGCGAATGGGCGGCAGATATCAGGAAAAGCACCACCACCAGACACCCCGAAAAGAGTCTGTGGACAGCGAAAACAGTTGCACGGCAACGTAATACGCGATACACTAGACGCAACATCCAAGCACTCGCGACGACACCAGAGAAGGGCCGACACCATGAGCGAGAACACCACGATCACCGTCTACACCAAGCCCGCCTGCGTCCAGTGCCACGCCACCTACAAAGCCCTCGACAAGCAGGGCCTCGACTACCAGGTGATCGACATCAGCACCGACGACACCGCGCGTGACTACGTGATGGCCCTGGGCTACCTGCAAGCCCCCGTCGTGGTCGCCGGCGACGACCACTGGTCAGGATTCCGCCCCGACCGCATCAAAGCACTCGCCTCTACGGCCGCGTGACAGGGAAAGGAACCGAGACACATGCCTTCCACCGACTACGCACAGCGTGCCGTGGCCTACTGGGCGAAGTCCGAACGCGCCTACGCCGAGGGTGATCCCCGCTACGGCGACGAGCTCGCCGAACTGGCAGAACAATGCGAACAGTGGGCGTACGAAGACCTCACCGGCGTCCGCAGCGACGTCGCCTAAACCACCGACCGACACGAACAAGGAGACAGCAGGTGATCGTCATGGCCGACAACCCCGAGGTCGCACCCTCTGATGTGCCGCAGCCGCCGGCCACCGCGATCGAACCGCTGCCCGAACTGGAAACCGTCACCGCCGCAGACGACCTCACCCTCACCGGCACCATCGGGGACGACACCGCCGAGGTCGACAACACCCTCGCCCTGGAGCTGGACATGCTCACCGCACTGTTGTGGGCGCCACCGGCCCGGGCCCGCCAGGTCGTCGACGCGTTGATCGGGTCCCGTGCCGACCGCGAGGCCGGCACCACCAGTATGGTTCTTTCCGCTGGCAGTGTGGTGTTCCTCAGTGCTGTGCATCAGGACGTGTTCGACACCGCCGTTGCGCTGCTCGACGAAGGTAGCCCCGCCACACCGGTTCTGGTCAATGCGCGGTTTGCCGATCGAGGACTGACCACCCGCACCCGCAGCGTCATGCTCGAGATCGCCTCCCCGCGGCACGGCCGCCCCGTCGCCGACAGCGCCGACCTGCCCCACCTGGCCGCCGCCCTCATCGACGGCTGGTACCGCCGCGGCTACCGCGCACTACTGGCCCGCATGACCCAAGTGACCGCCGAACGCCCCACCGCCGAACTCGCCGGCCACTGGACAGCCCTCACCGCACACCAGCAGGCCGCCGAAACCCGGTGGCTGGCCATCCGCGACACCCTCGCCCGCATCTGAACGGAAAGGCACGGCCATCGTGATGACTGACGACGACCCCGACGCCCAGGACCGCGAGATCCAGGATCTCGCCGCCGACATGCGCCAGCGTGGCCGCAGCTGGGCCGACATCGCCCTCGAACTCGCGATCCCCGTCGCCACGGCAAAGCTTGCCGTTGACCAAGCCCACCAGCGTGCCGGCGAACTCGCCGCGCGCGACCAAATCGCTCTGTTCTGATCACACCCCCCGAGGTCGGAGAAGAGTCTCCACCGTGGGAGAGCCGATGATCGGTAAACTGAGTACGACGCGACATTCAGGAAAGGCAGGTGCGGCGATGATCGAGTCACGATGGATCACCCGCTGGCCGGAGTTGTTCGCCGGTCTCACCGATACCCAGATCCGTGGTGTCGTGCAGGCAATCGACAACAACGTCCTCGAGGGTTGGGACCCGCAACGCGCCGACGTCGACCTGCTGACCCGGTCGGCGCGCGGCGAACTGACCGATGCCGAAGTGATCGCCGAAGCCGTCGCCATGGCGACCGGCTCACGAGCGGCACACGCCCTCGGCTGACCGCCCACAATCCGTGTAGTTGTTCACGACGGCACCGCCTCGTCGAGGTGGTGCCGTCGTCGTGTCTGGAAGGTGAGGGTGAGTGACCGCACAGGATGACTGGGACGCCACGTTCATCCCCGGCACCACCGTGTTGGCCAACAAACTCGGCATCACCGATCCTGACGCGCTCGCCGCGGCCGAATACACGATCACCGCGCACCGCGAAGCGATGATCGTCGACGGGCAGATCCCGATCGCCCGCACCTACGCCGCCGAGCATTTACACACCATCCACGCCGCGTTGTTCTCCCCGATCTATGAGTGGGCCGGCGTACCGCGCACCTACCCGTTGAGCAAGGACGGCCTGCCGTTCGCTGAGCCGAACCAGATCGGCCGCTACCTCGACCACGCCCGCGACCACATCGCCTCCGTCGACTGGACAGACCTGGACCACGGCGGGTTCGCTGTCGAGGCCGCCACCGTCTACGCCTCGATCAACATGAGCCACCCCTACCGCGAAGGCAACGGCCGCGCGGCGAAGGTGTTCATGTCCCAGCTCGCCGCCGATGCCGGCTACCGACTCGACTACGGCCGCGTCACACCGCAACAGTGGGTCAACGCCGCCATGCTCTCCCACCCCGATCGCGGTGCGTTCGAGCCCGTCCCCGACACCATGGTTCCGGTGTTCGCGCGGATCGCCGAACCCCTCACACCCCAACACTCCACTGCGGCCGAGCGCGCCGCCGCACGAGAGACCGATGCTCAGCGCGCGGCACGGATCGCCAGCCGCGGCACCTCCCGACGCTCGCCGACCTCCGGGTCGGGGGTGCCGTCCAGCGATCCCCGTCGCCGCGGGACCGGGCGTGAGCGGGGTCCGGGGGGACGCGAGCGCTGACGGGCTCGCCGCGCCCCGGTGCGGTGAGGCGGGAGTCAGGTTCGCGTCTCGTCGTCCAGCCACACTTCATTCGGTAGGAACATTGCGACGCCCGGTGAGCGGTTGAGCGTGTGGTGGCAAGCCTGATCGGCGAGTTCGTTCAGGCACGCCGCCGCTGCGCGTAGTGCGACCGAGACTGCCGCTGTGCGGTGAACCAGGCGTGCGGCCGCGGACGCCTCCGATGGGCTCGCGGCAGCTGTTCCCTCGCTGAAAGCGAATGCTTGGGCCGCCGGATCATCGCTGCGGGGCAGGGCGCCAAAGGCCTCGAGGAGATTGCGGTCGGGGCGCTCGATGAGGCGTTGCGCGACAGGGTTGATCCATCGTTCCCTTCCGCCGGTCCGGGTCATGGTGTCGAGCATTTCGATGTGCGGCCGGTAGCTGCTGACCATGCGGGCCAGTGGGCGTAGTGCTTCATCGAGTTCGTGGATGGTCTGGCGGTGGTGGTCGCTATCAGCGTTGTGTGATCGCGCGGCAGGGCGGGCAGTGCGTTCGGCACTCATTGGTTCTGTGGCCCGAGTTTGGTAGGTGCGGAACTCGGGGTCGGTCATGATCTGTGCGGTCATGCGGAGCACTTCGAATTCCTGCCACACGGCGTCAAAGCGCGCCTGGCTCAGTCCGAGTGCATCACGCACGGTCTCGGCGAATCGCTCGCGCATCGGGCCGCGCACGCTCTCGCTGGTCTCACCATGTTGTCGCGCCCAGTCGGTGAGGGCGAGTAGCGATCTGTCGAGTCGGTCGTCCACGGTTGGCACCGTGAAGATCCGAGCGAGGGTGTCGTAGCGATTGGCGGCGATAGCGCCGAGGCCGGCGGCGTAGACGAGGCGGGTGGCCACGAGGGTGGGCAATTCGAGAGCCATGGTGTGGCCGCTGGCACGGGTGACGTGTGCCCACTGCTCGATGACGGGCAGCCACCACCGGTCGGTGTCGGCGGTGCCCCATCGCGCCAGGGTTGCTGTCGCGGCCACCGGCACGGTGCAGCCCTCGTCGATCTGGGCTACTAGTGTCCTGAGTCATTAATTCGTGTGCAGTAGTGGGCGATGGAGTCGAGGATCTGGTCAGCGGTCTTGACCCACACGTAGGGGCGGGGGTTGTCGTTCCAGGTCTCGATCCATGCTCTGATGTCGGCGTTGAGCGCTCTCACGGTGCGGTGGGTGGAGCGTTGGAGCTTCTTGGTGGTCAGTTCGGCGAACCAGCGTTCGACGAGGTTCATCCAGGATGAGCTCGTCGGGGTGAAGTGGACAACGAATCGTGGGTGCGAGGTCAGCCATCGTTTGACCGCGGGCGTCTTGTGGGTAGAGGCGTTGTCCATGACCAGGTGGACGTCGAGCTCGTCGGGCACCTCGGCGTCGATCTTGCGGAGAAATCCGATGAATTCTGTTGCCCGATGCCGTGAGTGAAGCGAACCGATCACTTTTCCCGACGCGATGTCCAACGCCGCGTACAGACTGGAGGTGCCGTTGCGCACGTAGTCGTGGCTGGCCCGTTGCGGGGTGCCCGGGAGCATGGGAAAGATCGGCTGGGTGCGATCGAGAGCTTGGATCTGGGTCTTCTCGTCAACGCAAAGCACCAGGGCACGTTCGGGTGGGTTCATGTAGAGCCCGACGACGTCGCGGACCTTCTCGGTGAACAGGGGATCTTTCGACAGCTTCCACGAATCCTGTTTGTGCGGAGCCAATCCGAACGCCCGCCACACACGCGACACGGTTGACTGTGACATGTCGAGATGCTCGGCCATCGACCGAGTCGACCAGTGTGTCGCATTCTTCGGAGTGGTCTCGAGAGTTGCGGTGATCAAGTTTTTGATCTGCTCGTCGTCGACGGTGCGAGGTCGCCCGGGCCGGGGTTCGTCGAGCAACCCCTCGCAGCGGTGCTCGACGAACCGGCCTCGCCAGCGCCGCACGGTACTGCGGTTGAGGCCGAGTCGTTGTGCCACTTCAGTATTCGAACCGCCATCAGCGGCGGCGAGAACGATTCGTGAGCGCATCGCCAAACCCGAGGCCGTCGTTCGCCGACGCGCCCACCCTTCGAGCTCACGGCGCTCGTCATCGGTCAGAACAATATCCACTGCTCGCGGACCCCGGGTTGCCATTCCCTAGCCTAACAACCGAACGGAAATTAATGACTCAGGACACTAGTGCGTCGTACGCGCCGCGGTCCTTGAGGTGGAACTGGGTGAGGTTGAGCGCGTCGAGTCCTTCCAGGCGCGCCCGGTCTCTGCAGCGAAGGTGTCGTGGGCGGTGATGGCCGGCTGTGCGCCGGCCAGGTCGCGTTTGATCCGGTCGACGATCACCGCTGCGGTCAGTGGGTGGCGCGCCCGCCGGATGCGCATGGCCGTCACCGCGTCGGCCAGCCGGGTGAATGCTTCGTCGGCGGTCGCCTCGAAAGCGCGCGCACCGAGCGCGGCCGCAACCTCGCGTGCATCACCTTTCAATGGGCTCGGGTTGATCCACGCGGAGGTGTAGAAGGGTCGGTAGTTGCCGGGCAGAGTGTCGCGCAGGGCGTGGTCCCATTGCGCGGACCATCCGGCGATCAGGAGTCCGTGGGAGCCCACGATGTCACGCAGCAGCGCATGCATGTGCGGCTTGTAGTTGCCGAGTTCGTCGTCGGTGTTGAAGCATGGAGCTGGCGTCGCGGTAGCTGCCGTGCAGGTGCACCACGCAGCACTCCACGGTGTGCAGTGGCGGCAGTCCTTCGGCGGCGCTGTCGGTGGCCACGACGACTGGTGACGATGAATTTCGACCACCTCTTCGAGGTTCGACCCCGACCTCGCGGAGCGCGGCTACGATCACCCGCACGGTGCCGTCGGCGGCCAGCCTGGCGATCGCCCGGTGCGCGTCGGTCGGTTCGGGTAGCGCCGCCGCTTCGCTGACGTCGGTGGGTTCGAAGAACTCGCGGAGCACTGCTCCGCGTTCGTGCGGTGCCGGCGCGACTTCGGCGAGGATGCCGCCGTATGTCAGCGGCCTATTGAAGGTCGCCGCGAACCAGTCCTCGACGGTGTCACCGTTCAAGGTCACGGCAGTCGCCTCGTCACCCCGGACGCGGCAGACCCGCTGCGCGAGGTCGACCACGATCTCCCACGCTGTCGGTACCGCGCCGAACGACACACCGGCGCCGGCAAGGACCGCGTACGCGCCCGGGGTGGAGTGCATTGAGAACGCCAGCGGGAGGTACGGATCGTCGGTCCCGGCACCTGCGGAGTCGGTCATGGCAGCACTCTACGAGCCAGCACCGACACCACATCTTCGGTGAGTCCTGGCGTGCCGTCGGCCGGACACCGGAGGCGACCAACCGCCCACTCCTCCGCTGTCCCCAGCAGACGTTTCGCCACCAGTCTCCGCCCGGTGGGCCGCTGGGACAGCGGCGGAAAACGACCACGCTGCGCGTGGACTCGGTAACCCCGCGCGCACGCGCGCTCACACCAAAAGCACCCGACTCACGGGAGCAAGTTATCGTTTAGGTGCCCTAAACCTTGCTCACCGTCCTTGTCGTCGGTACGGTGAGGGGCACAGACCCCAGGTCTGCGCGGTAGTCCCCACAGGTGGGTCGCTGCGCTGGGCTGAGGCGGCCAGGGCCGGGAACGACGCACCGAAAGGACGCAGCGATGACGGAGTCGGAGAACACTCATCGCGCGTTCGGTCGTCGACGTCGCCGCAACCATCCGGGCGGCCGGGATGAGCGGATCGTGCTCAAAGTGAGCCCGGCCGAGGACGCGGAGCTGCGTACTCGTGCCGAGGACGCCGGCATGACGGTGCAACGTCTGTTGGTCACCGGCGCCCTGTCCCCCGCCGGCGGCATGCCTGTCAATCACGCCGAGAAGGTCGCGGCGTGGAAGGAAGCCACCGAGATCCGCAATCTGCTGTCGGGGATCGCGGTGAACATGAACCAGATTGCGCGGCACGCCAACAGTGAGCGTGCGGTGCCGGCCGATTTCGAGGCCGCCGTCGACGCGGTACACCGGGCGTCGGATCGGGTGCGTGATGCGTTCGGTGAGGTGTTCGCGGTGTCGTTTCCCGCAACCAAGAAGACCGACGTCGACGGTGAGCGTGACACACCGAGCGGTCCGATCACCGCCGCCGAGGGCGAAGGGTGGTCGGTGTAGATGCCGATGATTCCGGCTATCTCCTCGGGTGCACGGATGCAGGGCTTGGTGATGTATCTGGCCGGTCCGGGCAAGGCGAACGAGCACACCAACCCGCACGTGGTGGCCGCGTCCTCGGGTGCAGTGTTCGCCGCCGGCGGTGCCGGTGCCGAGATGGGCCGCGCCGATGCCTACGAGCTGGGTCATGCACTCGATGAGGCGCGGGTGGTGTTCGGTACCGAGGTCACCCGACGCGACACCGCCGCACTCAAAGCCGCCCAGGAGCGCGGCGTGAAAGGCAAAGCCGCGATCGCCGAAGCGACCCGCGACGAGAACGTGTGGCACTGCTCGCTGTCGTTGCCGCCGGACGCTGCGGCGCTCGACGACGCGACCTGGTCGGCGATCGCCCATGACTTCATGGAAGGCATGGGTTTCGACGACCCGGACGCCGCCGATGCGCGCTGGGTAGCGATCCGTCACGGGGTGACCAAGAACGGCGGCGACCACATTCACATCGCCGCCTCGCGGGTGCGTGATGACGGCAGCGTGGTCGCCAAGTGGCGGCCGCACCCGACCCGCGGCGGCAACGAGGGCGACTACGCCCGCGCGCAACGCGTGGCCCGGGATCTGGAAGCCAAGTACGGCATGGAAGTGCTGTCGAGCTACACCAAGAACATGGCGGCCCGCGGCCGCTCGCACGCTCAAGACGCCGCCACCCGTGGTGTCGACGGCGCCGAGCCGCGTATCGCTGAGGCGCCGTCGGTGATCCTCGCGCGCCGGGTTCGGGTCGCCGCCGCGGCCGCGGAGAGCGAAGCCGAGTTCGTGCGCCTGGTGCGCGCCGACGGACTGGTGATCCGCTCGGCCCGCTACGACAAGAGCGATCCGAACGCGGTCACCGGATTCAGCGTCGGGCTGCCCGCATCGGAGTACGCCAACAAACACGGCCAGCCGGTCATGCACGGCGGCAAGAAGCTCGCCGAAGACCTCTCGCTCCCCCGTCTGCGGGAGGGTTGGATCGACGACGACAAGTCCCGCGCGGATGCGCGGTCGGCGTGGGATCACGCCGACGAACGCGCCCCCGGTGCACGCACCCGCCGCGACTCCGACACCCGCGCGAGTGGGCAGGAGCGCACCGCCACCACGTCAAGCACCGGCCGCGACACCACCGTTCCCGGCGACGACGTCGATCTGTCGGAGCGGCTGCGCGACCTCCTCTCCCCGATCGCACGCACGGCGGCGACCGAGGCCGACTACGCGGGCGCGCTGCGCGCCCACCCCGAGCTGCTGGCGCGGCCACGGTTCGCCAAAGGCTCCACCACCGAGGTCGCTGGGTACGTCGTTGCGCTGCGCCCGAGCATCGCCGCTGACGCCGACGGGAAACCGATCTGGCGCAACGCCAGCTACCTCGGTGACGGCCTCGCCCTGAAAGACTTGCGCGGCCGGTGGCCCGATAGCGAGAGTCATCGAAAGTTGGCGGCCGCGGCCTGGGCGCGCACCCGTAGCGGCACCGCGCACACGCGGCAGGCCAACCCGGATGCTGCGCGCGGCGCGCACGAGGATGCGCGTCGGTGGGAACGCACCGTCACCGGTGTCAGTGTCAAGACCTCACGGGGCTGGCACTCCGCCGCCGCCGACACCGCGGCCGCGGTCGGCGCTGCTGCACGCACCGCCAACCCTGCTGATGCCGCGCACCTCAACCGGCTCGCGGACTCGCTGAGTTCGGTGTCGGGGCACCGTCGCCCGACCCGTGCACCCGCGGCGCGCAGCCGCAGCTCCGCGCGTCGGGTCGCGGCGACCATGCTGGGCGTCAGCCGTGAGGACACCACCCTGTTGTGGCTCGCCGTGATGAAGCAAGTCCTGGCGACCAGCGCGGCGATCAGCGACGCCATGGCCGCCCAAGGCCATGTCCGTCAGGCCGCGCAGATCCGGGCCGCGATCGGTGCGACCGAACGCCACTATGCCGGCCGCATCTACACGCCGGTGCGTGAGAGCACCGCGAGCATAACGGCGCCGCGCACATCCCCGACACCGACGCGCGAAGACGCCAAACGCGGGCGCTGAGAATCAATGTGCGGGTGGCACGTTTTGGAAGCTAGCAGGTGTCGTACGCTAGCTTTGCGACGTCGTGGCCCCTCCGTCGCTCACTTGTTTGCGCAGCTGAGTAACGATGTAGCGGGCCAGACCATTGACTACTCCACTCTGCATCTGAAGAAGCGATTTGCGCATCACCATGAACACGGTGTTCAGCGGGGGCTCTTCGGGGGGATCTATGCGGACGAGGCGCCCTTGCCGTACATCCTCGGCAACCAAGTAGTCCGGCAGCACTGACACCCCGACGCCCGCGACGACTGCAGCGTGGATCGCGGTGAGGTCGGGCAGCACTACGGCCGGGTTGAAGTGCGGTTCTGCGGCATACACGCTGTTCCAGTAGCGCCTGATTATGGGGAAGCTCTCATCGAGCGTCACGTACGGAAGAGCAGATAGCGCTGACACCGAAGATTCGGTGATCGAGAGAGAGGGGGCGGCCACCAGCCAGAACTCCTCGTCGGCGATAGGGCGCGATACAAGGGCCTGTTCACGCGGCCTGACGCTGGACACCACCAGGTCGATGGAGCCGTCCATGAGCCCCTCAAGCAGGCTCTGTGATCGCCCGATGGTGAAGTCGATGCGCGGTAAGTTGACCGTACTATGTTTCAGTGCGGGAACGAGGATGCCAGAGATCAATTCCAGCGGTCCGCCGATGACGACCCGCCGCTGGCCTTGCGCGATGTGTTCACCCTGGCCCAGTGAACGGTCGAGGCTCTCGATATGGATCGAGATCGTGCTGGCGATCTCTGTAGCGAGCGGCGTCGGCCGCACACCGTTGGACTCTCTAGTGAAAAGGTCTGTTCCATACCATTCTTCGAGCAAACGAAGATGATTAGTGACTGTAGGCTGAGATACTTCCAGCGTGCGGGCCGCTGCACTCAAGGTGCCGGACTTGTACACCGCGAGGAAAGTTGCGAGTAGGTTCAACGGCGGCCTCTGTCTTGACACCAAGTACTTATATCGGAGACAACTGGCGTTGTGTTGTCGTGGCGGCCATATTTCAACTGATTGGTCGACAGACAATAACTGGTCCTGCACGTGCAGCAGCAGTGCCGAAGAGCTCGTGCCTCAGTCCGTCATGACAGACGTACTCGCCTACGATTACGGTGTGATTGCTCGCCCCCCCGTCTCGATCGTGATCCCTGCGTACCAGCCGCTGATCATCTGCGGGCCACACTCGCGAGCGTGACTGCACAGCGGCTGGATGAGATGGAAATTGTGGTTCTCGACAACAACAGCACCGACGGGACGGCGGAGATTCTAGGGAAGGCGCGCGATGGGCGGATTCGCGTCGAACGGAACAAGACGACTCTCCCGCTCGCCGACAACTGGAACGCTGCAGTCGAATCGGCGCGAGGCGACCTGATCAAGCTGCTCTGCGCCGACGATCTGATCTCGCCCGACTGCATCGAACGGCAGGCCTCGATCCTGAGTGACGACTCCGACGTGGCGCTGGTCGCGTGCCGGGTCGACATGATCGATGATGCCGGGCGGGCGGTGCGACGTGACCGCGGTCTGCGAGGTCTCACCGGCAGACGTCCGTCGCGCGAGGTCATCCGCAAGGTCGTGCGCAGCGGCGGGAATCCGCTCGGCCCACCGGCCGCGGTGATGTTTCGCCGGCGAGACTTCGATGCGGTCGGCGGGTTCGATGGTGACTTCACCTTTCCGATGGAGCTGGAGCTGTGGACCCGACTCCTCCGAACCGGTTCATTCGTCGGCGATCCCGCGACTCTCGCCTCATTTCGCGTCAGCAGTACGTCGATCACCAGCACGTTGGGCATGCGAACGCAGATGAGCGAGCACCATGAGTTCGTGCAACGACTCGCCGCGAACCGCCACTGGCGGATCCCGCGCGGTGACCTCGCCGTCGCGAGTATCAATTCGCGCACGATGCAGGTGCGCCGCACAGCTTTACAGCTGCGCGCACGCGCCACCGCTCATCGTTGACCGTTACAGGTACGGTGCCGACACCCGCCAGTCGTCGGTTCCGCGCACCGCGTGACGCACCGCGCCCGTACGGGTGTCTTCCACGACCGCTGTCCATCCCGGAGCGGGCCGGAGACTGGGGAAGTCGGCGTCGGAGATGGTGCGTTTGCCCTCGCCGGAGACGAACTTTGTCTGGACACCTTCCGGGGCCGAGACCGAGTGCAGGACCGATGTCCCGGTGAAGGACACCCGTGCGGTGTCGGTGCCCGCGGTTGCCACGAACGGCTCGTTGGGAACGATCGTCCCGGTCCGGTCGATGAAGTTCTCCACGAGCGAGGCGGCGTTCGCCGTCGCCACCAGGCTGCCGGCAGTGCCTTCTTGTGCGATTGCGGTGCGGTAGTCGGTCCAACTGCAGTCCGAAACCGCGAGGGATTGGCCCCGCCGGTATCTGATCGATACCGGACCACGTGACGTCCGGAAGAATCGGCAGGACACCAAGGACAGGCCGGCCGGTCCGGTCGCGTCACCGCCGACGATGACGTCCTCGTTCACGATGCGTTCGAAGTTGATCGCCTGGAGCCGTACCGCCCGGACCTCGTTCCCGGTCACCACCATCCCTGTGCCGCAGCCGGACCAGTCGCCGCCGCTCCAGAGAAGGCATTCGATGGCGTCCTCGATCTCCACCGCGGTCCCTGACTCGATCGCGTGGCAGTTGCTCAGTGTGACCGGCGCCGACGGAGTGAACTGGGATGTCGGGAAGCGCCACCCGATGTCGCAGTTGGACACCCGGATGTCGGTGTACTGGCACGCCCACGCCGATTTGTGCAGCACTCCGATCCGATGATTGATGATGTCGATGTCGTTCACGGTGAAGCCGGTGCTCAACAGCACGTCCAGGCCTGCTGTCTCGTCTCGGGTGGACGCGTCCAGGGTCAGGTGGGACAGCGTCCACGAGGGACTGTACGGTCCGCCGGTATCGCCGTGGGCGGTGACAGAAGCGCCCTGCGCGATGTTTCGCAGCACGGTCGCACCGCGGCCTGCTCCGCGGATCGACACCCGGCCGTCGTTCGGGAACGAGAAGCCGGTGAAATCGTATGTGCCGCCCGGGATCAACACGTCGGCCCCAGTGCGATGAGCTTCGGCGATCGCCGCGTCGATGCGTGCCGAGTTCTGCGATCCGGATGCTTCCGTGGACACTGTCGCCACGACGGTGCGGGTCGAGGATTCGACGGCCACGGGTGCGGTGTCGGTACTGCACGAGGCGAGCACCGATGCCGTGGCACCGAGTCCCAAGCCCATTCCGGCGGTACGCAGCAGCCGCCGTCTACTCTCATCGGTCACCGTCGACTCCTTGCTTCGTGCGGATGGAAGGATGTGTGCTTGTCTGTGGGGGTGGCAGTGTGGCGAGGTCTGGGATGAGGGAAGTCGCCGCGAGACGTCGGATGGTGCGAGTCTGCATCGGCGTGCTCGCACTGTTCATCGTTGTCGGCGTGGCCGGATACCCGGTGTATGTCGCACCGCCGACCGCCGAACCGGCACCGGCCGACGCGATCGTGGTGCTCGGCGGTCCCGGTGAGGGGCGATATGACTACGGCATCGACCTCGCCGATCGAGGCTTGGCGCGGGAGCTGGTCTTCTCCGATCCGCATCAGCGTGAACGAAGTCCGGAGTTGTTGTGTGAAAACGGTTCCGGACACGCGCGGTACACGGTCACCTGCTTCACCCCTGCCCCGGCGACGACCAAGGGCGAGATCGTCGAGATCAACCGGTTGGCCGAGCGGCGCGGCTGGCAGTCGATCATGGTCGTCACCTTCCGGCCGCACGTGGCGCGGACCCGATATCTGTTCGACCGGTGCTACCACCGCGGCCATGTGTCGGTCCTGGCCAGCCCAGAGCGGGTCGGTATCGGTCAGACCGCGTGGCAGTACGTGTACCAGACAGTGGGTTTCGTTCGTTCGTTCGTGCAGCGGGGCTGCTGATCCGGTCGCCGGTCATACGTCGACGAGTTGCCGGGGTTGGGCGAGCCGGCGGACGGCGGGCGCAACCGGCCGGCCGCGGAGGAGTCCGTCGACCCCGCCGGCGTCGATCGCCCGCTTGTAGACGTCCATGGCCTCGGTTGCCGCCGTGATCGTCGCGTCGATGTCGTCGTCGGTGTGGGCGGCGGAGACGACGAACGACTGGCCGAGGACTCCCCGGTCGAGCAGCTCCTGCAGGAACAGTGTCCGGTATTGCTGCGACGGGACACCGTCGTGGTCGCGGGTGATGAACACCTGGCACGCCGGCCGCCCGACCACCTGCAGATGGTCGGCAATGCCCGCGGCCGCAGCGGCCGCGTTCACTCCGTCGGCCAGCCGAGTGCCCGTCGTCGCGGTCATCCGTTCGACGGGCGCCGAGTCGGCGTACGCCGCTGCCACGGCGCGGAAGGCCGCCAGCGAGGAGGTTTCCGGTCCGTGGGTGGTGGAGAGCAGGAACACGCGATCGCAGTCGGTGGCTAGACCACCGGCCTCCATGACCGCGCGGCGACCGGCCAGGGCCGAGATCGGGAAACCGTTGCCCAGGGCTTTGCCCCAGCACGACAAGTCGGGAGTCACGCCGTACACCGACTGTGCGCCGTGCGCCGACCATCGAAGGCCGGTGATCATCTCGTCGAAGACGAGCAGGGCGCCTTCGCTGTCGCATAATGCGCGGACGCCTTCGAGGAATCCGGGCGCGGGCTCGGCCAAGGCGGTCGCCGGTTCCATCACGACTGCGGCGACGTCGCCGGGGTGGTTGCCGAACACCGTGGCGAGCGACTCGAGGTCGTTGAAGTCGAACCGCGAGACCTGGTCGACGGTCGTCGCCGGTACGCCCGCTGACATGTCGGTGGTTCCGATGAACCAGTCGGCGGTGGAGAAGAACGGTTGCCGACATACGACGATGCGTTCGCGGCCGGTGTGGGCGCGGGCCAGCCGGACCGCGGCATTGGTCGCGTCGGAGCCGTTCTTGGCGAACTTGACCATCTCGGCGGTCGGCACCATCGCGAGAAAGTCCTCGGCGGCCGCGATCTCGTGGACCGTCGGACGGGAGAAGTTGACACCCTGTCCGATCACAGCTGACACGGCGTCGACCAGCGGCTGGTACCCGTGCCCGAGGGTGACCGAGCGCAGTCCCATCCCGTACTCGACGAACTCGTTGCCGTCCACGTCCCACACCCTCGCTCCGTGACCGCGGGTGAGGATCGGGGCCATCGATTCGGGGTACTGGTCGCAGCCACGGGCGTAGGTGTGGGCACCACCGGGAACTAGTGCGTGCAGGCGTCGCTGCAGACGGGTGGATTCGGTGAAGTCACGCATCGGCGGTCTCCATTCGGGTGAGGTCGCGGGCCGCCGACTTGAGCGCGGTGGCCAGCTGTGGGTAGCTGCGACACACTTCGTCGTACAGATCGGGGACAGTGAGCAGGACAGCGTCGGGATCAACGCGCACGAGTACCTCGGGTGCGATGATCGGGATGTCGGTGCCGGGCATGCGGCGGCCGTGTTTCGCCGGTGCCGCGTCGGCGACGCCGCGCAACACCTCGCGTGTCAATCCGGCCCGCGCGAACAGCGAGACTGCCCGCGACGAGGCCCCATAGGCGTAGACGGCGTTGCCCTGGGCCGCCTGTCGGCGTGCCCATCGCGAGAGGATGCGTGTGCCTCGTTCGCTCGCGTCGTCTAGCGCACGAAGGCTTTCGACGTCGGTGACACCCGCGGCACGTTCGGCGTCCGCGATCGCGGCCAGGGTCGCGAACGGCCGGCCGGTCGGCAGCGCGCCGCCGGCATGGCGTGCCGCGACGAGCACCGACCCGCCGTAAAGATCGAATTCCCAGCCGCCGACCGCGACGAGCCCAGCGTGCGACAGCAGATTGGTCAGCGACGTCAACGAGTAGTAGGCAAAGTGGCCGTGCCGCAGTGCATTCCACTGTCGATGTCGAAGTATGGTGGCAAGCGAGTGGAACTGGACCAGGAGCAGTCCGTCGGGTCGGAGTGCGCGGGCGCGCTCGGTGAACGCGGCGCGCTGATCGGGTTCGTGCATGATGCCCATCGAGTCGACGACGACGTCCGCGGGTCCCTCGGTGACCTCGTATCCGCGCTGGGTCAGCAA
The DNA here is from genome assembly GCF_001942325.1 of Gordonia sp. CNJ-863. NCBI lineage: Bacteria > Bacillati > Actinomycetota > Actinomycetes > Mycobacteriales > Gordoniaceae > Gordonia > Gordonia sp. CNJ-863. Next base: position 22,943 of record NZ_MKKG01000015.1, read on the forward strand.
CGGAAGCCACGATCCGCCGTGTGGGCTGGGGAATTCCCGGACGGTACCGCCCGCGGGCAGCAGCCCGGCGGTGGCGATACGGGCGACCGCGTCGGCAGCCTGCTCCCGGAGGGCCTGTGGTTCCACTCCCCGCGGTTCCTGGACGTTCGTGTCGTCCGCGGCGAGCTGCGCGAGACCGCACCGTGGGCACAGATTCATCGCCAGCGGGTGCCCGGACTCGGCGCTGGTGATCGGCTCGTCGACGAGCGGAAAGCGGTCGCCGGCCGGTTGGCGGCCGAGGTCGAGAACGGTTGTCAGACCGCCGGACCGACATCCACGACAGGCGTGTGTCATGCGAGCATTACCTCATGCGTATCGAGACCACCGAGCTCGCCGATCTGCTCGTTCTGACGCCTGACCCGTTTCACGACGAACGGGGTTTGTTCACCAGGACTTTCGACGCCGAGCTGTTCGACGCGTTCCTGGGACGGCCGGGATACTCCGCGGGCTTCGTCCAGGACTCGCAGTCCCGGTCGCATCTCGGAGTGGTGCGAGGGATGCATGGCCGTTCCGGGCGGGGTGAGGCGAAGCTGGTCCGATGCGCGCACGGTGCGGTGCACGACGTGGTGGTTGACATCCGGCCCGATTCGCCGACATTCGGTTCGCGCGCCGAGTTCCGCCTGGACGACTCGACGTTCCGGCATCTGTTCATCCCGCCGGGGTTCCTGCACGGCTTCCAGGCTTTGACGACGATCGCCGACGTCTGCTACCGGATAGATCGACCTCATGACCCGACCGAGGACCTGTCCACCGCATTCGATGACGCCGACCTGGCGATCGATTGGCCACTGGAGGTGACCGCGGTGTCGGCCCGTGATCGCAGCGCGTCGTCGTGGGCCGACCTCGAGGCGAGCCTGAGGTGAGCTCCCTCGGTCCGGCGAGGGCGCATGAATTCGTCGAGGTTCCCGGCGTCCTGCTGGCGCTTCAGGTGTGCGAGCCGGGTGAACCGTTGGAAGAACGCCTCCTCGGTGAGATCTCGCGCGGTGTACTCACGGTGCAGTTCCGCGGCGCCAGCGGCAACCGACCAGCGGGCCTCGAAGCCCAATTCCGCTCGGGCGCGGGAGAAGTCGACTCGATATGAGCGCGGGTCCGAGCCATGTGCGCCCGTGATGTTCAGCGTCGAACCGGGGACGGTGTCCACGACGGCGCCCGCGATCTCGGCGACGGTGACGTTGTTGGCCTCCGAACCGACGTTGTAGGCGCGACCCGACACCACCTCGGCAGGTGCAGTCAGGCAGGCGAGGAACGCATCGGCGATGTCGCGGGCGTGCACCAGTGGCCGCCACGGCGTCCCGTCGGACAGTACGGTCACCTCCCCGCGCAGCACCGCATAGCCGACGAGGTTGTTCAGGACGATGTCGGCGCGCAGGCGCGGTGAGAACCCGAAAGCCGTTGCGTTACGCAGGAACACCGGGGTGAATCCGTCGTCGGCGAGCGAAGCCACGTCGTCCTCGACCCGGACCTTGCTCTCGGCGTAGGGGGTGAGGGGTTTCAGCGGTGCGTCCTCGGTCACGAGGACATCGCCGCTGCGCCGTAGACCGAACATGTCGATGCGTACAGGAACCGCGAGACGCCGGCTTGTTTCGCCAGCTGCGCCAGGCGTGTCGATGCGTGATGGTTGATGTCGTGGGTGATACCCGGGGCGAGTGATCCGAGTGGGTCGTTGGACAAGGCGGCAAGGTGGATGACTGCGTCGACACCACCGAGGTGATCGGGCGTCACGTCGCGGAGGTCGACCGCGAGCGCCTCCGGTTCCGGCGGCCGCGTCCCGAGAACGCAGTCTGCGAACAGGCCGGTGTCGAGACCGACGACCTCATGGCCGCCGGCCTGCAGGACCGGGACCATGATCGTGCCCAGATAACCTTGGTGTCCGGTGACGAGTACTTTCACAGCAAACCTCTCAGCGAGATGCGGGCCTTTTCCAGGATGAAAGCCTCGGCGTGGGTGGCGCGGCATTGGATGCCGCGAAGCCGAGCGAGGCTTTCGAAGGTCTCGTCGGTGAACCAGTCGTGGCCGACCTGAGACGGGTAACAGGAGGCGAGCAGGCCGACCTTCTCGGCGACGATCGGCGCGGTGATGGGCTGGAACATCGTCGGCTGCGGGGTGTCGGTCTCCCACTTCACGATCTCGTAGCCCAGGATGAGGTGATCGCGGAACTCGGTGGGCACCAGTTCGGCGAGCAGCCGATGATCCTGGTGGGCGTCGCGTCGATGAGGTGCGAACACCACATCCGGTCGGCATGACCGTGCGAAGCCGGCCAGGGCTTCTTTCACCGTGTCCCAGTGGGCGGGGGCACGGCCGTCGGGGACGGCGGCGACGGTGAGCTCGAGGTCGGCACCGGGGGTGAACGCGGTGAGCGCGGCCCGTTCCTCGCCTTCGCGGACAGTCCCCGCACCCGAGGCCACGAAAGCGTGCACCCGCAGCCCCGGACGGGCCCGCGCCATCGTCAACAGCGTGCCGCCCATGCCGATCGCGATGTCGTCGCAATGCGCCCCGATGACGGCGATCTCGTCGACACCGGCGGGGTGCAGGTCGATCACGAAGCGACCTTCTCCCGATGCTCCCACAGCATCCACGGACGGTCACCACGAGCGTATGCCGCGTCCATCTCGGCGCGCTCTTTGAAGGTGTCGGCGGGCTTCCAGTAGCCGTCGAACCGATAGCCGAGGAGCCGGCCCCGTGCGGCGAGGGCACGGCACGAGTCCTCGACGAGGTCACCGTTCTCGGGCAGATGATCGAAGACGGCCTGCGACAGGACGAAGAATCCGCCGTTCTCGCGAAGCGGCATCGACGAGACCGGGGTGATCGCAGTGACGGCGCCGGAACTGTCGACGTCGACGCAGTGGAACGAGGACTGCGGCGGAACGAGGAGCATCGATGCGGCCGCACCGGCGCGCCGGACCTCGTCGATAATGTGGTTCATCGGCGCGTTCGACAGCACGTCGGCGTAGTTGGCCAGGAAGTACTCCTCGCCCTCCAGGTAGGGGCGCACACGACGCAGGCGTTCCCCGATGGGCGACTCGAGGCCGGTGTCGACGAAGGTGATCGTCCAGTCGCTGACGTCGGTGGAGATCATCTCGACTTTGCCTGCGTTGATGACGAAGTCGTTCGATGAGGTCTCCCGGTAGTTGAGGAAGTACTCCTTGATGTGATCGGCACCGTAGCCCAGACACAGCACGAAATCGGTGTGCCCGAAGTACGCGTAGTAACGCATCACGTGCCAGATGAGCGGTCGCGGGCCGACCATCTGCATCGGCTTGGGGATGTCGTCGTCAGCGCTGTTGCGCATCCGCATGCCGTAACCACCGCAGAACAGAACTACTTTCATGGTTCACTTCCAGTCATCAGGTCCGCGCCGGTGACCGAGCGGAGTTCGGGGAGGGGATAGACCAGTTCGCCGCCCCACGTCGTGACATGGCGCAGCTGCTGGGTGAGCTCGGCTTCGAGATTCCAGGGGAGGACGACGACCACGTCAGGTCGATCGGCATCGATTCGGTCGATGGGGTGGACGGGGATCCGGGTCCCCGGTGTGTGACGACCGTGTTTGTAGGGGTTCTTGTCGACGGTGTAGGCCAACAGGTCGGTACGGATGCCGCAGTAGTTGAGCAGGGTGTTGCCCTTGCCGGGGGCGCCGTATCCGACGACGCGACGCCCGTTCCGCTTGGCGTCCAACAGAAACTGCAGGAGCTCGTTCTTGATCTGGTCGACGCGTTCTTGCAGTCGGACGTAGCCCCCGAGCTCGTGCAGGCCGGCGTCTGCCTCGATCCGGAGGACCTGCGCGACGCTGTCGGCCGGTTGTCCGGTGTCGGCTTCGGTGGGGCGCGCCCACAACCGCATCGAGCCGCCATGGGTTTTCAGGAGCTCGACGTCCATGACTTCGAGACCCGCTGTCGCCAAGGCTCTCTGGGCTGTCAGGACCGTGTAGTACTGGAAGTGCTCGTGGTAGATGGTGTCGAACTGCGCGTATCGGATGAGGTTGAGCGCATGGTGGACCTCGATGGATACCCAGCCGTCGTCGGCGACGAGCAGACGCAGCGCCCTGGTGAAACCGAGCAGGTCCGGGATGTGGGCGTAAACGTTGTTCGCGACGACGAGGTCCGCAGGTCCATACACGTCCACAACTTCGGCTGCCGTCTGTTCGTCGAGGAACGCGGTCAGGGTCGGGACCCCGCGCTCGCGCGCCTGCTCACCCACATTGACCGAGGGCTCGATGCCCAGGCAGTTGATGCCCCGGTCGACGGCGTGCTGGAGCAGATATCCGTCATTGCTGGCGACCTCGACGATGAACCCGTTGTCACCGAATCCTGTTCGTTCGATCGCAGTGTCGACGAAGCGTCGGGCGTGCTCGACCCAACTGGTGGAGAACGATGACGAGTACGCGTAGTCGGTGAACGTCTCCTCGGGTGTGATCAACGCCGGGATCTGCAGCAACAGGCACTCCTCGCAGACCCGTAGATGCAGCGGGAATGTCGTCTCCGGCCGGTCGAGCTCGGTTTCGGTCAGGAATTTCTCGCACGGTGGCGTCGCCCCGAGGTCGACGACACTCCGCAGTTCAGGCGAACTGCACAAGCGGCAAATCATCGCTTTCCGATCTTCTGTTAGTTACCTGGTTGCCTGCGGTCGGCTGCGCCCGGTCTCGGGCGCGAAGCTCTCCAGTGTGGCCGGTCGGCCGTAGCGGAAGCCCTGGCCGAGCGTGGCGCCGCAGTCGAGGACGGCACGTTCCTGCTCGGCGGTCTCGATGCCTTCCACGATGACTTCGACGCCCCGACCGTGCGCGAGAGCGATTATCCCCGACAACATCTCGGGCCCGTTCGGCTGCTGGAGCGCGTCGACGAACTGTTTGGGTGTCTTGATCACCGAGATCGGGATGGTGCCGAGCCGACTCAGCGAGGACGCCCCGACGCCGAAGTCGTCGAGCGCGATCGGCACCCCGATCTGACGTAGACGATCCACGGCGCTCACGGCGGCGTCGTCGTCGACACCCAGGCTGGATTCGGTGATCTCCAGCATCAATCGCTCGGCGGGCATGCCCAACTCGTCGAGTAACGCCGAGACGCGTTCGGACAGATCGGGATCGAGGAGTTGCTGCCCGGAGATGTTGACCGACAGGGTCAGATCCTGTGTCCACGCAGCACCGACGAACTCGGCGACTGCGGTCATCATGACATGGTGGTCGACATCCCCGATCCATCCGGCCTCTTCGGCGATCGGCACGAACTCGCCCGGCAACACCAACCTCGTTCTGGATGGTCCCAGCGGGCGAGGGCTTCGAAGGCCCAGGGTATTCCGGTCGCGATGTTCACGAGTGGATGATGGAAGACACGAAGCCGGCTCGGAGAGGTGGCGAGTACACGACGCAGATCGGTGGCGATCGACTGGCGGTACCTCAGGTCGGTGCGCAGTTGCGGATGAAAGTGTGTGACCCGTAGGGCGGATGATCGTGCAGCTGCTCGCCGGGCGATCGATGCGTCGGCGACGATCTGGGCGGCGTCGCCTCCGGCCGGACCCCACCACACGCCGATGCTCGGTGTCCATTGCAAGTCAATTCCGCCCGTGGTGGGGACAGGGGCTGACATGGCTTCGCGGACCGTGCGCACCAGCTCGTCGATCTCGGTGTCGCGCGCACAGTGGGCGGCGACGATGTACTCGTCGTTCTGCGACCAGACGGCGATCCCGTCGTCGGGCACTGCACCCGAAAGGCGTTCCAGCGCACTGGCTCGTGCCTCGGCATCGGCGACCAGGCCATGGAAATCGGTCGAACCGGCGGAGCTGCCGAGGTCGACGCTCAACACCGCCACCGGCCCGTCGGATCTGTTCAGGAGGTCGGTGAGCACGGCGATGGGTTCGCGGCGAGCGTTCGGATCGGCGTCGATCGTCACGTGGAATCCCGACGTGCCCGACCACACGATTCGCGTCACGCGGATCTGGAAATTCTGCCAGGTTCGGTCCCGGCCCATCATTTGGAGCACGAATGGGTTGGTCGGCTCTCCACTGTAAGGGGCGTCGGCGAATCTCGTGCGCGCGATAGTCCTGGAATCGGGATGAACGAATTCGATCAATGGTCTTCCGATGATTGTGTCGAAATCGTCTGAACCGATCAGATCCCGCCACAATGCGTTGGCGTAGACGATGAGACCGTCGATGCAGACCGCAGTGGCCTCCAAGCTCGAGTCCAGCACTCGCTGCCGCCACCAATCCTCTGACGAGGCGCTGCGAACTGGGAGTTCAACACGTCCCAAGCTCTTGCGTCGCATGCGTTCACCGGGTCCTTCGTGAATAGATTCCTGCTGTGCCTCGGAACCTTAACCCGCCCCGCAGCGCCAGGCTCATACGTCCCATAAATTCGCCGATAGCGTCCATCAAGGGCTTTTCCATGTGTCCTAGGCGACAGTTTTTCCGTTTGTATTCGAATGATCTGGGACTGATAGTTTCGGAGTCTGCGGGCCGGATTGATTATTACCGCCCATCTCTTTCTCACTCTCGCGAATGCCGCGATTCGATAGGAGCAACATGACTCGCGCCCTTGGTTCCGACGGCGGCCGTCACGGCCTCAAGGCCGATCCGCACATCACCGACCGGGTCGGCGATTTCGACTTCGCGGTCACCTCGTTCGACGATGCGGTGGACACGGTTGTGAACGCCGGGCGATCCCACACGGGTATTCCCATCCGCCTCTCGAACGCGTACTGCGTGTCGCTGGCGAGCCGCGAGCCCGAGTACGCGGCGATCCTGCGCGGCGACGGAGTCACCTACCCCGACGGCGCGCCGGTCGCCTGGTGCCTGCGTCGGCTCGGCAACCCGCAAGCCCAACGCGTGCGCGGGCCAAGCCTGTTCACCGCCGTCCTCGATCAGGGCCGGGAAGCAGACCTCCGCCACTTCTTCCTCGGCGCCACCGACGACACGCTGGATGCCCTCGCCGACGAGGCGTCCCGACGATTCCCCGGGGTGCGGATCGCAGGCCGGCATGCGCCGCCCTTCGGTCCGCTCACCGAGGACTTCTACGCCGACGCCGTCTGTCGTATCGACTCGGCCGGCGCAGACATCGTCTGGGTCGGGATGGGCACTCCCAAGCAGGATGTCGCAGCCGCCGAGCTCGCGCACCGCACCGGTCTCGCGGTGGTGGGCGTCGGTGCAGCATTCGACTTCGTCGCAGGCACCGTCCGAGAGGCACCCAGCTGGATCCAGCGCTCGGGGTTCGAATGGTTGTACCGCTTGGCCGCCGAGCCGCGCAGACTGTGGCGTCGCTACCTGGTCGGCAACTCGCACTTCGCCTACATCGCTGCCCGCAGTCTCCGGACGAACCGATGACGATTCCGGAAGTATCGGTCCTGCTGCCTTTCTACAACGCGGAGGCGACGCTGGCCGACGCGATCGAGAGCGTACTGGCGCAGCGGGGGGTGGACCTCGAGCTGATCCTGATCGACGACGGGAGTACGGACTGCTCACCCGAGGTGGCGCGTCGCTACCACGATGATCCGCGCGTCGTCGCGCACTCCCACGCGAACATGGGACTGGCCGCGACGCTCAATGTCGGGATCGACCTCGCGCGGGCGGTCGTCGTCGCTCGGATGGATGCCGACGACGTCGCTCGTCCCGGCCGCCTTCGCGCACAGGTCGTCTACCTGAACGCCCATCCGGAGGTCACGCTGGTCGGCGGGCAGATCAATCGAATGGTCGACGGCGCGATCGACTCACGGTCGAGCTTCCCCCTCGATCACGACGACATCGTGGCGCTGTTGCGAGTCGGCGGCCACGCGCTGTCACATCCAACCATCGCGTTCCGTACCGAGGCGGCCCGCCGGGTCGGCGGCTACTGGACCCACGGGGTCGCCGAGGACTGGGACTTTTTTCTGAAGATGGCGGAGGACGGTCGGGTCGCCAATCTCCCCGATGTCGTGCTCGACTACCGGTTCCACGACGCCGGTATCAACGCCGAGAGCATGCGCTGGGTACGGACCAACATCGCGCTGGCCACCGAGAACCACCGCCGCCGGGTCTCTGATCGTCCAGAGCTGAACACCACCGAGTTCAGGGCGAGCACGCCGCTCGCGCTGCGCATCCGGATCGAGTCGGAGACACACAGCCTGACCGCATACCGTCGTGGTCTGCGCACCGCGGGTCCCCGACGCCTGATGTGGCTGTCGATTGCGTCGATGATGGGTCCGCAGTTCGCGGTGCGTCGACTCCTATCGAACCGCCATCAGCGTGATCGGTGAGCCGACGGACCGGAGCCCAGTTCACCGGCATGTTGGCGGCCCGGATCTCGGCGAACGCGCTCCAGGCGGTCAACGTGATCATTCTCGCGCGTGCGGTGACCCCGGACCTGGTCGGTGTCGCCTCAGCGGTGATCGGGCTGGGCATGGTGGTGTTCACGGTCACCGACCTCGGTGCGTCGACCTATGTGATGAAGGCGTATGCCGAAGGGGACATGGTCGCCGCGCGGTCGGGTCTGCGCCTGATCAACCTGAGCGGGTGGCTTTCCTGCGTCGGTGCGACGGGGTTGGCGTTCGCGGTGCACGGACCGCTGGGCCTGCCGATCGCGATGCTGCCGCTCGTCGCGTCGGTGGCCGTGGATCGCCTCGTCGAGTACCGACTCGCGGTCCCCATCGCAGCGACATCCACGGCGGTACCCGCCGTGTCGATCATCCTTCGCCGTTCGGTCCAGTTCGGCGGGTTCCTGCTGATGTGGCGGTTGGACACCGGGGCGGTCGCCGCATACTCGTTGTCCCAGCTCCTCGGTGCGCTCGTCGGCTATGTCCACTCGGTACGGTTCTTGCCCCGCTACATGGACTCGACGGTGCCCGCCGCCGTCCCGATCCGCGCGATCGTCGTTCAGTCGTTTCCCTATCTGGTGAACAACGTGTCGGTGCACATCCAGTTGCTGGACACCTTCCTGGTGACCACGCTCGCCGGGGCGTACCGAGGCGGAATGTACTCGGCGGCAATGCGGGTGACGTCTCCGCTGCTGCTGATCCCGGGCACGCTCGCGGCTGCTGTCCTACCTGCCGCCGCCCGGGCCACCCCATACGAAGCGCGGTCGGTCGCCCGACGGTTGACCTTGGCGGTGCCGTTGATGGTGATCATGGCGGCGGCAGGCGGCTCCCTGCTCGCCGAGCCGGTCTGTGTGCTGCTGTTTGGCACCGAGTACGCGGCGGCAGCGGCGCCGCTGACCCTGCTGCTGATGACATTCCCGTTCGCCTTGATCGCAGCTGCGCTGTCCGCGGCGCTCCAAGCTCGCGGCGACCAGGTACGGGTTGCCCGCGTGGGGCTCATCGGAGCCGCCGGATTCATCCTCGCTGTCGGGGTCGGTGCGTGGCTCCACGGTGCGATCGGCGCCGCGGCGGGTGGCTTGGTGGCCGTCGCCGCCAAATGCCTCCCCCTGACCTTCTGGGCCACCCGGCCCAAGCACCGAGCCCACCTTTGGTCTCGGCAGCGAGCCCTCGATTCTTTTCTCACAGTAGGAGACCCGTCCAGTGAACTCCCGACAACTCATTCGCATCCTCCGCCGACGCTGGGTGGTCATCGTCGTATGCGCCGTCATCGGCACGGTGACCGGCGCACTCGTCGCCGCCGCGGCGCCCTCTCCCTACAAGTCGACGGTCCAGATGGTGGTCGGAACCTGCGGCGAGGGCTCGGTTGATCAGGCCTATGCGTGCAGCATGTTCGCCGACAATCGCAGCAGCACGTACTTGGCGTTGCTGAACGGCCCGGCCTTGGCCGCGGCGGTCATCGATGATCTCGACCTCGAGGTCACCGCCGCCGACCTGGCCGGTCGCCTCACGGTGGTGGCCGAACAGCAGTCGGCGCTGTTCGACATCACCGTCACCGACACCGACGCGGACACGGCCGTGCGAATCGCCAAATCGGCTGCAGAGCAGGCAGATCGGTTGGTCGTGGAGGTAGACCGACCCGGCTCCGATCCCCAGCCGCTGATCGGAGTCAATCGGGTCGGCGAGCCGTCCGCGCCGACGCGGGACGGACGCTCCCCGGTCGCCGTCGGTCTGGTCGGTCTACTCGCCGGACTCCTCGTGGGTCTAATCGTCGCAGTCATCCGCTCGAGTACCGCGCGCGAACTCTCGTCCCAAGAAGACCTCGAGCAGACCACTGATCTACCGACTCTCGCGGCTCCCGGATCGAATCCCGCGCGCGTCGGCCACCAACTGCGAGCTGCGCTCGTCCCACGCCTGCCGGGCGGGCAGTCGTCCGTCGTCGTCGTCACCGGCGTCGGCGACGAGGGGTCGAGTTCGGCCGTCGCCACCGCCCTCGCACGATCGTTCGGCGACGACGACCACCGCGTGGTGCTCATCGACGCCAACGACGACTCGTCACCAGCCGGCGCCGAGGCCGACCTGGCCTCGTTGCTCAGCGACATCAACGGTGTCAGTGATCTCGCGGCAGTCGAACCATACCGCCGGGTCACGTCCGGTCTCGCCGTCGCCGACCACCCGTACGCGTCGTCGGCGAGTGTCCATTCGCTGATCGGACGTCTGCGCGAACAGTTCGACTACATCGTGATCGACAGCCGCGACGCCGACACCAACGACATGACCGAGATCTTTGCCGCCGACGCCGACGTCACCGTGCTGACCGTGCTGCGCGAACGCACCCGCACAACCGATCTCGGCACCGTCCTGGCCCGTCTGCCACGCATCGGTGCCTCTGTCGGCGGACTGATTTACGCGACCGAGCGACTGTCATGAGACCGCTCAGCATGCGGGCCTCGCCAGTCGCCGCCGGAGCGGCAGTGCTCACGGTAGCGGCCGCGATCGGTGCCGCCCAGACCCCGCTGGTGCTGGCCGGGCTGGCCGGGATGCTCGTTCTGGTGCTTGCCTGTGTGTTTCCGTCGTCGTGGTGGAACCTGGTGCCGGCGACCGCACTCGTGGTGACCCCTCAAGTCCTGAGTGGTGACCCCGCCACCCCGATCCCGAATGCCGATGCCGCACAAAAGGGTGTACTGATCCTGGCTCTCCTCGGTTTGCTGCTGACCCTGGGCTTCCGGTTCTCGGTGATCGGCTCGATGGCACTTGCTGTGATCGCGCTCAGCGGTCTGGCCGCAGTGCTCAACGCCGGCGGAGAGATAGCCATAGGAGGGGGAGGAATTGCACGGTCAGCGGTCGGATTCGCGCTCCCGTGGCTATTTCTCTTCGTCGACTGGAGCACCCTAGGACTGGCGCGCGGTCTGAAATTCCTCGCCGCGCTCCCCACGCTGTGCCTGATCGCCGGCCTTGTTCTGACCGCTGCCGGGATCTCGCCGGTCATCGTGCGCGAATGGGGCGGCGCGCTGCGATTGCAGGGCTCGGCGGTACCCGCCCACCTGGCGATGCTCGCATTCGTGGGGCTCGTCGCCGGGCTCGTGGCACTCGTGACGACGACCGGCGTCCCTCGGTGGTGGGCGTATGCGATACCCGCGCTCAACATGATGATCCTGTTGGGCACCGCAACCCGCGGTGCGATCACCGCCGCCGCTGTGGTGGTCGTGACCTTCGTGATCAGCGCACTGAGGTCGCGGAGCTCGACCGGCCCGGGGCGGAGGGCCGCCTGGCTATTGCTGGCGGCGGTCGCGGTGGGTGGCGTCGCCGCGGGCGGGCAGATCATGCTCCGCAATCGGGGGAATTCCTACGAGGGTTCGTTCAACACCTCAGGCCGCGATCAAGCATGGCAGTTCTTCTTCGACGCCGCAATGGCGAACCCGGTCACCGGGCGCGGACTGGGATTCTCGTCGATTGCAGTGGAAACATTGAATCCGCGAAACGTACAGAGCGCATTCATCGCGCCCCATAATCAGTATCTCCATCTGTTTGTGGATGGAGGTTTCTTTCTTGCTGTCGGACTTTTCGGGGCGCTTGCCGCAGCGGTGTGGTGGGCAGCGGCCTCTCAGATCGAAACCGGTCGCGCAGTCGTTGTGGCGTTTGGGATCAGTATTGTTTTCTACAGTTTTATCGACAACACATTGTCGGCGCCGCAATTCAGTGTCACGACAATGATTCTCCTGGGCCTGCTGGGAACATGTGCGCGTGGCACCGGTCCAGTGGCGAACCACGCCGAGCACGGCGTGGAGACCCGGCCGACTCGTAGCCAATCGCAAGTTGACGCCTGATCATTACAGTGATCTGAACCACTCGATCATCGGATTTATAGATGCCTTCAGAAAAAGTAGTAGGACTGGCGCCTTCGGCGTACCCGACAGTGCGTTCGTCCGGTAATTCTAATTCAGTGTCCAAAGCCGTGAGTGCGCATGTGAAGTATGCGGGTGGCGGTCGATCGGATTCGGACAATTTAGTTCTCAGGGAGTTGTTTCGAGCCATGACCATCGCGCCGGAACGCACCACCGAATCGGCCGACGCAGGCCGGCAGGGGCCTCCTGCCGTGCCGAGGGCGGGCGAACCGACCGTGCGTCGCCGCCGGGCGAACCGCCGACGCCGCATCCGTCGGGTCCACGTCGTCGACACTCTCGTGCTGGGTGCGACCGTCGTCGGCTCGTACCTCCATACCTCGATGTGGGAACCGTCCGTCCGCGGTCTGCCGTCAGCCGGCTTGGCTCTCGGTGTCGTCCTGGCCGTCTGGCTCATCGCCTTGCGTCTGGGGAGAACCGATCGGCCCGCAGTCGTCGGTTCGGGTGACACCGAGTACATCGGGGTGGTGATCGCATCGATCGTGGCGTTTGCGATCGCCGGTGCCGCAGACACATTGACGTCCGAGGTGTTGTCCGCCCCGTTCTGGATCGGGCTGGCGGTGGTCGGTGTGCCGGCGCTCGTGGTGTCGCGGATGTGCGGCAACCATCTGGAGCGTCGTACCGGTCGCGCACCGATGTCGGTCCTGGTGGTGGGAACGACGTCGAGTGTTGCCGAGTTCGTCGGCTACGCCGACGCCAATCCCGAGCTCGGTTACGAGCCGGTCGGCGTCTTCCTCGCCGGATCATCCCCCGGTGGTGGCCGAACTCTCGTGGTCGAGGATCGGGAACTGGCCGTGCTGGGCGATCTGACCGACGCCGTCTCGAACGAGGTCGGGATCACCGCGCCCGACACCCGGATCGCCGATGCCGATGCCGTGGTCCTCACCTCGGTCGACATGTTTGATCGTACGCAGTTGCGGGAGCTGAGCTGGCGGTCCGCCGCGGTGGGCATGGTGGTGATCGTCGCGCCGCCCCTGTTCGCCGGCCTCTCCGATCGAATCGCGATCAACCCGCACGACGGGTTGCTGCGTATCGAGCCGCCGCGGCACGAATACGCCACGTCATGGGCTAAACGTGCCTTCGACCTGCTCGGGGCTGGGTGCATCACCGTGCTGGCCCTCTCCGTACTGCTGGCGTGCGCCGCCGCGGTGAAACTGGGTGACGGCGGCCCCGTGTTCTACCGCGCTGAAAGGATCGGCTTGAACAACGAGACGTTCCGCATGTGGAAGTTCCGCACGATGCGGGTCGGCGCTGACGCGATGCGCGATGACCTTGCCACCCAGACCGACGGCAACGGTGTCCTGTTCAAGATGCGCGACGATCCGCGAGTCACCCGGGTGGGCAGATTCCTGCGTCGCACAAGCCTCGACGAACTGCCTCAGGTGTTCAATGTCCTCGGCGGTTCCATGAGCCTCGTCGGACCGCGACCTCCCCTCGCCGAGGAGGTCGCGCCTACGACGATCTGGTCAGCAACCGAATGCTGGTGCGTCCCGGCATGACCGGACTCTGGCAGGTCTCCGGTCGGAGCAACCTCGAATGGAACGAGTCCGTTCACCTCGATCTCGCCTACATCGAGAACTGGTCCCTGACACGCGACATCGCGATCCTGCTCCGGACCATTCCCGCAGTCATCACCGCCGACGGGGCCTATTGACCCGCAAAACCCGCGTACCCGCACAATCCGATTCGATCAAGAAAGCCATCGATGACTACCAAACGCGCCCTCATCACCGGTATCACCGGACAGGACGGCTCCTACCTCGCCGAACTGTTGCTCGCCAAAGGCTATGAGGTCCATGGCCTCATCCGCCGAGCGTCGACCTTCAACACCGCCCGGATCGACCACATCTACACCGACCCACACGAGGCAGACGCCCGCCTGTACCTCCACTATGGCGACCTGTCCGATGGCGCTCGCCTGGTGACACTGCTGCGGACCATCGACCCGCACGAGGTCTACAACCTGGCCGCCCAGTCGCATGTGCGGGTGAGTTTCGACGAACCCGAGCACACCGCGGACACGACCGGTGTCGGCTCGACGCGACTGCTCGAAGCGGTTCGAATGTCGGAGATCGCCTGCCGCTACTACCAGGCGTCCACCTCGGAGATGTTCGGTGCCTCGCCGCCTCCGCAGAACGAGGACACCGCGTTCTACCCGCGCTCGCCGTATGGAGCCGCCAAGGTCTACTCCTACTGGATCACCCGCAACTACCGGGAGGCCTACGGGATGTTCGCGGTGAACGGAATCCTGTTCAATCACGAGTCGCCGCGACGTGGCGAAACCTTCGTCACCCGCAAGATCACCCGCGCCGTCGCCCGCATCCGTGTCGGGCTGCAGAACGATCTGTACCTGGGCAACCTCGACGCGACCCGCGACTGGGGATACGCGCCCGAATACGTAGAAGGCATGTGGCGCATGCTGCAAGCCGACACACCCAAGGACTACGTCCTGGCAACGGGTGCCGACTACACGGTCCGGGACTTCGTGCGGACAGCCTTCGACCACGTCGGCCTCGACTGGGAAGAGTACGTTCGCTTCGACAATCGATATCTGCGTCCGACGGAGGTCGACGCGTTGATCGGCGACGCCTCGCTGGCCGCGGGCGATCTCGGTTGGAAAGCGCAGGTACACGCTCCCGAGCTGGCGCGGATCATGGTGGATGCCGACATCGCCGCACTGCAGACCAGAGAGTCACCGTACGTCGACGTCCCGACCGTCGAGGGGTGGTCATGACCGCCGTATCCACCGCTACATGGAACACGCCGCTGGCCGACGACACCAAGGTGTACGTGGCGGGGCATCGGGGACTCGTCGGCTCCGCGGTCACCCGTCGGCTGCATGGGGCCGGGGTCACCGAGGTCGTTGGCCGTAGCAGTTCCGAACTCGATCTCCGTAACCGCGAGGCGGTGTTCGACTTCTTCGCTGCCGAAAAGCCCGACGTCGTGGTGCTAGCCGCCGCGAAGGTCGGCGGCATCGGGGCGAACCACGCGAATCCGGTCGGCTTCCTGTCCGACAATCTGAGGATTCAGACGAACGTGCTCGACGCTGCTCTGGAGCAGCGGGTCCAACGGCTGTTGTTTCTCGGGTCGTCGTGTATCTATCCGAAGTTCGCCGAGCAACCGATCACCGAGTCGGCGCTGCTGACCGGCGCCTTGGAGCCGACGAACGACGCGTATGCCATCGCGAAGATAGCGGGAATAGTTGCTGTCCAATCGGTTCGCCGGCAGCACGGGTTGCCGTGGATCTCGGCGATGCCGGCCAACCTCTACGGCCCTGGAGACAACTTCGACCCTGATTCGTCACATCTGTTGCCCGCGCTGATCCGCCGATACAGCAGCGCCGTTGAAGCTGGTAAGCCCCGGGTGGTCAACTGGGGCAGTGGCACGCCCCGGCGTGAACTGCTGCATGTCGACGATCTGGCCGCCGCCGTGCTGTTCCTCCTTGAGAACTACAACGGTGACACGCACATCAACGTGGGAACCGGGATCGATCACACCATCGAGGAGATCGCCCGAACTGTTGCCGACGCTGTCGGCTTTACCGGCGAAACAGACTGGGACACTTTGCGTCCGGACGGAACCCCGCGCAAGGTACTCAATGTGAGCCGACTGGCCGAACTGGGCTGGCAAGCAACTATCCCGCTGTCGAACGGGGTCCTCGACACGGTCGAGTGGTACCAGCAGTCGAAGGCAGATCCCCTGCACGTTGAGACGCATCGACTGCGGCGCTGACCCGCCGGTGACGACCCCAGACGGCAAATCTGTTCGGACCCTCGAGGCGATGCGATGGTAGCGATCCGCACTTGCCGGAGCGCAGTTCTGGATCGAATTGCGCGCTCAAAAGCCCGCCCAGTCCGCTCGCCCTCCTGGACCACGAGGGCGAGTGCAGCTCCTCGCTAAGAGCCGCGGCCGCTTACAAGGGCTGCTTGTGAATGTACAACCGGATGGCCTTATCCCCGCTGTGGAGTGGCAGCAGATGTGGTGGCCGCATTTGTTTGTCGAGGTAGTCAGGAGCTTCAAGAGGTGGGAGTGATGTGAGGTTCGGCCGGCAAGCGGTTGAGGCGACAGCGCTAATGCAAGGTGGTCGTGGTTGATGGGGTTGATCAGAGGGGTGCTTCGTCGCTACGACGCCCGATCGATGGCGACACTGATCAGCACCGGTGGTGTCATCCCGCTACCGGTCATCAGCGTGCTCGCGCCCGAGACCCTCTACCCGGGCGGGATGCCGATCCTGCTGACCATCTGGTTGTTCATCGCCGTGGTGTTCGCGGTCACGGCCATCCGTGCCCGGCTGACCGACCTCGAGTTCGCGTTCCTCGGCGGGCTGGGCATCGTCGGGATCTGCGGCACGTCGATGATCCTCGCCTCGCCACGGTCGTCGACGCTGGTCCTCGCCATCGTCGCGGTCATCCCGGCGATCGACGCGATCTCCGCGACGACCCGGCTCATCCTGTCCCATCTGGCGCTGGCGATCGTCTGCGCGGCGGTCGTCCTCGCGGTGACCACCCCGTCACTGCCCGCATATCTCATCAGCTTCGGCGCGATGCTCGGTCTGATCGTGGTGCCGGTGTTCCTGGTCGTCGCGCTGCGTAAGTCGATGGAAGCCGTGCTCGACCAGCAGACACGCCTGGTCGGGATCGATCCACTGACCGGACTGCTCAACCGCCGCGGCTTCCTGATCCGCGCCTCCCAGCTCCTCTCGGCCGCACGCTCGTCCACCGGGTGGATCGGCATCCTGTTGCTCGACGTCGACCACTTCAAGCGGATCAACGACCAGTACGGTCACCTCGCCGGCGACGGCGTACTGCTGGCGGCGTCGGCCGCGATCCGTGAGCACGCCCCGGTCGGTTCGGAGGTGTGCCGTTACGGCGGCGAGGAGTTCCTCATGTTCCACGTCGTCCACGACGCGGACGAGCTCTGGCTCAGTGCCGAACGCCTGCGGGCCGCGGTGGCGGCCGCCGCACCGGTCACGATAAGCGTCGGCGGTGTCTGCGCGCCGCTGCGCGTCGCGGGCGACAATCCGGTCTCCGGCCGGTTCGAGACCGCCTATTCCACCGACGACGTGATCGGCAACCTCCTGGGACAGGCCGACGACTGCGTCTACCAGGCAAAGGAGAACGGCCGGGACACCACCGTCATCAAGTCCATCGACGCGGTGATCTGGAACGTCGGCGCACCGAGCGCGCATGCCGCCGACGCCGAGCGGACGGTGTCACCGCCGTCGGCGAGCCTGTACGAGGTCTTCTATCGGCGGCCGGCCGACTTCGTGGACATCGACAGCCGCACCAGCGGACGTTGAGTCGTCACCGCTTGCGCGCTGTCTCGGCGCTCTCAAATCGAGTCCGACAGGCATAAGGGCAGCAACTACTGCAACTAACGCTGTGTGTCCGGCGCCAGCGCTGCGCTTAGATGTCGTGTTGATTCATGCTGCTGCCTTCACCTTGGCAGGTGGGTGCAGTCAGCTGGGGTGGTTGCTCTGCGGTGAGCTGGTCCCCTCTTTCCTGGTGGTCAGCTGGTGAACGGCCGACTCCACTGTCTTGGAGCCGACCGCTGCGGTCGCCTGCGGGTTGCGACGCGGCCGGCTCTTTGCCGTCCTCGACCGTGCCCGCATCCCTTGGGTTTGAGCGGTGAGCGGCGCGAAGTCGAGCTGGTCGAGCTTGGCCGCGGGTGCGCCGTTCTTCCTGGCTTCCTTCACCAACTCGGCCAGCCGGGTCAGCCGTTGGCGGTCCTCGGCGAGGAAGTGCTCGCGGGTGGTCGCAATCTCGGCGGCCAGCCGCGCCGCCGGTTCGAGCGCTTCGCGCCGGCGACGCTGCCGCTCGGCCAACGCTTGCGCTTCGGCGGCGTCATCGGCCTCGATCTCGGCGAGCAAGTTACTGGGATCGAACTGAGTCATTGCACTATTCCTTTCGTCGGACGGGGTCAGAGGCCGCGGCCGCGCGTGCGGTCGGCGGTGAGGGTGCTCGATCGGCGCGCGGTCGGCTGTTTCTGACCGGTGCTCGCGGCGGCCCTGCGCGGGTTGGTGGGGTGGTCGCGTGCCGCGGTCACGGCGGCTTTGCCGCTCTCGGATGTGCTCACCGCGGCCACGCGGTCTGCCCGGGACTGCCCGGCCTGTTCGCCAACCTCGGTCGTCGTGGCGGCGTCGGCGCGTTCGGTGGCCAGGTCCAACAGCTCGGCGGCCTGGTCGGCGTCGAGGTCGGCGGCTTGGGCCTGGGTCAGCAGCGCGGCGACGTGCACGCCGTCGCGGTCGGTGGCGTCGCGGCCATCGGCGCTCAGTGCCGGCGGCTGCCCGGGCGCCCAGTGTTCGGCCCGGGACTGGGTGTAGCGTTCGGCGGCCTCGTGAGGCGAGCTGCGCATCAGCTCGTCGGGGTCGAGGCCGTAGTCGCGGATCAGGTCACCGATGTTGTCGCGGACCGCGGCCGCGGTCGCGCTCTGCTCGGCGTAACGGTCGGCCATGGCGTAGAGGTCGACGACGTTGCGGCCGTCGGCGCGTTCTGCCCAGTGCCGGTCGTGGGTGCGCTCCCCCAGCCGGGCGGGTTCGATGCCGTAGTCCTCACGGATTTTGCGGGCGAGTTCGTCAGGGCTGGCGTGTTTCCAGTAGTCGGCATTGGGTTGTGCGACAGCGAGTTCGGCGCGCACCTGCCGTTGGGTGTCGGCAGCGTCGGCGGCAAGGGCGATGTACACCGCGTTCGGCGCCTGCGAGTCGGTGTCGGGGGCGTTCTCGCGGGCCTTGTGCGCCGCGCGCCGCGCCCACGCTTCGATCAGCGACGAGGTGTGGGCGATGGCCACGGCCAGCGCCCGTTCCATACCTTGTTCGAGTTCGCGGGTTTCCTGCTCGTGCTCATTCATCGGTGGTGTCCTCCTCGTCGGTGACGCTCATCGCCTCGCGTAGCGCGCGGTCGGTCAGTTTGTCGGTGGGAAGTGGTGGCGGTGGCCGGTTGTGGCCTCGGTCGGCGCTGCACCCCTCGAACGGGCCGTCGGCCGACATGAGGACCGCCATGTGATGGTCGGCGTGATCGCGCCACCACACACTCATTCCGGTGGCGGGGTCCAGGCGCAGCGATTCGTAGGCGCGCCACAGCGCTTCCAGTCGTGAGACGGCTTCGGCGTGTTCGAACCAGCGCGGGCACCACAGCCGCCCGGGTTTGGTCTTGACGTGACGGGCGTAGAGCAGCACGAGGTGGTCGTCGACGAACTCATAGACCGACTCAAACTCCGTCTCCGGGGTCGCGGGTGCCTCGTATACGTCGTCGTCGGACTCGGCGAAGTCGTCGAAGCCATCATCAATCAGCAGGTCGGTCATGCCGCGTCTCCTTCGTCGGCGGTGTCGATTGTCGCGGCGGGTGTGGGCGCGCCGTCGTCGTCCTGTTTCTGTGGCCCGTATTCGGCCAGGGATTGCCGGATCAGTGGTGCATAGGGTTTGTCCATCCACGGGATCGGTTGCAGGATCGTGGGCGGGTTACCGGCAGAGAACAGCAGCATCCGGCCGCGGGGCCAGGAGGCGAGATCGCGGATGGTGAAGATGTTTTCGCGGGTGGTGTGCTCCGACACCGACTGTGATCCTCGGCTGTTGCCTGATCCGCTGGACCGCGACACGTTGAGCGCGCGGCGTTCGTACTGGCCGGCGAGCTTGGACAGGCTTTCCAGGTAGGTGGTCTCGCGGACGTTGCCGCCGTAGATGTAGATGTTCGACGACGATTCGAGCAGTTTCATCGGCCGTTCCCCGAACACCCCGATCCCTTGGGACCACGATTGCAGGATCGTCATGATGATGATTCCGCGGGACCCGTAGTGCGAGTACAGCTTCGGCAGATCGGGCCAGCGCACGACGTTGGCGGCCTCATCGAGGGCGCACAGCAGCGGCACCGGTAGCCGCCCACCTGGGGAGGCGGTGGCGATCGCCTCGGCGGTTTTGGTGGTGGCCATGGTCAACGCGGCGACCAGCGGGCCGACCGACCCCACACCTTCACGCGAGAGGCAGTACAGCGTTTCCCCGCGTCGGATGTAGCTGGCGAGGTCGAGGTGAGGGCGCTGGTCGTCGGGGCCGGTGCGCGAGACCCACGCTCGCACATTGCGCCCGCGGAGGCATTTCGCCATCTTGATCGCGGTGCCCCAGATGCCGTCGGCCTGCTTGTCGGTGAGGTTCAGGCGGGCGTTGAGGGCGTGGGCGACCATCGGGTAGTCGTGCTCGCGCAGGATCGCGACCGCGTCGTGGCCGTCGGCTCGCACCACCAGCCGCTCGAACACGGTGGTGATCGGTTCGCCGGCCAGGGCGGAGGCCAGGATGAGGTTGGCCAGGAGATCTTCGCCCTCGGGCTCGAAGTAGGGGTCCTTCTTGGCGTCCTGGCCGTCGTCTCCGGCGGCGAAGAGTTGGGCGAGTTCTTCGGCGCGGGTCTCGTCGGTGACGTAGCTCAGCGGGTCCCAGAACCACCACGGTTCCTCGTTGGCAACCGATTGGGGGTCGAACACCCACACCTGGCGGGTTGGGGCGCCCGTGGCGTCGCGGAACTCCCGGACCAGGCGGGTGTGGTCGAGGTTGCCGCGCTTGTTCTCGGTGGCCAGCACCGCTCCGGGGGCCTCGCAGATCGCCGGAATGATCCTCGAGGTGGACTTGCCCTGTCGGGGTCCCCAGATGTCGAGGTGCATGTCCTCAAACGATCCGTAGATCGGGGTGCCAGACAGGGTCTTTCCCAGTGGCACACCGATGGTGCTGGAGAACCCCGCCGGTGCCGCGTCCTGGTCGACGCCGAGGTCGCGGGCCTTGGCGGCGACCGACTTTTCGGTCACCGATGCGATGTCGGCGCCGCTGCCCAGGTGTTGTTGGGCGGTGTCGACGCGCGAACGCTTCGGGCGGCGCCGCCAGCGCAGCACCGCATATCCGGCGGCCGCGGCGACCGGCGCCAGGATGACGATCAGCCACACCGTGGCCGCGGTCGGCCAGCGCAGGTCGCCGGTGACGAGCGCGATCGGCGCCGCGAACGGGTTGGCCGGCACCGTCTGCCCGCCGGCCAGATGCAATGCCGCCCAGCTCAACAGCGACACCACCACGACCACCCCGACGCCGGCGAACAGGAGTTTGTCGGAGTGGTTGCGGGTGGGTTCGGTGGAGGTGCCCGGTGTGGCGGCCATCAGACGACCTCCCCCTCATCCTGGGCCGTCGCGGGCTCGGCGGCGAGGAGGTCGGTCAGCGACACCTCACGCCAGGTGCGGAAGCCGGGCATCCGGCACACCTCCAGCGCCGGGTTGTCCTCACCGTTGTCGACGACCTCGACGGTGACGAACACGCTGTGCTTGAGGATGTCTCGCTGCAATGCTCGGGTGGTCACCCGGTGGTTGGACACCACCAGCCGCAACCCGATCAGGTCGAGCTCTTGGTAGTCGCGGGCCTGGCCGGCGAGATAGACCGCCTTACGGGCCGCTTCGCGGTCGGCGCTGTCCTGATCATCGACCCGGTCGTTGTCGTGGAACTCCCCGTACCACGGGTCTTCACCATGCTCGGAGCACACCGCGAACGAGTTGAC
Organism: Gordonia sp. CNJ-863; assembly: GCF_001942325.1. Classification (NCBI taxonomy): domain Bacteria; kingdom Bacillati; phylum Actinomycetota; class Actinomycetes; order Mycobacteriales; family Gordoniaceae; genus Gordonia; species Gordonia sp. CNJ-863. The sequence continues at coordinate 44,672 of NZ_MKKG01000015.1, forward strand.
CTCGACGTCTCCGGCGGCGTACAGCGTCACCTGCGGTGCGGCCTCGGCCTCGGCGTCCATCTCGGCCAGACGGGCGTCGAACGCCTTCTGCCGCAGGTCGTCGTAGTCGATGTGGAGTTGTTTACGCAGCTCGGTCTTCCACTTGCGGAACAGCGAGCCGGTGTCGATGCCGTGCTCTTTGGCCCAGCTGAACAGCTCCGAATGGCTGGTCATCGCCCTCAAGGTGTCGGCGTTGTCGCGCACGGAGTCTCGGGCGGTGTCCCAGTCCTTGGCGTCGGAGGCGTTGTTCTTCTTCTTCGTGGTGGTGCTCATCGCAGTTCCTTTCCAGTTGGTGCGGTTGATGTTCGGGGGCCGATTCTGGGTGCCAGCGTGGTGATCGCGGCGCCGGCCACGGCGACGATGACCGTTGAGGCCAGCCAGGTCGCGGCGTCGTGGTTGCTGGCCATCGCGATGACCAGACACGCCCCGACCAGGACCACCAGCAGCCGGAACATGCCGGCCCCGCCCGGGGTGTAGACGGTCATGACGACCATCGCGGCGATCCCGGCGACCGCGAGCGCCGCAGCGGTGATCGCGGCGGTGGCCGGGCTCGGCGTCACCGGTGGTGTGCTGGCGAGGTGTTCCCATACCGCGGCCGGGGTGCGGTCGGCCAGGTACCGCAGCATCCACACCACCATCGCGGTGACGGTGGCCGTGACGGCCACGGTGACCAGCGTTCCGCCGACTAGGCCGTTGACGCCCTCGCGGACGGTCGGTGGCGCCGGGGGTGCCGGTGAGCGGTGTCCGGTGCGGTCGTGGCCGGTGCGGTCATAGCCGTAGCGGTTGAACCCGGCTCGGTCGTAGCCGTCGATGTCGTAGCCGGCCTCGTTGTATCCGTCCAGGTAGAACCCGTCGCTGTCACGGCCGAGATGGTCACGCCCGTACCGGTCGAACCCGTAGCGGTCATAGCCCGAGGCGTCGTAGCCGTCGCGGTCGAATCCGCCTGTGTCGAATCCTGTGGGGTCGTAGCCGTAGGCGTCGTACCCGTCGGCGTAGGGGTTGTTCGGGTCGTAGGGGACGCTCACTGTGCTGCTCCTAACGTCGTGGTGTCGATCAGGTCCATGCGCCACATCCGCCAGCACCGGTCGTCATCTCGGGAGAGCGTGATGTCGAAGGTCATCAGCCGCCACGGCGTCGAGGTGCCGTCGGCGTGCATGACGTCCTGGGTGACCAGGGCGCGGCGCCCGACGTCGAGATCGCCGGGCCGATCGGCGCGGGCGGTGACTTTCACCGCCGCGGTGACGATGTCGTGGTTGGTCCGCCACTGCTGCCACTCCGGTAGCGCCCGCACGGTGTCGTCGTGGGCGCGGGTGGCCACGGTGCGCAGCGCCCCGGACAGCCACGGCACCGCGCGGCGCATCCCGTCGCCGGAATCGGCGTCGGTGGCCGGTTCCCAGCTGTAGATGCGGTGCAGCGCTTCGGTCGCCGACTCATCCGGACTGGCGTCAGGTTGCGGGCCGTCCCCCACTGGTAGGTCGTGGCCGCCGACATGGTCGTCGCTGTGCGGGTCGGGGCTGTCGACGCCGCACGCGTTGAGCGCCAGCGCCACGACCAGCGCTACGGCGCCGAGTACGGCCAGACCGCCGGTGTGCAGGTATCGGTGCATGGCGGGACTCCTATCGTTCTACGGGCAGCGAGTCGCGGAATGCGGGCTCGTTGCGGATGATGATTTCGGCGTAGGGCCGGGTCTCGGAGAAGTGCCGCGGATGCTGGTTGGGGAATCCGCCCGAGGACTGCACCGAACCGGGGCCGGCGTTGTAGGCGGCCAGGTAGAGGTCGCGGCGGTCCTTGTTCGGGCCGCTGCGCTCGTCGACGGCACCCGAGGCGATCCATCCGTCGACCTGTTTGGCGATGTCGCACATGAAGTGGCCCTGGGCCATGATTCCGTCGCCGAGGGAGTACGGGTCGACCCGGCCGTCGCGGTCGTAGTCCTTGCCGTAGGTGGCCCACGTCGAGGGGATGAACTGACCCGGTCCCATCGCCGCGTCCGGCGACACGGCGGTCGCACGAAACCCTGTCTCCTGCTTGCCCTGCGAGGCCAACAGCGACGAGGTGATCTGCGGGCAGATCGTCCCGGCCTCGTTGTACCAGCGCGCCCAGTCGGCCGGCACTGTCCCGACCTTGACGATCCCGCCCCCGCCGCCGGGGGTGCCTTCGGGTGCGCAGTCGTCGGTTCCGCTGCTGCCGCCGGCGTCGCCGCCGCGGTCGCGGATCCGGCCGAGGTCTTCTCCGTTGTAGAGCGGGGACCGCTCGACGGTGACGTGCACGTGGTCGAAGTGGTTGGCCGTCCAACCGCCACGGTCGGGCATGGTGTTGCCGGGCCCGCGGGCGGGCTGGTAGTACTGCCGCCAGATGGTGTACTCGACGTGAAAGACGTCTCTGTTGGCCATCACGTAGCGCTGGATGCGGTTGCCCAGCTCGACGTTCGCCGGGTCGCGGCCGCCGCCCGGAATCATGATGTCGGCGGCGCGACCATCGGGGTGGTCGCTGAATCCGCCGCCGTCGGCGCGCCATCCGCCGATCGTTTTCAGCTGCGGGAACCGTTGAGCGACAGCGCGAACCAGTCGCACGGTGTTGGTCTGGAAATGCGCTTCCGAGCCCAGCCGCGAGGCCATCGGCCTGGACACGTCGAGTTCGCCGCTGCTATCGGTGACCGCGCCCAGTGTCTCCGCACGCGGTGCACCTGCTGCCGGTGGCGCGGGTGGTGGTGCGCGGGCGGGTGCGCTGTCGACGAACATGCCCTCCGGGGCCGGTTTCTTGCTGCGGACCCCGGCCTTGCGGGAGGTCACTGGCCACGCGTCCCAGCCCTGACCCTGCAACGTCGTGTTGGCGATCTCCATCTGCTGACCCGGGGTCGCCTTGTCGGCGGTCGGGGCGTACTTCGCGCCCCCGAACCAGGTCCAGGTGCTCGCCGAGAACTGCAACCCGCCGTAGTAGCCGTTACCGGTGTTGATCGACCAGTTGCCGCCAGATTCGTGCTCGGCGACCTTGTTCCAGTCCGCCACCGTCACCACATCCGCGTCGGCTCCCCCACCGGGGGCCGGGGCCGTCGGTGGTGGGGCGCTACCCGGTTCGCGGGCACCTGTCAACCACGGCATCGGGTCGATCGCCCGCTGCCCCCAGCCGCCTTCCCACACCTCGAAATGCAGGTGCGTCCCACCCGGCCCAGGTGGGGAGACCTCGCCGTTGTACCCGGCACGGGAGATCTGCTGCCCCGCGGTCACTTTCTGGCCGGCGCTGACCATGAGGTCCTGGGGGAACACATGCCCGTAGACGGTGTCCACGCGTTTGCCGTCGATGTTGTGCGACAGCACAATCCACTGCCCGAACCCACTAGCCGGCCCCGACTTGGAGACGGTGCCGTCGAACGCGGCATAGATCGGCACACCGGGCTGGGAACCGAAGTCCACGCCCTGATGCATCGCACCGCCACGCGGACCGAACCCCGAGGTCAGGCTGTAGGTGCCCTTCTTCATCGGAAAGGTCCGCTGCCCGGGATTACCACCACCGCTGGACCCGGCCCCCGCACCGGGAGTCTCGCAGTCGGTCACCACGGTGCTCAGCATCGTCACGACAATCAACGGAATCGCCACGACCAGCGCCAACGCTGCGGCCAGACCCCCCTTGGCCCCGTCATTCACGGCCGCGCCCGGTCCTTGAGTGCCGCGACGAGATCGGCGTTGAGTTGCTGCAAGGCGCGCAGCTTCTCCCGGGTAGCGGCCAGCTCCAGGTTGCTGCCGGCCTGCGGTGCGGTGTCCTCGTCGGCGATCGCCTTCTGATACCAGTTCTTGATGGTGTTCGGGTGTACCGAGAACTGTTGTGACACTTCGGTGCACGCCGCCCACAGCGACCGCACATGCGGCAGGACTTCCCGCACTGCGGCCACGGCCAGTTCCCGAATCTCGGGGTCGATCCAGCCGTAGCGGCGATCGAAGTCCGGGGTGCTCATGCCGCATCACCGGATCGGGTGCTGACGCCGGTGAACCGTCCGCTGGTGTTGTGCACGCCGCCGTCGGCTTCGATCGGGGTGAAGTTCAGCCGGAACGGAGTTCCGGGCCGCTCGTCCTCACCGCTCTTGAGCAGGAACACCCCCTGCCCGTGCGGGCGCGGCCGATCAGCTGAGGTCGTCGAAGCGTCATCCCCGGCACGCATCCGAGCACGCAATTTGCGCAGCACCGACTCCGACGGCGGTGGCGTGGATGCCGCAGAGGTGACCAGCGCCCGCTCGGCGCGGTTGAAGTGGGTCACCGTGGAGAGCCGGTCGAGTTCTTCGGTGCCGACCGGTCCGATGAACTTCAGTCGCGCCTTCTCAAGGAACCCGATCGCTTTGTTCGCATCCGCTTGCGACTCGAACGCCGACAGGTCGGCCACCGAGTGGGTGATCATGATCAGCGACACCGCATCCGACCGGTTCAACCGCACGAGTGCATCGACGCGGTCGACGATCCCGGCACCGGAACCGATGACCTGCCACAGCTCGTCGATGATGACCTGGAAGGTGCGTCGCGGACCCAACCCGGCATCAGCGAGGACGTGCGCGGCCTCGACCGCACCGAACCCGTCCGACCAGCACACCAGCAGCAGGGCCGCCTTGAGCTTCTTGTCGCCCTTGGGAACCCGGGACACATCGACACACACCGCCGGGGCGTTGACGTCGATGGGCTCGGTGGTCTGGCCGTTGAGGACCCGGCCCAAACGGCCGCGCACCAACGCCCGCAACGACCGCAACAGGTTGGCCGTCGCCGCCACGTACGCCTCTGGTGTCTCAACCGCGGCGTCCTCGAACAAGCTCGCCGATCCGGCCTTGACCACGTCGTAGAGGTCTTCCAGGATCGGCGGGTGCGCACCGGTGAACCCCTTACCGCCCTCGGCAACCGGCTGGTACAGGATGTCCAGGGCCGAACCGAGCAGGGTGTCTTCGTAGTCCTCGACCGCGCGGCCGCGGTTGATCTCCACCAGACCGGCCACGGTGGCGACCTGGCGGGACCGCAGGTCCGCGCTCACCTGGATGATCTGCTCACGCAGCTTGTCCAGGCCACGCCGACTGGCCTGCGGGTCGGCCTCCATCGCTGCGGCCCGCTCGCGCAGTTGGTCCAGGACCTCGCCGAGCGCGCCCGCGGCGAGCGGGTTGATCTTCTGATGCCCGTAGCCGCCGGTGATGACCTGGCCGTCGTTGGCGCGGGTCAGGTCGGCGTAGTCGGGTTTGATGTCGCCGAGGAACAACGAGGTGTGGCCTTGGGCCATGTTGCCCTCCGCCAGCCGCCGCACCAGCGACGATTTGCCGAACCCGTTGAGCGCAAGCACGAACGCGATCGGGGCGGTGATCAAACCGGCCAGGAACCAGGTCAGCGGATCGCAACCGAAGTCCTGACCGGTCTGCAAATGCGCCCCGAGCGGGGTGCCCAGCAGCGGCGACGACGCACCGATCGAGAACGGCCAGAACCCGCCGGCCACCTGCGCGGTCGTGGTGCGCCACTCCAGCATCCGCACCACGATCGACGTACGCCCGCCACCCGGCTTCGCCGTCCCCCGATGCCCGGGGTCGGGACTCTCGATATCGAACCCGCCCTGCTCGACCGCCCGGGTGATCGCGCGCTCGCGCCGACGGTTCTCGGCCGCCAGCCTGCGTTGAGCGCGGCGGGTCGCCCACCGCCCGCCGGTGTTATCGGCGGCCGCCATCTTGAGCGCTTCGTAGCGCATGGCGGTCATCACCAGCACCCCGCCGATGCGCACGGTGTCGGGGATCTGCTCGGGGGAAGCTGTGTCGTCGGTGGCCGTTCCGCGCTGGCCGGGACGAGTGCTCAGTAGCGTCATTGCACCGGTCCCCTCACGCGCTCAGACGCTTGTTGACGGTGGCGTACTCAGGCAGCAGAATGCCCAAGCCCAGCGACCCGGCGAACGCCGAGTCCTGCCCGCCGTAGACCCGCTGCACCCCGATCCGGGCCGCCGACGTCATGCCTTCGAGTTCCGCGGCCAGCTGCGGATGATCGGCGTCGCGCGGAGCGGTCAGCGTGATCAACATGCCGAACCGGGTCAACCCGGCGCCGCGGGCCTGTTCGATCCGAGCCGCGCGGGTGTTGTCCACGCGGATCGACGCCTCGGCCGAGCCGATACCGGTCTTGGCCTGCTCGGCCGACAGGGCGTTCTTGAAGTCGGTGTCGACGAGCTTCACCGCTTCGGCCTCGTTGTGGATGCGGTACACGATCGCCACCCGCTTACGCGGCACATCCATGCGCGGCACCAGCAGTGGCCGCAACGCCTCGTGGGTGACCGTGCCCGCCGGGGCGTCGGTCATCTCCCAGGTCACCGACCGGAACCCGTTATGCACGTAGTGGTCCCACTCGGCCTTCGCACCGGCACACCCGGTCTGGTCCCACCGCAACTGGTCCTGCTCATCGCGGGAGAGCATCACCTCCAACTCGCGGTCGAGCTCCGGGCGGAACGCGCGGGTGGCCACCGCGCACAACTCGCCCGCGGTCATCGGCGTGGCATCCAGGCCCGCTGTCGCCGCGCGGCCCACGATCGTCGAGAGCAGACGCCCGATCGCCGCACCCTGATCGGCGACCTCGGTGCTGTCGGCTTCGCGCTGGCGGCGGAAGGTGATCGACACCCGCACCTCGTTGCGGACTTTCGCCGACATCCGGTGCAACGCCGTCTGCGCCATCACCTCACGGGAGAATTCCGGACCGTGCTTGGACGTGATCGAGCGGACCTCGGCGGCAATCCGAGTGCCGTTGTCCGGCAGCGTCTCCACCACGGCCATGGCCCCGGCCACGTTGTGGGTCTTGCCCAGACCGGACAGGAAGTCGTCCCAGCCGCGTACCCAGTTGTTGATCTGGGATTGCTCGACGAGTTCCTGGCCTTGGGGCTGGGTCGAGAGCACCACCGTGTAGTGGTCCTTCGCGCGGGCGTGGATCAGCCCAAACCGATGACCCGAACTCAACTCGTACTCATACAACCGGGTATCCCCGGCGATACCGGGCATCTGGCATCGCCCGGGCACCACCCCGAACACGCCACCGCGGAACGTGGTGTGTCCCTTGCGCTTGGCGTTCCAGAACGCGAACCTCACGATCATCAACTCCCAACCAGTACGGCCGCGGCGTTTCTGCACCAGCGGCACCAACACGACTGCGCCGAACAACAGCACGACGCCGGTCACCAGCAGCGACCGGAAAACCATGAACTGCAACACCCCGACGATCAACACGCCACCGGCGAACAACGTGGCGCCCCAGGACATCCCGAACAAGCCCGGTGATTGCGGCTTCTCCCACCGCCCATACAGCAGAACGTCGTTCACCTCCGATGCGCTCACCGCTGCTCACCCTCGGTGGCGGGGGCCCTGTCCTCGTGCACAATGGCGGCGGCCGCCGCTGGTTGGCCGAGAGTGCCGACGCAGTAGCCGAAGCAGCCGGAATCCAGTCGGCGGGTAACCCCCGTGCCTATCGCTGCGATCGCGGTGAAACCAGCAACGCCGAGCGCCACGGTCACCATCACTGGCGGGAACTCCACCAGCCACACCGTGACGATCCACCCCGCTACGGCCGCGATGCCGCTCATCACCGCGGTACCGAACCGCCCCCCGCGGGTGTCGCGCCACGCCCACACGGCTGCTGCCGACGACCCGACCAGCAGCACCAGCAGCGCGGTGAGCGTCAGCCACCGCCACTGGATCGCGTGCCCTGCCAGCGCGGCGACGATAGCCACGACTGCGCTCGCCCCCATGCAGACGAGAGGGCCGGTGCTGCGCCGGTTCGACTCGGTATCAGCAATAGTGCTGTCGGTCATCGGTATTGGCCTCCTTCGCTGACCAGAGACGACGACTCGTAGTTGTCGTCGAAGAGTTGTTCCGATGCGCTCATGACTGAGGACGCGGCCTGACTGACGTCGCCGACCCCGACTGATCCGGTGCCGCTGCTGCCCGCACCGGGCGATGCGGAGGATTGCGGGCCGGTGCCCGCGCCTGCGGCGGTGCCGGCGTCTCCGGGGTTACCTGAGCCGGTGCCGCGACGTGTCCGGACGAGCCGGTGCCGCCGCGGCCGCTGCCCGATCCCCCGCCACCAGACGATCCTGAGGGTCCGCCGGATGATCCGGTGCCCCCGGACAGTCCGCCGGAACTGGGGCCGGTGGGCCCGCCCATGGGACCCATGGAGGCCCCGGACATCGACGCGGTCGACCCGCCCGCGGCCGACCCTGCGCTGGCCGCACCGGATGCGCCACCGGTGGCGACCATGGTCCCCGCCGCGGCGACCGCGCCCGCGGCCATCATCCCGGCCTGCAACCCCGAACCGCCCGACATCGCCGCACCGGCCGAAATCAACTTGGTGAGCATCGGCAGGACCAGCACTGTCAGGGACAGCAGGATCAACCCCATGAGCGCCATCTGGGCGTCTTTGAGAGACCCGACGTCGTGGCCGGCGAGTTTGAACGCAACCCAATACACCAGGGCCGCTACGGGTTTCCACAGCAGCAGCGCGATCGTCCACTGGATGAGACGGGAGAACGCCATCTTGCCGATAGTGGTGCCGCCAAAGCTACCCACCAGCGGGATCATCGCGACCACCACGGCGAGCATGGCCTGGCGGCCGATGAGCAGCACCGCCTGCAAGATGCCGCCGAGGATGCCGCACACCGCGACGATCAGGATCAATCCCGATCCGAGGGTGAGCAGGTTCGCCGCGGCGAGATTGGTGATCAGGTTCTCGTTGTCCTTTGTGCCCTGCTCAAGCAGCCAGTTCGACAAGGCGTCGCTGCTGGCGGTGCACGCGGTGAGCACACCGCCGAACATCCACGCGCCGAACACTGTTTTCGCCAAGCCCATGAACGATTCCTGCGCTTCGTTCATCACCGCTTGGCGGCGTGCCATGACCAGCCGCCACGACCCGATCAAAATCGACGCGATCAGCCCGTAGAGCTGGATCTGCACGGTGGCTTTCTGGATGTCCTGGATGACAGAGTCCGAGGCGTACTGCGGGGTGGGGAGCTTGATGAACCACGCAAGGGTGAGCTGGAGAATCTTCACCCAGCCCTGGGCCATCGACTTGACCATCGATTTGAAGCCCTCCCCGGCAGCGTCTTTGACCGCCCCGCCAGCGGACTTGACTGCCGCGCACCCCAGCACGCCGGTGAGCAGCCCATACGGGCTCGACGCGCACTCCTTGATGTTGTCGCCTATGCTCGGAGCCGCCGCCGCGACCGGAACCATCTGCGCGTCAGGGTCCTCAGCCGCGCCGCCGAACGGCACCCGCAGCACGAGCACAGCCGCGAGGACGACCGCGATGAGCAACCGGCGGGGCCAGCGGGTGTGAGTCAGAACCATGTCGCCCACGCCGGGTTGTCGATGTACTCCATGAGGCCCTGGTCGGTGGAAAGCATCTGCTCGGTGATCCGCAGTTTCCACCGGCCGTCGTCCCACACGACCGGCATGTAGCCGCCGCCGTAGACGGTGCCGTTGGTGGTCGGGAACTCCTCGGGCGCGGGGAACGGCCCGAATGCCCACCGGATGGAGGCGGCGTTCTCGGTGTAGCGGTCCGGGGTGATCTGCACTGCGGCCGGCATCGTCTGGTACTGCGGGTCATTGGTGACCGCGAGCATCTGCTGTTTGAGGTCGTCGGGTCCGACCACAGAGCTGTCCACGACCGCCTGCCGCACGTTCTGCGGGCCGAAGGTGGCGCGTAGCAAGATTTGCAGGCTGGCCAGCGCCGCACCTTGGGGGGTGCGACTGAAACCCGACGGCACACCGTCGGGACTGATGGCGGTCGGGCCGTCGCTGGTGCTGAACGGCATCGGCACCCCGTAGACCTTCTGCCACTCCAAGCCCTGCGGTGCACGCAACGGGCTTGTCAGCTGCGCCGGTGAGGTTTTCGCGCCCTGGTCGAGGACATGGCCGTTCGGATCGGCCGGGATGCGCATACCGCGGCCGAGGACGTCGACGTCGTTACCGAGGTAGTCCCGGCCCGGATCGCCGCTCGGCACGCTCGGAGTGCTGATCGGCGGTGGCGGCGGCGGTGCTGTCTCGTCAGAGTTGTCCAGACGTGAGCCGGCGTAGCCGACCGCGGCCACGATCGCCACGCCCACCACGGCCAGGGCGATCCACACGATGGGCCGGTTCCACCGCCGCTTCGGCGTGGTGGCCTCGGTGTCGTTGGTGCTCATGCCCGCTCACCGCCATGCCCGACCGGTTCGTCGGTTGTCGCGTAGAAGCTGAGGACGAACGCACAGGTCAAAAGGACGCCGATACCGATGGGGATGGCGAACCACGTGATCATCGGCAGTCCGCCCGACATCGCCAGCATCACTGCGCCGAGGCCCGCACCGATCATCCCGATGACTTGCAGCCGCGCTCCGACCATGCTCGGCGACCAGGGCGGCGACGTCGGTTCACCGCGCACGAGAAACGCCGCGGCCGCGGTGAGCAGGAAACCGACACCGAGAGCGATGACAGCGATTGCGCCGACGGTGTCGCTGCCGGTCCACAAGGCGAGTTGACTGAGCAGGGCGCCGGCCACACCGTGACCAGCGCTGGCCATCAGGAACACACCCAACTCGTGAGGCATGTCGTCGAGCCTGAGCCCGAGGGGATAACGCATGTGCTGACTCCTTCTGCGGTGCAGCGTGTTTGACACGGTTAGGAGGGTTCCGGGAGGTCGATCATGTCCGCAGGTGCGGTAGTAATGGCTTGCACCCGTGGGGTGGTGTTGTCGGTGGCGGGTAGCTCAAGGAGCCAGTCACCGGTCACCGACCACACGACCGTGGCGGTGGTGCGGGTCAGCGACTTATCGGGTTGGCGGGTGATGATGCCGACCGTCGCCTTCTGCGGGGTGTAGGAGTCGATGGTGTAGCCCTCGACCACTGGCGCCTGGTCTTTCTCGACCGGGTGCACGATCGAGATGCGCACCCGGTTGATCGACCACTGATCCCGCGCCGGAGACGGTGAGACGAGTGCTCCCACGACTTTCGGCCACACCACGTCATCGGCGATCGACATGCGGATGGTCGCCGAGATCGCGGCCAGCGCCGCCCCGGCGCCGGTGTGCTCATAGCCGGTCGGGGCCGACCCGTAGCAGTCCTTCGGACCTTGGTCGGCGCACGGCACCTGCACGCCACTGAACGTCGTCCAGCTCACGTCGGTGGGCGGTGCGGTCGGCGGCTGGGTCGTCGACGAGTGCGCGCCCGGGTCGGCGTCGCCGCCGCAGCCGGTGAGCATGCTCACCACGACAACCAGCGGGGCCAGCGTTGCCAGGACCCGAGCTAGAAGGACACGAGTGCCCCGGCGATCCCCGCCGCTGACGACCCGATGATCAGCCCAACGATCACCCCGAGCGGAGTGTCGGGTGGCTCGGCGTGAGGGTTGTGATGGGCGTGACCTATCTGCCCGCCGATCCAAAACAACCGACCGACCCCGGCCAGGCAGATCAACCAGAACATCCAGCCCAAGAGCTGTTCGAACGGCTGGGTGACCGCATCGGGCAGGTCGGCGGCCAGCTGCATCACCAGCATGCGTGGTCTCCTTCATCAGGCTGTGAGAGCCCCGACGAGACCGCCGGCGATCGCGATGATGACGCAGCCCACGCAGGTCTTGGCGACCTTGGTGGCCGCTTCGCTGTCGGCGGTGCCCTGGTGGCGATCGAAGCCGAACTTGCCGCCTGCGATCAGCAGCGCGGCGACCGCGGCCAGGCACGCACCCCACCCGATCCACGACACCAGCGTCATGAACTTCTCCGACCCCGGCGGGGCTTGCGGCGGGATGTCGTATCCCTCCGCGTTGTATTCCACGGAGCTGGCGGGGGTGGCGAGCAGGTGGGCCTCGGTGGCGAGGAGCTGCACCTGGCCGTACGTGGTGTGGACGATTCCCATGGTGATTCTTCCTTTGTGTTAGGCGACCGTGGATGACGGTTCGCTGTGTGCGGCAGCGCGGGCGGCTGCCAAGTCGTCGCAAATCTGCTGCCCGACTGCGGCGATCGGGCTGGGCACGGTGGCCAGCACGCCGTCGGAGCTGGCGCGGGTGGCTTTGACCCCGTCGGCTGGCCGCCAGGTCGGTAACTGTCGGTGCAGCAACGGGATCAGCGATTTGACCCACGGGATGCGGTAGGAGTGCGGGGCCAGCTCGGCGACGGTGCGGGCGTACCGCAGGACGTCTTTGCTCCCCCGGCCCGGTTCGGCGGCCACAGTGATCAGTCCGCACACAGCCACCCCGAGTGGTGCGGTGCCCTCGTGGGCGGCGCGCAGCACGTCGGCGGCCGCGGCGATACCACTCATGTGTTCGCGCGCCACCACCAGCACGCGGCGGGTGGTGGCCGGTGAGGTCGGCCAGCAGCGGCCGGTGTCGGCGGCCGGCGCCCACATCGTCGCTAGGGTGCTCACCCCGGCTCCGCCGTGCGCGCCCATGAGCGCGAACAGCGGCGGGAATTCGCCGGTGACCGGGAGCGGTTCGGTACGCACCGCCAATCGGGCGGGTGTGTGGGTCAGCATGCTCACCGCGACACCACCTGCCGGCCGGTGCCTGCCTGGCCGTCGCGGGTCAATTCCGCGAGCGCCCCGATGGCGTCCCAGGTGCGCGGCGACAGCCGTTCTTGGGCGTCGCGGTCAAGGGCGGTGCCCGCCCCCAGCACGGGGTCGTAGTCGAGCGCGACGACCGCGGCCACGTGGCCGGTCACCGCGTCGTGGAGCATGTCGGTCAGCACGGCGTGATTGAGCGTCGGGACCTGGCAGCACACCACCAGCACCGTGTGTTCCAGGACGCCTGCGGCCTCCCAGAGGGAGAGCACCCGCCGTGCGCGGTTGATCAGATCAGGGCGCGGCCCGAGGACCAGAACCGGTGTGGCTGCACCGGTCTGATGGTGATCGCGGATGGTGGCGGCCGCGGCGTGTGCGCGGGTGCCGGCATCGACCACCGGGACCGCGGCCCCGGTGGTCGATGCCTCGTACAGGGCCCTGGGAAGTGAGGCCCCCTCTGGCGGCGACGCGTAGAAGGCGGTGGGAATCGAGGACCCCTCGGTCGGGGACCACAGGGTGGTCCCCCGCCCCGATTGCCACCAGCCCGGGTCGCCGAGCTCGTCGGCGCCCAACCGCTCGACCATGTCGCTGTCGGTGTGCGACAGGTCAACCCACCACGAGCACTCCCCCAGCTCGGCGGCCCGGTAGTCGGCCAGCAACGCTGACACCACCGAGGTGCCCACGCCTCCGCTGGTCCCGCACACGATGACCGGCCGTTCGCGCACGACGTCCCGCGCGGGTCCGGGTGCGCGGCCGCCGACACCGATCAGGGGCCGGTGTCCGGTTTCGGTCAACCACGACGCCGATGCCGTTGGTTCGCTCATGGTGGGTGTTCCTTTCTCTCAAGAGGGAAGCGCCGCGGCTCAGCGGTGAGCGGGCGTCTTCTGCTGGCCAGGCCAGGCGACGTGCAGGCCGGGCACTGCTTTGCTCAGCTGGTCGGTGGCCTGTTCGGTGCACTGCCGCACCGTCTCCTGCGCCTTGGCGCCGCCGGCGCCGAGCGTGTTGTAGGGTGCGCGGGCCTGCTCCCCGGACCACCCGGCGCGCACCGTCTGACCGGCCACGTCCACCGACGCCGACACATCGCCGCGCACGCTGACCTGGTAGTCCACCGCCGGCAATCCCGCCCGTGCGGCTTCGGGCGCGGCCAGGCGCACCTCGAACTGATTGGGACCGGTCGGCGCCGGCTGCGGGGCGGTGCGGGGTTGCGGTGCGGGCTGGCCGGGAAGCCGCGGCTGGGCCGGGTTCGCGCCCGGGTCCCCGGCGCCGAGAGCATGCGCGAGCAGACCGCCGACGGTGCCGCCCGCGACGCCGCCAACGACGGCGGCCGGGATGCCCAGTGCCGCAGCACCAATCGCTGCGCCCGATGCCGCACCGATGAGCGCGCCGGGGCCGGTGTTCGCACCGGGGAACGGCACCACCAGGGTCGAGCCGATCGCCGCGCCGACGCCAGCGCCGATCAGGCCGCCCCCGACCGCGCCGGTGACCGCGGCGGGAACGCCGAGGGCGAGCGCACCGGCGGTGCCGCCGCCCATCACGCCGATGATCGTCGCCGCGGCCTGGCGCGAGGCCTCGTCCTCGGGCACGCCCACGCTGATCAGGCCTTGGGCGATCTTCGCTTCGCCGTAGGCGCTCCACTCGTTGATCGAGTTGATTTGCGCCTGGGTGATACCGGGGACCTGCTTCTTGACGTCGGTGACGGGAACCACGTAGTTGCCCACGCGCATCATCTCGGGCGGCGGGGCGATCGGCTTCACCGGCGCCGTCGGGCGGGGCGCTGTGAAGGGCCGCGACGGTGCCGGGGTGTACGGCCGCTCGCTGTAGGTCTGCGGCGCAACGTAGGGCTGGTACGGCGCCTCTTGCGGCGGTGACGGGATGAAGCCCGGCCCGGGCTCAGTGACAGGCGGAGTCGGCGCGGGTGTGGAGGTGCCGCCCTGTTCTGGGGCTTGCGGGGTCGAGGTGGTGCCGCCCTGCTCTGGTGTGCTCTGCCCGGTTCCGCCCTGCTCGGGCTCAGCCAACGCTGGCCCAGCGGCGAATCCGGTAGCCACGGTGCCGGCCACGACGGCCGCGGCGATCATGCGGTGGCTGGTGAAGGTGTGCCCCTCACGTGGGTGATGTTTGGCGGTCATAGGTGTTCAGTTCCTCTCGATTGAAATGAGCTGTGCGCCAACAGGGTTGTCGACGTACGCGGTCAGGATTCGTCTTTGGAAATGGATGCGATCCAGATCTTGCTGTTGGCCTGCACTGTCTGGATGAGTTGGCGATACACCGTTGGTTGGGCCTGGCCTGGTTGGGTTTCGGTGAGCGTCACCGCGTACAGGCCGGTGCCGCGGTCGGTGATCCGCAGGCAGTGGCTCGTCCCGGCCGGGCGTGTGTCGATGCTCTTCTGCAGATCGGCGGTAGCTCCCACCCCGTTCGGGGTGGCCACCGCGCGGGCGGCCTCACCGGATCGGCGGACGTAGTAGGCGTAGTCGAACGCTTTGATAACCCCGGGACCTGAGGTTTGGTCGCCCTCGTCGTTACCGACTGTCACCGGCCCGTCGACCTGTTCGGGGCACTCATCGGCAGGTGGTGGCGGCGCCGATGACGTGGCGCCCAGCACCGCGACCGGATCACGCGGTCGTGGGTCCTCGCTCGCCCCGCTCAGCACACTGCCCACGACAGCGGCCAGGACCCCGGCCACCACCACCACCGCGGCCGCGACCGCCACAAGCACCCTCACCCTTCTCCCTGACACCGTCACGCGCCGCCGAGGCTCGGTCACATCTCCGGCGGCGGATAGGAGAGCGCTGGCGGTCTCGACCACCGGACCAGTCGGGGCATGGGCAACAGGCTCGGCGTCGACCATCGCCTCCCCCGCCGTGGTCGGTGCGGGATCGTCGGCCGCATCGTGCGTGTCGGCGGCCAGCCACCCCCACTCATCGGCCACCTCGGCTGGCGGTGCCGGCTGCACAAACCCTGCTGCGGTCAGGTCCGCGGCCAGCTCGCGCGCCGGTGTGCCACCGGTCGATGCCCACGCGCGCACAGTGTCGAACCATCGCTCGCTGTCGGTGTTGTCTGTTTCGTCAGAGTTGTTGGTTGTCAACAAAATTCCCCTAACCCCTTTCGGGATTCGGATGTTGATAGGAGGAGGAGGGTCAGCCCGCGGCCGGCACAGGCGCCGACGACGAAGTGGGGCTCTCGGTTGAGAACTGACCTGACTCCGGGATAGCCGAGCTAGGCACCGCCGCTTCACTGCTCGGCGCTATCGACGGTGTCGACGGCGACGCTGAAGGGGTGGTCGACGAACTCGACGACGAACCTGCGGTCACCGTCG
This sequence comes from Gordonia sp. CNJ-863, assembly GCF_001942325.1. Lineage (NCBI taxonomy): Bacteria > Bacillati > Actinomycetota > Actinomycetes > Mycobacteriales > Gordoniaceae > Gordonia > Gordonia sp. CNJ-863. Next base: position 60,522 of record NZ_MKKG01000015.1, read on the forward strand.
TGACATCGGGCAGCGTCGGTACCACCGCCGCCGACTGCGGGGTGCTGGTGTCTGGGGCGAAGAACCCATCCCCACTCCCGGACGGGGTCAGCGTCTTACCCGCCAGGTCTGCGGCCAGGGCAGCAAACCAGGTGGCGGTGTAGGCCGTTGCCGATAGCCCTGCCGCGGTCGAGCCGTTGCTGGTGTAGCTGCCGTGCTGCTGCGCGGTCTGCCAGTAGCGCACCAGGTTCGACACGTCGAGTAGTTCCGAGTTGTCGGAGATGTTCTGTTTGACCGCAGTGAACGCCTCATTGGCCCACCGGTTCACCGTTGTGGGCGGAACCAGCTTCACCGTCGATTCCAGTGCCTTCGCGCCGAGCATCGCCAGCGCCGCAGGAGGATTCGCCAAACCAGTGGTCGCCAGAGCGGTGATCGTCGCGGGGGTCAGGACTTCCTTGGCGACTGTGACGACCGCATTCAGGCCGATCGTGCCGACCTTCACTAACGCGCTGAGCGCATCGCCAGCCGATGGCAACGGGGTCCGCGGATCAGACGCCACCGCCAACCGCTGCGAAATCGACTGGCTCGGCTGATACGACAACTCCTCCAGGCTTTCGCCCTGGACGTCCTCATTGATCACCGGAACGGCGGTCTTGACCGTAGTCAGTGCCAGCGCTTCGGCCAACGACGTCAGTATTTGCACCGGATCGTCCTGGTCGAGCTTGCTCTGGCCCACGATATTGGTCACCAGATGGACAACCGGCGCGTCAGCAGGTGCGTCACACGCCAGATCGCCACTCTGGCAATGGGATGCGACGCGTCCGGTCAGCTCGCCGTAGTCGCTGACTGTATCTGTGGTCGGACCGATGCCACCGCCCGCCGGCATCTGCTGGTCCAGCACCGGCACCGTCATCAGCGACTCGCCCGATGTACCAGGCGCCGGATCAGGACGGCTAGCACCATCGAGGCCGGGAAACAGCGGAGCACCCGCAGGCCGGGTGGGGTCGCCGAACAGCGACACCCCAGCGACCCGGTCCGCCGGCACCGGGCCTCGTCCCTGGCCGATGTCACGGGCGACACGAGCCGCAGCAAACGCCCCCTGCGAATAACCAGTCAACGCAAACTGGGTGTCGTCGCATCGATCAGCGACCTGCTTAATCATCGAGGTGGTGCGAGTGATCGCATGTGAGACGGACTTGTCGAAGGTCATCGACGATCCCCCGGTGGCGCCACCAAAGCCCGCCGGATATGGGACGTAAGCGCGCTGAACCAGGGAGCCGGCCATCGTCATCAGCGGTTTCATCACCGAAGACAGGAACCCGGAGTCCGTGGTCGGGCTGGCGTTGGCCGCTGACTGGCCTGTGCCCTGAACTCCTAGGACGTAGAGGCTGGGGCACGACCCGGCGGCCTCCGCGGGAGCGGCGACTGTCGTCGTCAGCCCTCCGACGGCCAGGGTGAAGGCCACCGACACCACGGCGGCGCGTCGTCGCCACGTGCCGCTCACTGCGACACACTTTCCGCCAGCCACGTCGGCAGCAATGGGTGGCCCAAGTTGCAATGCGCAACAGTCAACCCGACCTCGAATGGAACTCCGATGACGCACAGGAATCCCGGCCGGCGGCAGCTGCATCGGAATGTGGTTGTGCGGCCGTACATTGCGGCAGCAGCGCTAACGCTCTGAGCGGTCGGGACCATCAAAGTCTGCCGCTGATCGGTGTTTACGCCGTTCACGAGTCCTCGCTTCGAGTCGATCAATTCGAAACAGCACGCCATCGCGCCACGCGTAAACTGCGAAGTGCCTGGCTGCCGCATCGGGGTCGGGCTGTTCACATGCACTCGTGGACCGAGCCCGAGGGGAAGACGGCAATCTGGTCCTTCAGCTCGGTCCTCGAGATGCTGAATGGGTTCGGTTAGTGCTCGCAGCTCTCCTTGGTCATGAGGCCGGGTTGAGACGTAGACGAGGCATACGTGACGTAACCGAATCGAAACCTTCGCCGTACTATCGGAAGACTATCGCTATAACGCGTGTTTTGCGCGGTTGTGCATGCTCTCAAAACACAAGGTACACCGAAAGTAAGGCGAAGGGAAGGCGTACGTGCCGGGCGATCACGCACTCGGCGACCGCAAGCACCTAAAGTGCGACGGGTGGCCGATACATCGCGCTTTGGGCGCTTAGTTCAAAGGCGCCGCCAGGAGCTCGGGATGTCACAATCTGACGTTCGCCTCGCCGGCGGTCCCAGCGATCTCACCCTGCGCAAGATCGAACGCGGTACGACTACGCGGCCCGATTACGTCACACTGGCCAAGCTCGATGATGCGCTGCGGTGGACGCCCGGCAGCGCAGGACGTGCGTTCGAAGGCGGCGACCCCACACCCCTTCCTGACCCACACCAAGGCAATGACAGTGCCGCCACAATAGGGACCGCACGACCGCCCACACCCATCACTGCTACGGAGCACGGTGTCTTCCTCCGCACAGACGCGCTCGCCGATCTGACAAAGAAAGGGCGCGCGCTCGACGACCTACCAGATCTGTCCGAGGAACAGGCTGTGGGGGTGACAGAACTGCGTCATGCCATCGATCGGCTCACCCGCGCGTGGATCGTGCGTCAGGCCGAAATCGCCCGACATACGGACTCGCTGAACGACCTCATCCTCGTACTCGACGATCATCTGCGAGCACCGCCATCAAAAGCCGGTACCGAGCAGGATCAGGATGACCTTCGGTATCTTCGGTGGCTAGCAGGCTACGAGACACCGAACCCCGGCGACGCGCACCGCTACGAGACCCGCTTCTCCAATGCCGTCGAGTCAGGAGATTCATGACCACTCCACCGTTGCACGAGCGGCTGAACCGACTGGTTTCCTTCGCCCACCCCAGGAACCAGCCGCCACTGACCAACCGGGAGATCGCTGACAGAGCCTCAACCATCCTCGATGCACCAGTTGACGAAGCCCTGATCGCCGCATTACGGAATGGTTCGGTCACCGTGCTGACTGACGACCTGCGGCAGGCGCTGGGACAGGTATTCGGCCTCCAAGACCTCGGCTATCTGACAGCCCCGCGGTCCGTGGCAGAAAACAATCAGATCCTGCTCATGCACGACCGGTTGGCTCTCATCGCTGAAGCCCGGGACCTCGGAGTTCAACACATCGCGACCCGCGACGTGGACCAGGACCCGAATCTCGTTCGCAAACTGCGCGCCGCACTCGGCGCGATGATCAAAGCCCCCTCACAGACGCAGTAGTCAGCCCTGCCGACGTCTGCTGGCGTGCCGAGGCGGTTTCCCATTCACGTGCCACCGCATCGAGATCGGCCTCGGAACTAGCCCATAGCGGCCGCGTCTCGATGCCCGCGGCCGACGACACCGCCGTTCGCCCGCCCGACTCCCATGCGTGCAATGCCTCCCGCAGTAACTGTGCGCGGCCGGCTGCTGACTCTGGCCACGCCGTACCTTCGGGCAGGTTCCGCGACAGGGCATAGATAGTGTCCTCGAGTTCGATACGCATCCGATGCTCCCGCTCAGCCTCACTCGGAAACCCGTCGGCCGGACCCAGTTCCGCGAGTCGGTAGGCAGGCAGAACTGCCGTCAGGGATTCCCACATCGGGCGTAGCTCGGCCATTCGCTGCTCGCGGACGCGATCGAGACCGAGACGACGGCGAACATCTACAACGACGGCCGGGATACCAACGGGGAGCCAAGGCAGCAACGTCGGGTAGAGGGCGAAGTCGTTTCGAGCTGATGAGCGAGGCTGGGTCCACGCCCCGTCGACACCAGCGGTCATGAGCCACCCCGCACCCATCACCCACGCTAGGTTGATGACGCTGAAAGCGATGGCAGCGGATAGCGCCAGGACCAGAACGCGACGGCTGAGCGTACCGGTCTTTGCCATCTGCCACAGCGTGGCCACAACAATCAGCTCGGCAGGGATGAACAAAATGCTGTGCAACGTCAGATACAGTCCCGTGCGCCACGAACCGTCGAGCTCCTCGATCGCCATCTGGTTGGCCCGCAACGGTGCGTGGACCCACACCAGCAAGACGCCAGCCGCAAGCACACCTGTAGTCAACGCCCACCACATCGCGGATGACGTTGTGCCACTACGAGATCGCCACCGTAGCCCAAGCAGGAGCAATGCTGCGGCCGCAGCCACCTGCAGGATCGCTCCTGCCACCCGTAGATCTGCCAAGGTGAGAGGCGTGTGTCCCCTCAGCCAGTCCTGGACGACGGGCACCCGTAACCCGGCATAGACCACGATGAACAAGGCGTACCAGTGCGCTGCGGTCGTGGTAGGTCGACGATCCCGAAGGATCAGCATCCGATAACCGATCAGCGCCAACGCAATCGCAATTACCGGACCGCAAATCCAGGTCGGGACAGCGGTTGTGGTCTGCTGAACGAGAACGTCGCTCGGTGTCACTGCTTCAGCGGTTCGAAAAACGCGCTCGCGATCCGATCAAACCGACCGTCGCCGCGCTGTCCCCGGCTTAGAACCGCCAACCGAGTACCGACGAGCTCCGCAGCGTTCTCCTCTTCGCTGTCGAACACGCTGCGATGCAACACACGCTCAACCATATTCAGGTCAAGGCCATCGGCCACAGCCGCCATCGCGGTCGGATTCCATTGCCCGCCCTGGTGATCGCAGAGAATATGTCCGATCTCGTGAAAGATCTGTTGCCTCTGGTGGCGTTCACTTCTGGTGTCGTCGTAGTTGATGATGAACGCATCTTGGGTCACCCACAGCAGGCCGCACGATCCCGGCTCTCCGGCGTTAGGTGCCTCGGTCTGCCAGGGAGAGAGAACCACCTTGCGGTCGTAGCGGTTCTCGATCCAGCTGCAGAACTCATCTACGGTCCACGGCGGAACGACCGGAATCTCCGACAGGACCTGCTCTACGAGTCCCGGCCTGGACTCGCGTCGCCACTTCCAGGAGCCAAGCCCCGGCATTGCGAATTTCACCACCCGTATCGACCTCCCGACTGCGGTCTGACAACCTGGGGTGCAACATACCCGCCCAGCCGAAGAATGCCAGGAGAGGAATCCCCACCGTGCAAACATTCAGTTCGGGCACACTGACGCTGCAATACACCGAGCTGGGGCCGACTGATGGCGAGACTGCGGTTCTCCTGCATGGATTCCCGCAGGACTCCACCTCCTGGGCTCAGGTCGGATCGATCCTCGCCGAGGCCGGCTATCACGTTCTGATTCCCGATCTGCGGGGCTACTCACCACAGGCCCAACCCGCAAGACTGGCCGAGTACACCGTGGCGGCTCTTGTTGGTGACGTTGTCGCTCTGCTCGATGCGCGCGGCGTGGAGTCTGCGCACGTGATCGGACATGACTGGGGCGGATCGCTGGTCTGGACCATGCGAAAGACCCACGCCCACCGGATGAAGACCGCCACCGTGGTGTCCACACCGCATCCGGCTGCGCTGTCCTGGGCCTGGACGCACACGGGCCAGCTCGTGCGCAGCTGGTACATGGGCGCAGTCGCCCTGCCCGTCCTGCCCGAGGTCGTCATCAAAAGACGGCTCGCTCCCCTGCTTAAAGCCTCAGACCTACCAGCAGACCGAGCCTCGTACTACCAAGACCTGATGAACCGGCCGGGCGTAGCCACCGGAGCCCTCAACTGGTACCGACAGATGCTGCGCGACCTCGTCAAGCCGACCGCCGCAGCCAAGGTTGCCAACCCCTCCCCTCCCCCGCCCACTCTGTATCTGTGGGGTACCAACGACGCCTTCTTCAATCGGGCCGTCGCACGAAAGACCCCCGAAGTTGTGCGCGATCTGGAGTTCCAAGAGATCAAGGGTGGAAGCCACTGGCTACCCGAAACGCACCCCCAGGAACTTGCAGACAGCATCACGCAACACATGAAACGCTCCTAACCAGCACAAACCGCATCTGACCGACAGGGATCGGCGCACATTACCGAACGTGTGCCGATCTCCGTCATGTTAGATTCGGTAAGTCTGCGGATTCGGCGTGTCGCTCCCAAGATTGTCCGCACTTGTGACGCAAAGTGGACGGCGACGGGGAACCGTCCGAATGAAGGAGGCCGCGATGCCTGACCCCCGATTCAAAACCCACACCGAGCACATGAACATGCGTCAGACCGCTGAGATCAAGGCGCTCGCCAAGAGCGAGGCCGAGAAGCTCAAGGAGAAGTACGGCGTGGCTATTTCCATGTCCGAGTGGGTTGCTGCCGCAATCGCGGAGAAGGCAGGACGACCAGACTTGGTTCCCGCAAAGCTTCGCCAGGAGGTGATCCAGCTCCAGCTTGGCGCCTAACTAAATGACGAACGCCCCCGGCGGCAACCGAGGGCGTTCGTGAAGTTTGAGGGACGAGGCGGCAATCTCGTTCCTTGATTCCCCGAAGGGACTGTCTTGCGTGACAGGTCTCAGGGTAGCGCGCACCCTTTGGTGTCCGCAATCCCTGCTATATCCAGCGTGTCGAATCGTGATCTTCGATCTGCACAGGCGCTCGCTCGCGCCTGCGGAACGCGGCTCTATCCCGGCTCCTCCCGTGCTCGACGCCGGCGAGGCGTCATCCGCACCACAGCACCTGTGCGCATCCGTATCGGCCAGGGCGTGAATGGTGTCGTTCACATCGAGCCACCCGCTCGTGTCCGGCTCGATCTCCCACGTCTGGCCCACGCCGGCGTCGCCGCTTGGTACAGCGACATCGACTACCTCATGCAGATCCAGATCGCCTACGACCTCCACTACCCGGCCCTGCGACCCGCCTTGGCGGACAAGCAGGGACGGGGTGGAGTCAGCAAACAGGCCGTGGTCAAAGTCGCCGCAGCGCGCGCAGCTGCCGCCGATTGGGAAACCGGCCGCAACTCTCGACTGTCGGTCGCAACCATCATGGCCCGCACTGGACTTGGAGAACGCACCGTCCAGCGAGCCTCTGCGTTCCTCCGCCTCATTGGAGCGGCCACTGAAGTTCTTCGTGGCCGGCAACGCACGCTCCGCGAACGAATGGCGTCCTGGCGCAAGGGAGATAAGGGGCGCGGCTGGGCGAGTGTCTATGCCCTGCATCCGCCGAACAATGCACAGGTCAGGCGCATCAAACTCGCTACTGACCCTCTCGCGACACCCCACCCCCGACAGGGGTCCTTTAGGACCCCTTCTCACCTTGGTCAAAACTCACTATCAGCAACCGGCAAAGCCGGAGAGAACCAAAGCCGCGCTTCGCGCGACTCCAGGACCGCAGGAAGTGGCCGGCCAGCGCTCAAAGCTCGCCCACGGCATAATCAGAAGGGCCTACTGCTGGGCCACAAATGGCGCCACAGCGCTACAGCACCGCTGTGGGCAGCAAAATGTTCCCCTGGTCGGCTCGCCGCAGTTCTCGCGAAACCTGCTGCATTCGGGTGGACTCCGGCGGACCTCGACCAGCTCTTACGTGACCACGTCAGCCTCGGAGGTTGGATCGCCACCGACCCCAGCGACCCGGTACGACTCCTCGGAGGGCTGCTCAAGAAGCACGGCGACATGGAAGACCGTCCCGCGGCCGCCGAAGAAGCGCGCGAGGCCGAGTTCCGCCGAGCAGCCGCCGCTCGCCGACGAGCAATCGCCAACTGCTCCCTATGCGGCGAGGACGGCTACCGAGACCTGGGCGATGTCGTGGCGCGATGTGACCACCACATCGCCGGATGACCGCCACCAGTCATTGGGCAGTGTTGTAACGCTACAACGTTGGCCAGTTATAACGGTGTGCGGTTAGGTGTTATGCGCGGACAACGTTGTAGGGTTGGTAAATTACATCGTTGTAGGCTTAGATAGCTACAACACTCAAACGTTGCAGTGTTCGACCATTGCAACGTTGTAACTAGCCAACGTTCAAAAGTTTCAGATAGGCAACACTACAACGTTGAAAGGTTCTGCACTTTCAACGTTGTGTCGTTCCAACGTTTGAGGGTTCCACCGTTATACGGTTTCGGGGTTACACGGTTACAGGCTTTAGTGCCCATAACGGCTCAACCGCAGGGTATTACAAGGTTTGAACGCTACAAAGGTGCAACGTTGCAACCGAACGACTGATGGCAGATCGCGCCAGCGTTATGCCGCTACAACGTTTCAATAGTGGAAGGTCACAATGGCGAAGATCGTCGTGCATCACTCTCGAAAGGGAGGGGTGGGCAAGAGTACGGGTGCGTACGAGCTGGCCTACCTGCTGGACGCTGTCCTGGTCGACTTCGAGCACGACGGTGGGGGAGTGACTGGAAAGTGGGGGTATCGGCCGCTGGAACGGCTGCGGATTCCGATCCTGGATGCATTTGAGAGCGGTAGAACACCTCGCCCGTTGAAGGGGCACGGCAAGCCTCGGCTGGTGCCCGGACATCCTGACCTTTACGACCAGATGCCCCAACATGAGGTCGTAGCCGATGCGCTCGAGCGATGGGCGAAGGATTGGGACACCGAATGGGTTGTTGTCGACACACACCCCGGGATCTCTCCCGCCGCGTTCGGTGCACTCAGTGTTGCTCACGCGGTGATCGTGCCGACGCCACTGCGCAACCTCGATCTGACCGCCACCGAAGAGCTCATCAATGACATGCCGGACTACCCACTCATCATCTCGCCGACGATGATCCCGCCTGTTCCACCGGAGGCAGAGCTCAGAAGGCTAGCTAAGGCGGTTGAGGGCACCCCCGTTCAGGTGGGTCCGCCCGTCCCAAGAGCGGTTGCCGTCGAGCGCCGCACCAAACGCATCGCGATTACATCCGAGAACCCGCCGGCGAAGGCACTGCAACCTGTCGCCGAGGCATACGAAGAAACCGCGAAGTTCGTCCAGGAGTATGTCCGATGAGTGCAATGAGCGGCCTTGACGCAATGGCCAAACAACGTGAGAAGCGGGCCAAATCCCGGCCTATGCCACCGCCGCGCCACACGGCGCCGCCGGTATCCGCGACCGAAACCGCTAGCGGACCTGGCGAAGTGTCGGGGGAGTCCAACGAGTCACCGTCTGCAACGACCAACACCGAGCCAGCCAGAACCACGGCAACGCCCGAAGCGGTGCAGGCCGCGCCCACTCCACCAGAATCAACTAAGCCCTCGGTCACGGTGGCCGCGAAACCTCGCCCCACAACACCGAAGCCGAAGAAGAACCCCGCGCCAGCGCCATCCACTGACGCCGCTGGCGGTTCGACTGGTCGCACCGTGGGCCCGAGCACGATCTACTTCGATGAAGAGACTGACGACTTCCTTGAGGAAGTGAGCATCGCTGGCCGCCGAACCAAGCCCAGGATCGACTCGCGAAGCGCGATCGCGAGGTTCGCGATGCGCAGACTGATGAACGAGATGTCACCTGAGGAAGTAATCGCCGCCATTCGGGCGGAGATAGAAGCCGCCGGACCGAGCCAGAACAAGCCAGGCCGCCCGCGACGCTACTGAAGTTAGACAGTTGTAACGGTACAACGTTACAACTGCTTGCGCGCCGTCGAATCCGTGCGAGTGCAGTGCGGCAGCACGAATAGGAGAAGCAAGGTGGCGGTCCTGGTGGCGATTGCGGCGCCAGGCACACCCCCGCCACTCGAACAGACTACATGCGCATCGAACACCCATTCGAGCACCGGGGTTAGACTCTGTGCATGTTTGACCACTGGCCCGACACCCGAGCGCTGCGCGTGTTCGACCCGCCGAAGCCCGTTGTGGTCGACATGGCGATCGCGGACCCCTCCTGCGGGCGGTCTTATGCGGCCGGCAGGGGAGTGTCACTGCGAGTCCGTGCCTCCGGCGCCCGGATCGAGCCGGCCATGCCCGCCCTGCTCTTCTTTTAGCGTGGCTCCAACTCTCAAACGGCCTCTGGCGCGGGATATGTCAGATGCCGGTCGAGAGCACCAATCACGTTTCCTCAGTCACGATCACCATGTGGGTGCCGCCCGAGGCACTACAACCGCGAGAGGACCCCGCACCGCAATGACCGAGAACAACGACGCCCGGGGCAGGCCCCACCAATCGCGTCGCGCCTACGCGTGGCCGCGGGTCTCGTCGTGGCATGCACCGCAGTTGCGGCTTGACCTTTCGTTCAGCTCGTCGCCTGCGCGACCGCTTGAACAATCAGGTCGTGATCAGGTCGGTCTGCGGAAGCATGTGCGACGCCGCTGAGGTATGCGGCGAGGTCGGCGACCCGAGCCGGATCGGTGGTGGCGAGCGCCCCGATCGCGGCCGCGGGAGTCGCAACGGGAAGCCCGTCGATCAGGGTCACCTCGTCCCACGAAAGTGGGCCGTCGACCGCCAGCAGTTCTGCGGTGCTCACGCTGTAGCGACGGATGGAATTGGTCCTGATCACCGCGAGCTGGGGGAGCCGGCCGATGGCATCGGCGAGCCCGTGGATGGCCAACGCGGTCGTTCCGGTGACGACGTGGTCAGGCCAGGTGGCCGCCAGCCGTTCGCCGGCAAACAGGAACGTGCCTGCCGCGACCCACGCCAGCCGAGCTGACTCGAGGACACCCTCGCCGACACGGCGGGGTTCGCGCATGACTCGATGCGCGACTGGCACCAGATACTTGTTCTGCCGCAACCTTTTCAGGTCAGTCGCCGTCATCTCGAATCGAGCGCACTGGCCAATGGTGAGGAAGCCCCACTGCTGGGCGCGAACGTCTGCGGTGTCGATCCACCGCAACGTCAACTGAGGGTTGAGTCGGGGGAGGTGCGCAGTCACGATGTCCGGTCAGTCCTTGTCGACGGTAGATACGTCTTCATACTCGCCCATCCGACTGTCCGACTTCACGAGCAGCGGCGCCATTGCGGCCGTCTGCTCCTTCTGGTCGTTTGTTCCCCGTGTGACGACTGAAGCCGCCGACCCGCATCGGGGTCGACGGCTTCAGCCTGTTGAGGGACGGTGCCGGTCAGTGCGCCTCTCGGCGAGTGGCCGCACGCAGCGGCGGAAAGGGGTGAGGCCCGGGGCAATGAGCCCGCCACCGTCACACCCCTCAACGGCGGCCCCGCCCGCGGTATTCCGCGCGGGCTGACCGCCCTATTCGGCGAGTTTGGCGACCGCCTGGGCCCAGAGGAAGAACTTGTTGGTGCCCAGGTCGCGCACGGTCTTGATGTTGAACGCCGCCTGGAGCTTTTCGGCGTCGCCGTCGCTGACGCCTTGCAGCGCTGCGACCGGCGCATCGGCCAGTTCGGCCAACGACTTGTCTTCGTATGCCTTGTCGAACTTGTCTGCGATTCCAGCCATGACCACTCCTTGAGAGTTCTCGACGACAGGGTTCGCAACACCCGGGAGGGTGCCGCGACCGCAGCCTAGACCGCCGTCACGACGTTCCGAAAGGACCGTCGTGACGGCGTGTGGGATGGCGGGGTGTCTATTCGCAGGCGACGCCGTCGCCGTCGCGGTCGAGCTTGCGGCTGTATCCGGGTTGGCCGGCGTAGATCGGATCCCGCTGCGGCACTTCCGCGTACCAATCCTCACGATGAAGACACCCCATGACAAGGTGGATGAGACTGTGACTGCTGTCCAGCCGCGACTCTTGGGTTGACCCAGGGCGGGCTGCCGTTGTCCTCGACGAGGAGACGTTTACCCATTGAGTGCGTCCGTACTGGGGTCAGGCGAACTATCGCAGGGCTTCGCCGAGGCGAGCGGCGGGCGTGAGGTCAGCGGCGAGACCGCCGCCGGTCGCAGCCCGGGCAAGAGCGCGACCCAGCGCAGGTGCCTGCTTGAACAGATTGTGACCGGCCACAAAAATGACAGAGCCTGCCTCCCACACGGCCACCCCGTCCTCGCTCCATGGGAGGTCGGTCACCCAGCAGTGAAGAAAGTCGCGCGGCTCTGGGTGGAGACCGGGCAGCGCCCGTGTCACGTATTCGCGCGCGCGTTCGTCCAGCGATCGAATCGCCGCAGGGTCGATGAACGTTCCGTCGTCGCGGACGCCGACGGTTTCGCTGAGTCCGACCGAATAACTGCTGTTGCCCGGTAGCGGCGTCGCGTACACGCCGACTTCGCCGAAGACGCCGCTGCTGTCCTGCAGGCACGCGACTCGTGCCGGGGCGGCGGCTTTCACGTCGAAGGTCAGCCGGACGTGTGCGGCAAGGCGAACCGGCAGCGACAGGCCGACGCTGCGGGCCAGGCGGGCGGTTTCGCGGCCGGCGCACACGACCACCTTGGAGTAGACAGCCCGGTCGGTGACGCTGCGCACCTCGACCGTCCCATCGGCACGGGGATCGATGGAGATGACCTCTGCGGTGGTGACGGCATCTGCGAGGGCACCCGCGAGTGCCGTGATCGCGGTGCGGGTGCGGATCGCGCCGCCCGACTCGTCGAGCACCGCTGGCCCCGAGTACCCAGCGAGCAGCGGCATTCGCTGGGCGAGCTCGGCTGCATCGATCTCGTGCGCTTCCACGCCGCCGACCTGGTCGAGCACCCGCAGCCGCGCCAGGGCGCTCTCGCCGATCGCCACGACACCGTCTGATGAGACCAGCTCGACGTCGAAGTGTTCGGCCCACTCATCCCATACGCCGCGGCTTTCGCGCGCGAAAGCGACGAGTCGCGGGTCGTCATGGGCATGCCGGAAGATCCGCGACTCGCCCGCGGACTGACCCGTTCCGGGCAGACCGGCCTCGTACAAGCGCACCGGCACGCCCTGCTCCCGCAGCGCGTACGCCGTCGACAGACCGACGATCCCGCCCCCGATCACTGCTACCTCGGGTGAACGCGTCGGGGCAACGTCGTCGTCAGTTCCTGTCATCGCGGTTCCTCGATCCGTTAGGGATGGGCGATAGGCCGCAAGAGAAGGGGCCGCTGCCACGACGTCAACGGGCTGTGTCAGCCCGAAGTCACCGCGCGCAGCGACCCCTCATGTCGCGGTCAGTACTCCCGGTCTGTGGTGTCAGGCGGGGAGCTTGGAAGCCAGGACGTCGAGCTTCTCGATCGTGGGTTCGGAGAACAACGTGCCGGCGTTCTCGCCGAGCGCTACCGCCACGGGTCCGGACAGGTGGGCATCACGTCCGGCGTCGTCCGGAAAGACGTCGAAGATACCGAACGAGGTCGGCCCGAGGCGGATCGCGAACCACGCGGTGGTGGCCTGCTCTCCCTCGACAAGCCCACGGCCGCTGTCGAGGAAGTCCTTCACCTCGTCCTCCTTGCCGGGCAACGCGTCGAACCTGACCAGCAATCCCTTGGTCACACTCATGATGTCTCCTATTCCTTTGTCGTGGTGCCGGCGAGTTGGGACACGAGCGCGTCGCAGAACGCCGACAGATCGTCGGGCGAGCGGCTGGTGATGAGATTCTTGTCGACCACGACCTCCTGGTCGACGACGTTCGCGCCGGCGTTGCGCAGGTCCGTGCGGATGCTCGGGAAGGACGTCAGGGTGCGACCAGTGACCACACCGGCCTCGATCAACGTCCAAGGCCCGTGACAGATCGCCGCCACGGGCTTGCCACTCTCGACGAAGTCGCGGACGAACGCGACAGCGTCCTCGTCGACCCGGAGCTGGTCGGGGTTCACCGTGCCGCCGGGAAGCAGCAGGGCGTCGTAGTCGCCCATCGAGGCCTCGGCGACCAGCCCGTCGACGGTGAACGTGCCCGCTTCATCCAGGTCGTTCTTACGGGCCTTGATCTCGCCGTCGTGGATCGACAGGACCTCTGTCCGGGCGCCGGCCCGGTCCAGTGCCTCGCGGGGTTGCTCGAGCTCGACGCGTTCGACCCCGTCCGCGGCGAGGATCGCGACTCTCCAGCCCTGCAGATCTGCTGCCATGTCAGTTCGCCTACTTTCCGCTGGACATACCCGGCTTGATCACGACCTTGGTCCAGCCCTCGGACCTGGCGTCGAAGTTCCTGTAGGCGTCGGCGGCCTCTTCCAGCGAGATCTCGTGGGAGACGATCCAGGACGGCTTCGCCTTGTCAGCCGCGATCAGGTCCCGGAGCCGGCGGTTGTACTTCTTGACCGGGGCTTGACCGTTGCCCATGGTCTGCCCCTTGAACCAGTGGGTGCCGAAGTCGATGGCCGCCTTGCCCTGCTTGGCCAAGTCGTCCTCGGCACCTGGATCCGGTATGAAGCGGACTCGCGCGTAGGCCTCGAACTCAGGAGGGCCGAACAGTGCTAGTGCCTTCCATGCCTGGCCCGACGCGACGTCGTCGGTCGCGTCACGACTTCGCGTGATCCAGTCCGCGGGCGAGACATCAGCACAGAAACGCAGCATGCCACGACTATGCGCCGGACCGGGTTGCCGCGGACATCCATTTACAGAACGCCCGGGCGTCTCATCTGATGCATCATTGATTCATCCAATGCATCATCGACGCCACTCCGCAGGTCATCGGGCTGAATTCCGTGGCAACGCGGCCCGGCCTCAAGCGCTCGGCCTCGCGTCAAGTTGTGTCGCTTACTCGAATGCCGCTGCGAAACAATGGTGTTCGTGACCGCGGTCAGGATCAGGAGGAGTGGCGAGTTGATGCATCTGATGCAGTATGCAGTGGTTCCACTGACATAATACAAGTTATCGGCACTCGTAAATTGCTGAGGGAGAATAGGTTTGGATTGCCTTTGACATAAGCTATGAGGTTCTCCCAGTCGCAGGCAGCTCGGGTCTACGGCCAAAGTCACTTCGTGAACCGCCACCATTTTCCGATGGCGTCGAGATCATCAGCCATAACTTCGATGAGCTCCGAACGTGCTAGATCTGATTTCGACCGGGCGTAGCCGCTACCCAGCGGTACGTCTTCTGGTCGATTTAGTGGCGGTGCTTGCCAAGCGCTCGTCATATCGGGGCCGACCTCCGCGGTAGCTGCGTTAGCGAAGGCTCTATATGAACGGCTTACAGACGGAGGCGCGTGCAGTTCGATCAACGCTTGATGATGTGAAATTGCCGTTTTCGCGTCTGAAAGTGCACTGGAAATTGTAAACCAGTTAGCTGGGTCCGCTATCTTTCGCCGTATACGGTACGGCCCCTCCAGGTACTCCTCAACCGCGCCAATGGCGTTGCCGTAGAGGTCGGCTCGTTCACTTCGACGCGTGATCTTACGCTGAATGCTGTACCCGATCACAGCTATGACGGCGGCGATCAGCGCGGCGACCGCCGCCGCAATTATCGGCGCACCATCTGACCATCCGAAACCTTCGAAGAATCCGCTGGACGAGCTAGTTTGCCCACCGGGTGGTTGAGGACCTGCGCTGGTCACGCTGCGTCTACCGTTGGGAATCCATGCTCGGCTTCATCGCCGAGCCATTCTCCACCGGCATGACCGCCGGTGGCGCGCCAATACGCTTCGTAACCCAGGTGATCGACGGTGACGTCGAGCAGATCATTCAAGCCCTTCGTCGCGGTCCATCGACGTGATGGTGGGTCGAGCGGATAGTAGAGGCAGAGGGCATCATCCTCAGACATGCGGTGCTTAGATGGCATTCCTAGCTCTGCCCAAACGCGCGGATAGTCCTCAGCGTGTAGTCCGTACGTGTCGTATGCCGGTCGGGCGTAGAAGACAACAGTGACCAAGACGAGGTCGTTCGGGCCGCGCACGTCGAGGTCAACCTGGTATCCCAGCGCATACGGACCTTCGATGATGCGCAGATTGTCTCCATGAAGCCTGCGGGCGTGAGCTTCCATTGCCACTCGCCACGCTGGTAGCGATCCGTACCAAGTGGCTGGAAACTGCTGGTTGGGAGTGTTTTGAAAGAACGTGGCCCATGGGGCCGGCAGATGGTCGAGAGGGGCCGAATTGGGCGCGCGAGAACCTGGGAAGGGGCCACGGTGTGTAGGCGCCGGACGAACTGGTCGCCGTTTCGAGGACTTGCGTGGAACACGGCGGGCGCGATGTGAGCTCACCGAGCCCACGACCTGACTGGGGTCCGATCACGTACTTGCGGCGAAAGTGCTGGAGCGGTCGGTACAGATCGCTGGCGACGGTTCTGCGCAGTCCGCTGGAGATGCTGCTCGGCTATGGCTGCGGCCGGTGGACGTGAAAGCATCTGTTCGTCATTGAAGAAGATTGCAAGCGCCTCAATGGCTAGCACATCGTAGCCCTCAGCGTCGTATTGGATGGCCTCGGCGAGCTTCGCGCGGGCCTTCTGGAGCTTGGCTACGAGTTCTGTGCGGTCGCCTGGCAAGGCGATGGCTCCCGCGACTCCGGCAGGATCTGGTGTGTCACGCCAACTGAGGTCGTCGATGGCATGGTCGAACCAAGCAACCATGCCATCGAGCTGGTCGAGCTCGACGGCCAAGCATGCCAGCGCTAGGGCCTTGATGTTCCAGCTACACAAGGGTTTCGAGTGAGTGCGAGCCCAGTGTTTGAGCAACCGGACGGTCCGGGAGTAGTTGTAGGCGCTGGATTTCGCCGCGCTCCGCACCAAGGTGGTGTGCGTTTCGGGGTCGGACCGGTCCCACGAGTCGTAGTTGGGGATCCATAGGCCGGCGCCCGTCGGGTAATCGAGTGCGACGATCACGTCCGCGCTGAAGTCATCCTGACTCGGATCGACAGGGCTTCCAAATGAGACGTACACCGATCGTTTACGGCCGCCAACTATGACCCGAAGGTTGGGAAATTCGGTCTTGTGAGCACTGCGGATCGCATCGGCAGCTCGGAGCTGGAGGACCTCCGGGCCCTGACCGTGCGGGCCATACGTGCTCTCCGGATCAGGCACGACGACACCGAGGTCGATGTCGGTTAGTGGGGTGAGGGCGTCACCATGCGCTACCGACCCGTTCAAGTAGGTACGGCTGGTTCGGCCGAACTCCCTCCGCAAAGTGCTGGCTAGAAGATCGCGTCGGCGACGGGCTTCAGCGAGTTCGTCGTCGCTGACCTGGATGCGCTGACGTGCTTCGCGGAGGACGTCAGCGAGGCGTCGGCTCGTGGTCAGGTCGGGGGCGGCCATAGCTCACCGTTTCCGGCAGACGATGTCGACACCCTTTTGCCAGGCTTCTCCTGTGATGTTGGCGCAGCACCAACGCCCGGTGTAGCGTCTGAATTGCATCCCCATGCGAACAGACGATCCCCAGGCCGGGTGACGATCCCCGCTCTGGGGATTTGTCATGTCTTGCCTCTGATTCAGAACCCTACACCTAGTGGGTGACATTTCTGTCCACCACAACGGGTTGTGAATAACATTCGTGCAAGTCGAGGCGCGAGCGGAGTGGGGCAACGCAGAAAGCCGCCCCCGTGTGTCCCCTGAGCCCTGTCGAGGCGTAGCCCACCAATAGGGTGTTTCATCATGTCGACGGCGTGGGCAGACGAAAGCGGGTCGCGACCGGATATGGATCCCGGCGCGTACCTGATGTCCGCGGCACTCTGCGACGAAGACGACGTCGACACCCTCCGCAACGCCATGGAAGTGCTGCGCCTGGCCGAGCCGAAGGTGCACTGGCACGGCAGCAGCGAGCAACGGCGAACCGATCTCGTCACCGCGGTCGCCGAACTGCCCCTGACAGGGTTCGTCGTGGTGCACGTCGACAAGGAATCCTCGGATCGGCGGCACCGACGCAAATGCATGGAGTTCTTACTCCCGCACCTGGCCGACATGCCGTGCGTCACGATCACGCTGGAATCCCGAGGCCAACAGGACGCGAGCGATATGGACATGCTGCACAAGCTCCGCGCACGACATGCGGTCGCCCAACTCTGCGAATCGACCACGCTATCGGCCGCAACGAACCGGCGCTCTGGGTCGCCGACATCGTCTGCGGTGCCGTGGTGCAACATCGCTGCGGCCGCGGGGACTACCTCGACATACTCGGGTCTGGTGTAGAAATACACACCATCGGCCCCTGAAAGACCGCGAGCCACAGGCCTCGTCGTCCGGCGAGTAATCCTGTGGCTCACTTCCAAGCCCACCGCAATGGGCTGGCTACGGCTCCGATTGTAGCCTCACTACGTGGCTACACGCCACCCAAGCCCGTGCACGTGGAGCGCCTGCCATGCAGGCCTGTCACGCTCTGTCCCTCCAGCGCTCGTTGGCCGACTGCCGTGTCATCCCGGCCGCCGCACCGATATCGGCCCACGAGCGACCCAGCCGGCGAGCCTTAACCACCGCGGCGTCGAGTTGTGCGTCGGCGTCCCTGCGGGCAGCCGCGGCTACCCGGATCTCGCCATCAACGTCGATCGGGTCGAGATGTTCGCGCTGCCACACCGCTCGGGCGGCCTCCGCGACCTCGGGCCGCACGTTGACGTCGAGGTCGGTGTCGGGGGCGAACACCTGGCGGCGGGCCAGGTCCTCGAGGGACGCTGAGGGCACCCGCATCCACTGGACGGAATCGGTCCAGGTCGACACATCAGAGCTGGTTCGCCGGGCGCAATCGCAGGACAACAGCCAGCCGACGATCTCGGCCGACGGCCGCCGACGATCCTCGTACGGGTGCCGGCCGGTCTCCACGATCTCGTAGTCCACGCCGTCGATCATGGTCGACCCGTGGCTCACGGCCCCGTTCTCGAAGAACGGCACCAACGCCGCCTCGTGCAAGTGCGTGTCGCTCTCGTGCATCCAACCCATGCCGATAGGGTAGCCCTGTGATGTCAGGAGAACCAGACGCCGGCTTTCTCAACGTCAGGTTTACCTGACATAAGATACATTATCGGCTAAACATATGGCTAGTTTCTGGCCAGTCTAGCGGCTAGGCTGAATGCATGACGACAGTGCCTCTCGGTGAAGCCAAGGACAAGCTCTCCGCGCTCATCGACAGCGCCGAGAGCACGCACGACATCATCACGATCACCAAGCACGGCAAACCTGCCGCGGTGCTGATGTCGGCTGACGACCTCGAATCGCTGCACGAAACGATCTACTGGCTCTCACGCGCCGGCATCCGCGAAGCTGTCGCGGCTGCCGACGTCGAGTACGCCGCCGGCCACACCGTTTCCCTCGAGGACCTGCGCGCCGAACACGGCATGCCGCCCCAGTGAGCGACAATCCCACGGACTCGGCCGATGAGTACCGCGTCGAGGTCGCATCCCCCGCACGCCGCGATCTGCAACGCCTTCCATCCCGGATCGTCCACGCTGTCATCGAGTTCATCTCCGGGCCCCTCGCCGGCAACCCGCACCGCCTCAGCAAACCGCTCCGCGACGACCTCGAAGGCCTTCACAGCGCACGCCGCGGCGACTACCGCATCCTGCTGCGCATCGACGATCCCAACCACACCATCGTCATCGTCAAGATCGACCACCGAGCCCACGCCTACCGCACCTAACCCACAGCGCCACAATACGTCCCTGACACCATGAGGAGCATCGTGAACGACTCCGGCCGGACACTCGACCACGCCATCGACGCGCTCTACGACCCCATCAACGCCCTGCAACGCCAGGTCCTCGACATCGAGCGCAGCTACCGCGACCTCGCCCAACGCGACGACCTCGCCACCGACACCCTTGGGGCGCCCACCACTCCCGCCGAAGCCATCGCCGGCATCACCGAAGCACTGGCATCTCTCCGCGATGCGCTCCGCGCCGCTGAAGGACACCGCGACACTGCCAAGCAGCATGCAGCACGCCTCTACATCGACCACTGACACCTGTCAGAGGCCACCGGCACAATTTAGTGCGAAGCCCTCCATCCGCAAGCCATCGACCGCGAGGTGTTGGGCATGCAGGTGGCCACCAGTGAGACCAAGGCATCGTGGAGCACCTTCTTCGCCGACCTGGTGGCCCGCGGCCTGGGCGGGGTGCGCTTGGTGACCTCCGATGCTCATGCCGGGCTCATCGAGGCGATCGCAGCGAACCTGCCCGGCGCGGTATGGCAGCGCTGCCGCACCCACTACGCCGCCAACCTCATGGCAGTGTGCCCCAAGTCCATGTGGCCGGCGGTAAAAGCGATGCTGCACAGCGTGTATGCCCAGCCCGCCGCCACCGCGGATGGCGCGACCACGAGCTCGACTTCGCCGCTCGAGACCTGATCCGGTACTGAGTTGAGACGCTGGCTGTCGAGACGTGCGCACCTCAATGTGCGCGCCCGGGATGCGGGGTCAGTCGCGGCCGCGGTTGGATGTCTAGTGTTCGGGATTCTCGGCTAGGTCGCGGGCATCGACCGCTGCGTTGTGCTCGTCGTCAGCGGCGTTGAGGTGGAGCTCGGCGGACTCGCGGTGGACAAGGCCCCGCCCCGGGGCGGAGCGTTCGGCGGCCATGGCATGTATCGACGCCGCGCGTTCATGCGCCAGAACAGCGTCATCATGTCGTTGAGCTGCGGACGCGTGTGCAGCGACGGCGCGCGTCATCGACTCCCGGGCATGTGCCGCAGCTGCTGCCGCGGTTTCCGCCGTGGCCGGTTCGCCATCGGCCAGCCGCTGGCGACGTCGTTTCAACTGCTCCAGTCTCGCAGCAGCCTTGCCCTGGGCATCTTGGCTCCCTGAGTCAGGTCTGTCGTCATCCACGAATCGATTCTCCCAGCTCGTTGCCGCTGGCGTACCCCGATCACGCAGGTGGCCTGGTTGGGGCACGACGATGACGTGGGCTCGTCGCCGCCAGCACGCGACTACGCGCCGGCGACGACATGCGCCGAGACTTCGATCACCTCATCCTCACCGCACCCCAGCCCACCGGCCACCCCCCCCAGCCCACCGGCCACCCCCGAGGTCACCACGCCAGCGCACCGCCACCACGACGGACCGACCTCGCCCACCCAGTAGCCGAGCATGCCCCGGACAGCACAGTGCAAGAGTTTCCGACATCCCCAACCACATCTGATTTGACGAATCGACGATCCACCAGCTCGAATGCGAATCGCGCAATCGAATGCGCAATCTCGAACGTGGTGTCGTGTGACCGTCAGGGGAGGTCTTCCAGCACAGACCCGATGAAGGGCCGCGGCGCCTGACGTCCTCGCCCGACCGCATCGATGTCGGGCAGGCGACCATGACAAAATGGGTAGGCCGGTGCAGCAGGCAGCCGTCGTCATGTCGTGGGTCGGGACCGTGGCCGCTCATCAACTGTGTGGCCCCCTTCGATGGAAGCGAGAGTCACCAGTGCAGCCAAACAACCCTGACGCCGTGGTCAACCCTGACGCCGTGGTCAACCCTGACGCGGTGGTCGTCGACGACAGCGGAGACAACGCCGGCCGTGCGTTGCTGACCATCGTCTCCGCCCAGCACGAAGAACTGGTGATCCTGGCCGTCCAAGGCAGCATCGACGTGCTCACCGCACCACAACTGTCCGAAGCAGTGACGAACGCGTTGACCGGTCAACCGCGCGGCCTGATCATCGACCTGACCACCACCGACTTTCTGGCCTCGGCCGGCATGGCCGCACTCGTCGCCGCGCACGAGGCCATCGCACCGACCGGACTGTTCGGAGTCGTCGCCGCCGCACCCGCGACGTCCCGGCCCCTGACACTCATGGGCCTGGACCAGACGATCGTCCTCTACCCCTCCCTCGCCCACGCCGTCACCGCCATGACCGACCCCACCGGAATGACCGGCACCCCGACTGGGTAGACACGGCGGCGTGGACTCATCACAGCACCTCGATGGCGACTCCACCGGTGACTTCAAACGCTCGGTCGCGGCCACCGCCGAAGCCGCCCACACACTGCGCGAACTGTTCACCCTCTGGGTGACTGCCACTGTCGACGCCGACACCGAACGCCGCGGCGACATCATCCTGGCCGTCTACGAAGCAGTCGCCAACGCCACCGAACACGCCTCCAAGAACTCCGCCGAACCCGCAACGGTCACCGTGCACAGCCGACACCGACCCAACGGCGCCCTCGAAATCACCGTCACCGACACCGGCACCTGGGACCCCAGCCCCTCAGAGCGCTTCCGCGGCCGCGGACTAGCACTCATCACCGCGCTCAGCGACACCCACGCACTCACCACCGGACCCGACGGCACCACCGTCACCATGTGCTGGCAACCGATGCCTGTCGTGACGTCATAACGCAATATTATCGGCATTCGAAAAAGGTTGCGGCAAGGGGAGGTTCGGACTTTGTCGCCCGGCGTCGGTGATCCCGGTGGCCGTGAGTCAGGTGTGCGACGTTGTTGTGTCTAGGTGGTCAGGTTGTCGACCGCGGCCGCGGTTGGATGCGGAGTGCTCGTCACCGGGCGGCGGCGAGGTGTCGTTCGGCGGCCTCGCGATGGGCACGCCTCCGTCCAGGGGAGGCACGCTGGGCGGCCATGGCATGCACCGCCGTCGCGCGTCATCGACTCCTCGGCATGTGCCGCAGCCGCGGCCGAGGTTTCCGCCGTGACCGGTTCGCCAGCGGCCAGCTGCTGTCGCCGTCGCTTCAACTGCTCCAGTCTCGCACCAGCCTTGCCCGGGCATCTCGACTCGCTGAGCCAGGTCTGGCGTCATCCATGATCTCGATTGTCCCAGCTCGCAGCCGCTGGCGTACCCCGATCACCCAGGCGGCGCCTTAGGGCGCAAGGAGGCACAAACGAGGGCATTCGTCAGAGCCCTCTGGTAAAGACTGACCGCATGTCGCGCAATCGCTCCCGGTCGCTGGTCCGGGTGAAGTACGGCCCAGACGTCAATCCTCCTGTCATCGAAGAGTTCAAACGCAAGCGGGGGCGGCCGAAGAGCCCGCTTATGCACCCGACCCCGGGGCTAGTTGCTCAACGGGTCGAGGCCTTCGTGCAGACAGTGAACGATGTGGTCCCCACCGGCACCACGGTCTCGATATGGCCGGCGATCTGAATCGCCCCGGCTTTGTTGGAGGCTCGGTTAGTTGGTTCCAGCGGTTGCCGGGACCGGGTTTTCACGGTAGCTGGTGACTGTGTGGGTCGACCAGTAGGTGGTCTCGTACTCGACGGGTGGGACGTGTCCGATCTCGCCGTGCAGGCGGCGGTGGTTGAACCAGTCGATGTACTCGGCGACGGCGATCTCGACCTCGCCGACACCGCCCCAGCCACCGCGAGGGCGCATTATTGGGTTGCGGATGCATTCGGCCTTGAACAACGAGTTGAACGCCTCGGCCATCGCATTGTCGTACGAATCGCCCTTGGAGCCAACAGAAGTCACTGCGTCTGCTTCGGCGAGACGTTCGGTGTAGCGGATGGCTCGATACTGCACTCCGCGGTCGGAGTGGTGAATCAGCCCGGCCACGCCCTGGCCGGCACGCGACCGCGCCCACAACCCCATGTCCAGGGCGTCGAGGGCGAGGTCGGTGTGCATGGTGGTCGAGACCTGCCAGCCCACGACCATCCTTGAGAAGACGTCGAGGATGAACGCGGCATACACCCACCCCGAGTGGGTGCGGATGTAGGTCAGGTCCGCCACCCACAGCGCATTCGGCGCCGCCGCGGTGAACTGCCGTTCGACACGATCTGCCGGCTGCGGAGTTTCGGCCCCCTCGCTGTGCGTGGTCGTGGGTGTCTTCAGCCTCGTTATCCCCTGTAGCCCATCAGCTTTCATCAATCGCTCGACGGTGCACCGGGCCACGCCGATACCCTTCCTGCGTAGTTCGGCGTGGACTTTGCGGGCACCGTAGACGCCGAGATTGTCGGCATGCACGGTGCGGATCTCACCGAGGATCTCGCGGTCACGGACCACCCGTGGCGCCTCGACTCGTCGAGAGCTCAGATGGGCTCGGACTGTGGACGGAGCGATCTGGGCGGCCGTGTCGCGCAGGGCCGCGCAGATCGGATCGACTCCGTGTTCGTCGCGGAAAGCGGCGACGAACTCCACGATCAACGCTGTGGGCGGTCGATCTCCGCGATGCTTCTATGTCAAGCCGCCACCGCGAACGGTCCTTTTGCGGTATTCCCGAGTTCGGATTCATCGGCACGCAGGACCTGGAACACGCGATCGGAGATGCGGCGACGAAGCAGTCGTAGCGCCTCG